>JAEEMG010000081.1 GCA_016283095.1 Paludibacteraceae bacterium | reverse complement strand
GATTTCATTTGTTTTACCCCAATGCCCCCTATAGAGTTTTATCGATTGCAATATCATCCACACCTATCGATTGGAATCGTTCGTCCCGTCAATCCGACCATTCGATTTTCCCCTCAATCGATTGCCATCGATTGCCCAGGGTTAACACCCTGGGCTGGGTGTATCGCGTCTTCGACGCTGGGAGGGAGATTATACCCTATAATTTTCCAACACATCCAACGGCTCCCAGCCTAATTCTTTTCTTGCCTTTTCATTAGAGAATGTCAAATTATCACAATCCTATAATTTCATCCAACTTCTTCAAACATTTTTCTTTGTCGAAGTTTTCATCATAATACTTACGACCATTCTCACCCAATGTTTGAAGTATTTCCTTTGGCGTTTTTGATAATTCTATCACTAGATTTGCCAAGCCTTCCACATCTCCAGCTTTTACACTCCATCCACAACCCGCATCTTTCACAACATCACCACCTTCTCCATTCAAGCATGCGATTATAGGGCGACTAGACGCCATATAACTACTGATTTTTGCAGGTGCATATAAATTAAATAACGGAGAGTCTGTCAATGATACCAACATGACATCTGCCTTTTCAAAGAACAAAGTCATCGTTTCTGATGGGTATCGCCCCAAAGTATAAACAGTATTTTCCAAATTATTGTCTTTGATATATTGCTGCACCCATGGCAATTTTCTTCCGTCTCCTACAATTACCCATTTGATGTTCTGATTTCCTTTAGTTAGCTGAGCAGCTCTTAAATTACACTCCATTCCATGAGCCGCACCAACAGCTCCTGCAAACATAATCACAAATCCTTCTGGAATATCCGGCATTTTGAAATCTGAATCTTGGATCTTTGATGCACTCTCACCGTCTCCCCATTGAGGATAATAAACTATCTTATCCTTATAATCACCATATTTCAAAATACTCTGATAAAAACTTCGTGAACTTGTAAGAATTTTGTCTGAATTTTTATATTCTGATTTAACAAACAAATCAAAAAAGCCAAGCACATATTTATTATTGATGCCTCCTGCTGCTGCCAAACTTTCTGGCCATAAATCAAGAACCCATGTATAAAGAGGAACATTACGAAGCTTTTTATATAGCACTGCTGGTATAGACATCATCACTGGCGACAACTGCTGACAAAACACCATATCATATTTACGAAACATGGCATGCCATAGCATATAAAGACATCCAATTATCATATAACTGAAATAGTTCAGCATCAACATGATTTTACTGTTGCCACGAGGAATGATCGGAAGATGAGTGATCTTCACTCCATTTATCTCTTCCTGATGCTTCTTGAAAATTCCATATCCTGGATAAAATTTTCCTTTCGGATAATTTGGAACACCAGTCACCACATGCACATCATGACCTTGCTCAGCAAGATGAAATGCAATATCATTTCCTCTAAACACCTCAGGATAGAAGTATTGACAAACAAAAAGGATTTTTTTCTTATCACTCATTTTTTATACATAACTTAACATTATTTCTGTTGCTCTTTACTATTTTTCTCATCATTTGAAAAATAAAATAGCCTAATAATGTACCTAAGGAATTATGCATTAGATCATCTGTTTGAGCTATTCCTTTAGAAAATATAAATTGCATAGACTCTATACAGAATGAAAAGCCCAATCCTGACAATAATACATTCTGCCAATTCCAAGTTTGCTTAATTGCAGATAATAAAAAGCCAAATGGCAAAAATAAAACAACATTTAAGATTATATCCCACACACTAACACCAGGCGTTCTATTTGCTATAGCAATATAATCCCCAAAAGGCATAGGTTCAATGCGAGCCTCGGCAAGACAACTCCGACATACAACTGTAGAACATAATACAACCAATATGTACTCAACGAAAAGAGACCAAAATACAAAATGCTTTTTATCCTTTACATATGAAGAAAAAAAGCCAAACAATATTAATACTACACATAATAAAAATGACGAATAAAGAATCTCATCAGGAATACCTGTTTGAAAAAAACCTTTGAAATTTGAGAAATCTATATTATTTATCATTTTATTTCAGCAACCCATTATATAGCTCAATATACTTTTCAAAACACTTGTCTTTATCAAAATGCGCCTCTGATCGCTTTCTACAATCAACAGAATGCTTTTGCTTGAAACCTAAGACTTGAAACTCTTTGATTGTTTCTGACAATGCATTCAAATCACCTTGTTCAACAACGGCTCCTGTATTTTCATCTATTGCCTCTGGAGAACCTCCAGTCTTATAAGTAATAACAGGAGTGCCACAAGCAAGAGCTTCTAGATTGACAGTTGGGAATGTGTCTGCGTAAGTCGGATTAATCAATACATCAGCATCTGAATAGAGTTGAACCAATTCTTGAACATTTTGCGTCCTTTGAATTCCGACAATTCCAGAAGGAAGTCTATTGACTTGATCTGCAGAAAGACCAACCATAGTTATTTTATACTCTGCAGGAAGAATATTTCTAAGATTATAAATATCTTCTAATCCTTTGTCTTTATTCCATACATTGGAAACGGCAAGAATATTGAAACTTCCTTCTTCTTTTTCTTCTGTATTAGAAACAGGCTTAAAAACATTCAAATCAACTCCATTCTTAATGACATGAATATTTTTGTCTTTCAAAAAAGATTCTCTTACAAAATCACCCATCCAATCAGAACAAGGAACTATTGTCAGATTTTTACAATCGCCAAATAAATTTCTTTTTATTTCGTAATGCTCTTTCGATCTATCCAATAAAGTTTTAGGATATTCATTCTTCAATGGACAATCAAAACATCCAGATTTCCATCGTTCACAATTTTTCGTAACAAAATGGAAACAGTGTCCTGTGAAAGCCCAACAATCATGAAATGTCCAAACTACTTTAATGTTCGTCTGATTGAGGTATTCAAAAAGCAATTTATAATTCAAATAATGATCGTGGATATTATGCAAATGCACAATATCTGGTTTAATCTCTGTTATTTGCTTGATTAAATTCTTAGTTGAGCCACGCGAACATAATCCTTCATTATCTCGTATTCTTTGCTCTCCATAATGCAAATACATATCCAACTTGTTTCCAACTTTTATCAAATGGGATTGAGAAGGATTGCACCATCGGCCGTATGCTATATAGCTATCCCAGCTTTGTTTCATCGCAGAAATGCCTATCTGTTCTGCAATCTTACCTGTTGAACCCCAATTAGCGGTTATATTTATTTGAAGAAGTTTGGGCATTATTCGAATTTCAAGTTTTTCTTTATAACATCCATCTGAAAATATGGATTCCATTGAGTATCGATCTCATTAAAACATGCCTTACGAACACCATCTCTATCAACTGATTTTTCAGCAAACCATTTACTGATAACCTTAGACAAAGAAACTACATTATCCATCTCAAAGAAATCACCCGTCACTCCTGGATGAACAGCTTCAAACTCAGGCATCTGCCATTTAAAACAATTGTGAGTTATGACAGGACATCCAAATACGAGTGCATGCATAGCTGTCAATCCAACATTTCCAGGGGAAACACATAAATCAGCATTATAAATAAGTTCTGCATTTTGTTTTTCATCATAACAAGCTCCATAAAACCAAACATTATCACTAAGTCCAAAAGACTTAACCTTCGATTCTAGATTTTTTCTCTCTTCACCATCTCCAACAAAAACTAAATTATAATTCTCGTTTTCAACTTTCATTTTTGCCAACGCTTCTATAAGCATATCCAATTTTTTTACTTTTGTCAAACGTCCAATAAAAATTAAAATCGGATTTCCATTCTTAAAATAATCCTTATAGATTGACGAGGGAATTATACTTTCACGCAAAGCTTTTTGCTGATCATAATGAAGAGAATTATGAATTGTAAATATTTTGTCAGATGGTAAACCTTGTTCAATCATCAAATTTCTTCCGTAGTTTGAATATACGAAAATACCATCAACATGATTAAACTGCCACTTTTTTAATACAGATTCAAACTTTGTTTCCTTGCCATACCATCCATGCGACCATACATAAACCTTCTTCTTCAACAGACGAGACAAACCCAAAAAAACATAATCTGTCAAACTTCGACTTTCTGCGAGCATAAAAAAAACATTATTCTCTTTCTTAAATAAAAGTGAAAGAATGCCTTTTTTCCAATATAATTTAGATGGATTTCCACAACTTGTATAATGCTTCACATTGTTTAAAAGAGAATAATCCATTTCTTGGATATCTCCTAATTTTTCACCAAAATGCCACTCACATTCATATTCATGATCAATTAATGTATATATAGATTCACGATAATGTGGTGCGGTGTTAAATATCAAACATAGTTTCGGCATAACTGATTATTTTATAAAATAATATAAATATTCAAGATACAACCTACAAACCAAGCTATCAAATTGTTCTTTGCACCTCTCCTTCTTTAACCGTTTATCAAAGTTTTTCCAATTTAGTGCATAATCCTCTTCTTCTAAAATTTTATATTCTTTAGAATGACTTCTAACAGTTAAAAACAAGTTCTTCATTTGTTGTGCCCAAATATTTTGAGATAACGTATTTCTTGAATATGTAAAAGTATTTTTATAATCATTAATATAATTGCCATGATTTACAAGAATATCTTCAATCGCATCAAATAAAGAAGTACTACTTCCTTGTTTTACAATTTTACCAAATTTTCCAGACTGCAAAATTTCAACACTTCCATGCTTAGCATCACTCACAATAGGAATACAACCTGCCCTCATTGCTTCTAACAGAGTCATTGGACATCCCTCTCCCCGAGATGGCAATAAAAAAATGTTTGCTTGCTCAATATAATGAATTGCCTCCTCTCTTGAAACCTTTCCTTTTATTTCTAAACGATTGTCATCTTCAAAGAATTGTCTCAAATCCTTATGCTTACTAAATTTTGCAGAAGGCAACAACGTATTTCCCAACCAAATAAATTTAAAATTAAGATTAGTTTTAAGAAGTTTATATAGAGCACACATAACAACTTCAAAACTCTTCTTAATAGAGGTTCCCCCTGGATATACAATTTTCAATGGGGTCCTATTTATTTTATTATCAGGAAATGGCATTTCTTTGTCTGCTACAAAATTATAAATCACCTTTACCTTTGATTCTTCCTTTATATTATATGTTTTTATTAAATAATCCTTACCATAATTAGACAAACTAACAATCGCACTCAAATAATTAGCATTATAACCGGCCGATAAAGCCAACCGACCATTAATAAAATGACTGATCGAAATAATAGGAACTTTAATATACGGTGCAAGAACCGCAATCAATGGACAATCGCTATTAATAACAATATCAATTTTCCACTTATCTATTTTATCTAAAATATCTCTAGCATATATAAATGTCTTATAATCCTTGCCATAATAAGATACTGTTTCTTTATATCCATAAACATTCTCTTCTTTTGAAGCCGTTATTAAATATAACGAATGTTCTCTACCAAATAAATTTACCAATTCTTCATTATACGAAGCAATTCCTCCACCAGAAGGGATTGCACATGATGTTGATAAAAGTATGTTCATAATTTTTTTATGATTTTGGCTGGATTCCCAGCAACAACACAATTATCAGGAATATCCTTGACAACAACAGATCCAGCACCTACAATTACATTATTTCCAACATGAACATTGCCCAATATAATCACATGTGCACCAAGAGTGACATTATCTCCTATTGTAGGAATATCATTAGGCTTGTCATCAGATTTATTTCCTAAAGTCGTACAATGACGAAAAATGAAATTATCTCCAATCTCTTTTGCATTTATATATGTGCTATACGGATGAGCTGCAAACACAGCTCCCTTAAATACAACATATTGAGATATCGTAATTTTGTCTTCCGGAGGAAGCAAAAAACGGAATATTTTGGTCCGTATACCAGCTTTATGATAAAAAATTGCTCTGTAATATGGATCCAAATACAAGAGTTTACATAATGACGCCAAAGGGGGGGCAACCATATTTTTTTTCTTGTTATAAAATAAAATATCTTTTAAAATGCAATTTTTTTTATCAGAAAACCAAACACTACATACTACAGGTATTATCCTTATTAGTGCAAAATAATAAAATATATTCCTTAAAATACCCAACATAAAATATTTAAGATTTTTACCTTACATTCAAGAGCTCCGGAGTTATCGGATCATAATTAAAAAAATATTCCCAAATTAAATATAAAGGATTTGAAAAAAGGAAACAAGGATCAAAAAGACTTTTATAAACATCAAAAGTTTCCTTAAAAGATACTATTGACAGAAACAAATACAATATTAAAAATTTATCATACTTGAACCCTTTAAAATTAATAAGCCATATATATGCAATGATTGGAAGTGAAAAATTCAAGAAACGTCCAGCAGAAGGAATTGCAGATAAAAAATTAGCTATAGAAAAAAAAACAAAAAGTACTTGATACAAATCTTTAGTTTTTTCATTGCTTTTTACCAAAGATGAATTTTTATAAATCAAATATACCATAATGGCATAATAATAACGGATGGCCAATTTCAAAAGATTACTCAACCAATAAAAACCCGACCCTTCTGTTTGATACCATTCTTTATAATGGACATATGACCCTAGCCATTGTGCCATAAATCCTGGTAGTTGATTTACATTTTGAGCCAATAATAACATTGAAAATTCAGAAAAAATAAAACTCAAAATGAAAAGCATGAACCAAATTTTTTCATATCGACGTGAAAAATATGCGACAAAGACCATCCCCAGATAAATAATAAAAGAAGCATGTATCAAAGGTGTCAATAGTGCAATCCATAAATAATGACTATTGCCGTCTCGAAATATCTTAAAAAGGCAATACACACCTATCCACGCAGCTATTCCAAATCTTACTCCATTTATACTGCTAAATTGATATATGAAAAAAATATATAACAGAATATATGAAGACCTTGACCTATCAAATTTTTCTTCACATGTAAATAGTTTTAGCCCCCGTCTCATTACAATTGCATAAAAAAATGCAATGACTAAAAAATAAACATGAAAATTATCAGAAACTCGTGACACTACATACATCACAGAAATATTAAAAATATCTTTAATACCCTCACTATTATCCACTGAAAAAAAAGAATGAATTTCTCTTTCGTATTGTCCAAAATCTTTTTGTCCATATTGCTGAAATTCATACGCATGAAACTTTCCATCATTACGAACCTCTTTATTATATACCATACACATACCAAAAAATAAAGTAAACCAAAACAATACCTTATAAGTGGATCTAGTATGAATATTTCTTAATGAATATAAAAAAGACCATAAAGGACACATCAAAAACAGAAACAACTTATTTTTAGCTTCAGTTGGACTCTCTTTCCACCAATTATTAATTTGTTTCACCACTAAAATGATATATAGAAATCAGTTTATATATAAATTCAGCACTAGTCGGATATTTGTGCTCAAAAAATATTTCTTTGACATGTTTCTAGGACAACATCACATTTCAATAGTCATCCAAACGAACACTCAATAATCACATAAATTCAATTATCTTAATACTTGTTTGATATTATGATATAAGCATGCAATTTTCTTTCTTAATTTTATTTTTTTGCAAAAAAACATATTAATTAAAGCATATGGATACGTTTCTTTATACAAATTCTTAAACAATTCCCCATCTCCTTGTATTTTAGATTTGCATTTATATTTGAGCCAAATCATTTCATCGTGATAATTTCCTGCCTGTTTTTTTTCATCAAGAAATTGTAGTAAAACTTCTAAGTTTGATTTGAACTGAATAAATTTATTTAGTTTTGCTTCATCACTAGAACTTCTTACAATTGAATTAGAATTGTAAAAATAAAAATAATATGGATTGGATATATGAACTATCTTTTTACAATTAAGTGCCAATTGTATCGTTAGCAACATATCTTCTCCCATATTATAAGATGGATAATAAACAACATTTTTATAAACACATCGCTTAAATAATTTATTCCATATTGCCCAAGCAGTACGTTCAAACATCATATCACTAACAAATTTTTCTGGATTTTCACTCAAACAACCAACATGATAAGATATTTGTTGTGAACCATCATGTTCAATATAATCGCAAACAGCCATATCTGCATCATTAACAATAGCCTTTTCGTACAGATCACGATACATTTCTTTATCAACCCAATCATCACTATCACAATGAGCTATATACTCTCCTTGTGCAGCTAAAATTCCTGTTTTACGAGCTTCTGGAAGGCCTTTATTCACGTCATGTTCAATAATTCTAATCTGCGAGTTTCGAGCCGGATAATCCTTAATGACTTTTTGAAGGACTTCTATAGAGTTATCCATGGTACAATCATTAACAAAAATAAACTCTATATCGTCTAATGTTTGTTCAAAAAGACTTCTAGCACATCGTTCAATATACTTTTCAACCCCATAAATAGGAACAATTACACTAACTTTAGTCATAGACACACAAATATCAATTTTTTATATTGTTTCTCAAATCCTACCCCAAAATTATTATATAATTTATTATATTATTTAAAAGACAGAATATTCATCACTCGCCATTCTTACTTCTATTTCATTTCTTGATAACCGTTCTTTCAGATTGATATAATAGTGACTATGTTGTGATACCTGTTTATCCAATGGAGGAGGAGTCATATAATCTCCAAAAAGTTGAGATAAATATTGATTGTAACCTTTCATCATGCGTATTTTAGTATTCTCAAACGGCATATAAACAAAATCACTAAACCAATCCTTTGATAAAAGTTCTTTTTCCAAAGGATAAAATGCGGAATGATTATATAGAAAAACACCTTTGTCTAATTGCCATTTTTTTTCAAAGGCAATAAATAAATCTCTTGTTTTTTTCTTTTTTAAATTAGAAGATAACACCCCATAATAAAGTGATTCAAATGCTTTTTTTATTTCTCCATGTTTTAAATAAGACAATAAATTTCGCATTGACAGTTTCTGATAAGTCATAAGAAATCTTTCACGTAAGCTATAAAATTTTCTTCTCTTTATGCAAAGAGTTTCTCTATCATCAAGGACTTCATCAATAGGAAAAATATCTATATTAACACCAATAATACATCTAGGATATATTTTGTATTCGACTAGTGTAGTTTGCGCATCACAGAATTTCCCATATGCATAGATATAATCTTCATCACCTAAAGTTTTTATATAATACTTTTTAGGATTTAACGTATTTCTTAATTCAATCATTCGATTATAGTCTTCTCTAGGCATAACAACATCAATATCATCATCCCAAGGAATAAACCCCTTATGACGAACTACACCAATAGCAGTTCCTCCACTTGCATAGTATTTAAGATTATTATCCGTGCAGAACTTATCAAATGCAACAAGAAGGTCCAATAATTTTTCTTTGTATTTTTCAATTAAACTATCCATAATCTAACCTTCAAAACTTCTTAATAATTTATCAAACATATTTTTTAAATCATTCTTAGGAACCCATCCTAAAGACATTAATTTTTCAGAAGACAGATGAAGTTTTGTAACTGGAGCATATCCCATTCCCATACGTAATTCCACACGCACATCGATATGAGGATTAAAATTATCACGCAAAAACACAGCCATATTTTTTATACTTATATAAGTATCTTGATTTGCCACATTGTATGCCTCCCCATTTTGTCCCTTTAAAAGGATATAAATAATTGCAGACACACAATCTATTGTATAACAATATGGTTTCGCTGATTCTCCTGTCGTATGTAAAATGATATCCGTTCCATTTATAACGCTTCTAGCAAACTGAGCAAATACACGATTATCATCTGCAGCCACACCAGCTCCGAACGTTTGCGTCAAGCGTGCTACTTTTACAGGCACTCCATATTCATTTGCATACGCCGAGCAAAGATATTCTGCAGATCTTTTACCCAAAGGATATGAACTCCTTGGGTCTGTATTATCAACAAAGCCTTGCATATTCTCCGTAATTATACAGTCATCTAATATTTGTCCATAATACTCCAAAGAAGATATATATACAAATCCTTTAATCTGTGATTTTCGAGCATATTCAAGAATAGCACGAGTAGAATCAACAGCCAACATATAAGTTTCTACCGGATGTTCAATCATATATTTTCCAGAAGTCGGACTTGCACAATGTACAACATAATCAAAGTGACATGATTCCGAAAGATTTGTCAAAAATGGCAATAACTCACATTCTACTAAATCTAATTTATTAGCATCCTCCGCAAACATATATTTAGCTTTCTCTGTGCTTCTAACAGGACACGTAATTTCTATCTCCTTATTCAATGCCAAAAGACAATGAACGAGAGTGGACCCTATTAGGCCAGTAGCACCTGTAATTAGGAATCTTGATTTTTCTAATTCTTCTGAAAATGGAAAAGACAAAGCAAATTCTTCAATATCCTTTATTTGTATATTATTCATATTCATTTTAGAATTGTAGAGATCCCATTAGAAACATACTTGCATAATAATATTGAGATAACATCCGAAACTATATAAGCATAAAACAAATCGCTATCAAATGTAAATTTTACGCTATAAGCAATCATAATATGCAATAAAAAAATTTCTAGAGAATATTTTCCTAACCATGATAATATCTTTTTTATAGTTTTCAGTTTACCCCCTAATATTATTGCGAACACAAAGATTGAAACAATCGAGATCCAATATGATCTTGCATATATAAAACCAAATATAAAATAAAAAGAAAAAAACATTCCATCTACAATAGTAATGGGTCTTTTCTCTTTTGAAAATGCTGCAACAAGCATCCCGAAAGGAAATAGATAAGCACGAGAAGTCCACCCTGTGATATATGAGGCAAATCGAATGGAATATAAAGAAAAAATGCGAATCCCAATACAGTCAACCATGCTAATAGATATGACTTATCTTGAATTCTAAACATAATTCTATATAATATTGGAGCTATAAAATATAATACTAGCGACACAGCAATATACCACACTCCTAAATAATTTCCTCTTATCCAAAAATTTAACGTACTTATATCCATTAACAAATCTACAATTATTTTACCCTTAAGAATACCTATATACAATATAAATGGTGTAGAAATGATAAGATATGGCAAATAAAGTCTAAAAATTCGTTTCCGATAAAAACTCAAAATATTAGAATTTCCAGACAAAGAATAGAACAATCCAAAACCAGATAGAAAGAAAAATCCAGGAGTGTATATTAGCTTAGTAAAAACCTGTAATAACTGGTTACGAACCCCAGCAGATTCCTGTAAATGCCACAACATAACTTCAAGTATGGCTATGCCCATCAATTCGTTACGACATTTACTGATTTTAGAAGTTAGTTCATAAACCATTTTAATATCCAAATATCTGCTGATTTTCATGTACTTCTACCATTGCTCTAAGCACAAAGAAATCAGTAGGAGTTGTGATTTTGATATTTTCCATTGGACCTTGAATAAGGCCCAATCTGTATCCGTAATGACTCATCATTGAACAAGAGTCTATAAAATCTGTTCTATTTTCAAGCTGACTTTTTCTATGAGCTTCAATAATATCCTTTAGATAAAAACTTTGTGGAGCACGTGCCATCATACAATCAGATCGTTTGGGAATTCGAAGTGTACTATCATGATTATCAACAATTACAGTCTCAATAGCTGGAGCACATGTTATGCAACTTCCACATTCTTTTACTTTAGAAATATTATCCGTAATAGTATCTTCAGTTATTAATGGACGTACTCCATCATGAATAAGGACAATGGTATTCTCATCATTTTTCTGATTTACATATTCTTCTGCAGCACACAATCCTTTATAAATAGAGTCCTGACCACTTACGCCTCCAGATATCACACTAACAACCTTTGAAATTTCAAATTTCTTCAACATTTTATGAAGAAAAGGAATCCAACTTTCAAGACAAACTACAACAATTCCATCAATATCAGGATGATTATCGAATAGCTCTATCGTATATATAATTATTGGTTTGCCATTCAGTTCAAGAAACTGTTTAGGTCGTGATTTCGTATTCATACGAGAACCTGATCCTCCAGCAAAAATCACTGCAATATTCATATAGTTTGGAGATGAAAATGTCTTAAGATTTTATTTATTGCTCTTCCAATAAGAGTATATCTGATTAAACAACGAGATTTCATAGGTTGAGTCATATGAGACAAAACCTTATCTTTATAAACATTAAACAACTGTCTATCAAAACAATTATTAGAAACCATTAGGTTTCGATTATACATTAGATTGCCAAACATTCGGTCTTCTGCTACAGGCAAAATCTCATGATTAGGGTACGTCTTTCTCAAGATATCAATCTGAATTAAATGAGCATTTAAAGATGTCCAATGCTTGGGATTATATCCTCCTGCACGAGTTTTGGCCATAGCACTTGTTTCATTGAGAATGTACCTATAAATTATTTTCGTTGTGTAAAATACTTTCCTTTTAGATGCACATATAAATTGAACACAAAATAGGCTATCTTCCTTAAATGAAATTTTTGGATCAAACTCTATTTTATTCTCTATGATACATGAACGTCTAAACAATTTATCCCATAAATAACCCTCATAGTCAAAATTCGGGAAAACATACATTCTTGCGACAGCTGTTTTTCTGTCTATTAATTCATTCTGTAATTTAGGCACTTTATCAAGTACCTTTCCAGAAGCATCAACTCTTTCATGACCAGCCATTACAAGATCAATGTCATTATTCGTATATGACATCATTATTTCTAACCCTTGAGGGTAAATATAATCGTCTGAATCACAAAAGTATATCCATTCACCAGAAGCCTCCTTTATTCCCAAATTTCTCGCCGAACTCACTCCCCCATTCTCCTTATGGAATACACGGAATCGACTGTCTTTGGCAGCATATTCGTCACATATTACACCTGAACTATCTTTGCTTCCATCATCAATAAGAAGACATTCCCAATTCGTATAAGTCTGTGCAACAACACTGTCCAAACATTGATGCAGATATTTTTCTGCATTATATACAGGAATGATAATTGAGATTAAAGGATTGTCCATTATAGATTATTCTTTAAATAAGTCAACGATTTTTCTCTCCATTGATCTAACTTTTGATAAGAAGTTTCTGATATTGCATAATCATCATCTTCTCGATACTGAGAAAAATCAGAAATTAAATTCTTATGAAGATCAAAAAGAGAAAGCAATGACTCAAATCTAGATAGTCCACGACTTGCATTTCCGATTGCCACAAAAGGTTTTCCAAATAATATACTAAATACACATGCATGAAAACTATCCGTAACTATAAATTCAGCATCATAAAAACCTCTAAGCCATTTCTGAATTCTTGGCTGAATACGTTCTTCAATTGGAACACTCCAGTCATCAAATTTTGCTCCAACAGAAAAAGGCATTAATCCTTTTTTATTAGCAATTAAATTGATAAAATCAGTTTTTTCTTTAGAATGATCAAGAACATATACCATTAGATTTCCATCACTCTTAGATTCTTGTTCTATCTTAAATGCAGATATATAGTCTTCCTTACTCAATAACATCGTAGGATCAAGAAGATGCTCAGCATTTATACCTAAGTTTTTTTGACAAAGATCTTGTCCTGATTTTTCTCTTACACTTACAGCATCAAATTTCTGAATAAGACCAGACACCGTCTTTGTTTGTTCCTGTGTATATTCCCATTCATCAGTTCCAAACGACGCCGCATAAGAGATTCTATGAACATTCCATGACTTTGCGAAACCTAAGAAAGCATTTTCTATTGTCGACTTCAATGTGCTTTTAATATATTTAGGTCTCCAAATTTGGTCACTTCCTACAACAAAACCATCATAATCGTTTTCAGAAATCTTATCAAGATATCTTTTATCTCTATGAATATACTGATTTATAGTTGGTTCAATATTAACCCTTATCTGCTCTTGAACTTTATTATAATGAACTTCATTTAGAATACCAACTTTTTTTCCAAACATACGTCTTATAATACGGGACGGTACTCTAACCAACCAAAAGAACGGCGTAAGTTTATACTTTTTATCCCTCGATAGTACCTTCACCTCATGCCCCATTCTTTCCAAAATCGTCTGGAGAGCCCATGCCTGAAGTATACCACCATAATTGGTGTGAAGAGGCAATGTTAATATGCCGATTTTCATTTTGAACTTTTTTATTGAAATATAGACATTTGACGGATTCTTTTTACCATATAATTAATTAGACATGCACTTGCAATATCAATGGCAAAAACCAATACAATAGCTATCCATGTTGACTTAATGGACAAATCGTTTATAACAATATAAATAGCGAAATATTGTATTATAAACATTTCCAATGAAATAGAACTTATGAAGTTTATAAGTTTTGATTCTTTTAGATATGTAGGCAAATCAAACAAATACATAGAGAGAAATAAAGATAATATAGTCATGCTATACACTTCCGGAGAAAAAAGGTTAACAGCGTTGTACTTCAACATAAAATATGCAACAACAAAAAAAATCAACAACAAAAAAAGGATATGCTGTTTATTGAATTTTTCTATAATTGTAGAGTTTGCCAACGCAATTAATGCACCAATACAAAAACCTGGACACCTATTATATCTCCATGATTCCACACCTATTCTTGGTGCAATAAAGCAATATAGAAATATCGAACAGCAAAGCAATAGTACTTTAACTATAACAGACGTCTTGCAATATTTGAAAATAACAAAATAAAATATATAAAAATAGCTGAGAACATATATATACCAAGATGTTGGCACAAAAGAATATAACCCTTTGGTCTTAAATAATTCTAGTTGATCAATACCCTCAAAAAAACGATATACTACAAAAACAACTAAAGCTATAAAATAGGGAATGAACAATTTTAATAAGGATTTTTTTAGAAAACCTTCAATATAATGCTCATTTCTAATATAAGAATAAACCAACCCATATCCAGACATTGCAAAAAAAAGCCACATTACAAAATCTCCAAACATAGCAATTGTTTTCAAGTCGTCAAACCCCTTTGGTGCCAGATGATGTAATATTATTATACACGGCATTATACTCTTTAGTACATTGACCTTCGCCCTATCGTACCCTCCCTTGAATACTCTAAAATCAAACATTTCAACAATAATATTTTCACGCCTTTCGACACACTCCAAGTTTTAACTTTACTATTCCAAGTATTTTATCTTTCATTTCCTTATCAAGTATAACAACCCCAATCGTAATAGCCACACATAAACCACATTTTCAGATATATTATCCAAATAACGTTTGTTCCTATGTACAAACTGATTTATTGCGGGTTCATATTTACCCTTATCTGATTTTAAACTTTATTATAATGAACTACATTTAGAATACCAACATTCTTTCCTAACATACGTCTTACGATACGAGACGGTACTCTAACCAACCAAAAGAAAAGTGAAAGTTTATATTTATCCTTTGACAACACCTTCACATCATGACCCATTCTCTCCAAAACCGTTTGAAGAGTCCAAGCCTGAAGTATTCCACCATAATTGGTGTGAAGAGGTAATGTTAGTATCCCTATTTTCATATTTCCTCAAATAAATCAATTAGTTTCTTGTGGTCGGAAAAGTTTGAAATTCTTTATTTCCACGGCTAAATTATCTCTTTTCTCTATTCCATTCCAAAATATAAGAGCCCAATTTCTTCCTAATTTATCACCACCGTCAACTCTTACAGCCATTTGAAGTATTCCATCAAAATATAATGCATAAACATCTTTAATGACCTCTAACCTAACATGAATATTTTCATTAAGACAGACATTTGTTGGCTTAGAAAACTTGTCCCATAATTGTCTATTTTTCCAACCTAGAAAACAACCTCTATCTACAACCTGAAATCTTAAAATATTGTCATTTTCTATAATAAATCTTAGACGTCTTGCTAAAGAACTCATACAAAAAGCTATTTGAAAAGTTTCTTTCATGACCGCATTGGGAACAAAATCAAAATCTAAGGCATAAATTTCTGATTCTTCTTTCTTTGAAGGAAGATATATCCATGTATCCAATTTATATCCTGTAACTATTGATAATGAGCTATCGGAGACCTCCATATTATACTTTGGAAACGGAGCATAACACGGAGAAAACATATACTCATTCGTATAAAATGATCTTCTCCAAGAACCTCTTTCTCGAGGCAGATCATTATACTCTGAACATAATAAATCCCGACAATCATCAGAATACTGATCCAAACAATAAAATGCATTCTGACCATTTGGCATGATCGATTTATCTTCAACCCAATCTATCTGTGGTATTTGAGATTCCTCTAAAATTCTTGTTTTATCGTACCATTCTTTTGACAACTTGCTCATTTGTGATTTTCTAAACCACCTTGTTATCCGTCCCAATGGAGTCGTATCTTCCAAAATAAGAACATATTTAACTATGCCAACTCTACGAATTGGAAAGAAAACAAAAAATGACAATAAAAAAAATATAAATAGTAATAAAAAAGAACAAATAAGAATCATAATATCAACTCAACAAAATCAACAACTCAACATTTTTGAATATCATGGAACCAAAATGTTACGATTTAATTTTAATCAACTTTTTAGCAACAGAAACAATAGAATTTGGCATTAACTTTTTTATTTTTTTTGAGACCTTAAAACTAAAAGGTTCTTTAACAAAAATCTTTCTTATACTACCATAATATTCTTTAATGCTATTTACATCTTCGTTTATACTTTCTGTAAAAACTTCAAAGAATACAGGAACATCCGAATTAATGTCTAAGAAAGTCGTCATAGCATCATCCACCTCACTTGCATTTGATGCAGACAGATACCTAAACCCTAAAGACTCAACCCAACCTTTTGCAGATGTATGATGGCACGCTGCAATATGTGGAGGCAATGTTTTTCTAAACTCTTCACACAACGGAGCATACATAATAGCACCGCCTCCATTATTAATTAACATAATATGCATTTGAGGTGAGATATGGCGTATCCATAAGGAATTCATATCATAGAAAAATGACAAATCTCCTGTAATGTAAAATGTTGGTCTATCATTTTCTGCTGAAAAACCAACTGCAGTTGACAAACTTCCGTCTATTCCATTTACTCCACGATTACAATTAACTGAAATTGAGGAGTCTGTTGAGAAAAAATGACTCATTCGGATTGTACAACTATTGGCTAATTGAAGATCAACATTTGAAGGCAAATTATTAAGTACTGCTCCAATTGCATAAAGTTCATTGAATGACGGAGTTGGAAGTGGCGGTAATTTTGATATCTTAAGCCAACTTTTATTATATTCTCCTTCAATCGAATAATCTGCAATTGCGGTGATATTTTCAAAGAATGTAGTTTCACTCATCTCGAAAATATCAGTAAGTTGATGGAATGGATCACACACTTTATCTTCATAACCTACTTGCCAATGTTCCAAATGACCAAGTTTTAAAAATGCTTTCAACTCATTGTTGAATATATAGTTTCCTCCTATTGTTATTACCACATCAGGCCTCAAATTATTCTTTTCTTCTGAATTAAGAATAGATAATACTACAGTAGTATTTAGGACCGAATTCTGAGCATGACAATTACTTATTTTATCTGTCAAAATAATTGCATCAAAGTTATTTGTGAACTCATCTATCGATTTGTTAAAAGCATCATTTTGCATAACCGATTGTCCCCAAACAATCATAACTTTCTTTCCCTTCAAATGTTCGGCAAAAACTGCCCATTCTTCTTTTTTTTCATCAGCTTTATGAAGGGAAATCTTACGAACAATTGGCAACTCTTTTGTTTGAAAAGTGTCATCATGATGTGATATAAATGGAATATTTATATGAACAGGTCCATTTCCATGATGTGTTAATTCCAGAAGTCCTTCGTTAATAATTCGATTACAATACCATTCGTCAGTAGAATCTTTGATCAAAGGTAATTGTCCATGGTATTTAGTACAATTCTTAAATGTATCTAACTGATCATAAAATTGGTCTTCCATCTGATTAAGCAACTGAGGGTTTCTATCACTTGACAATACCAATAAAGGTAGTCGCTGATAATATGCCTCAACAATTGCACTTCCATAATTCATACATGCTGTTCCAGAAGAACAAGTAACAGCAACTTTTTCTTTAGTTTTTTGAATTAGTCCAAGAGCAAAAAAAGCCGCACTTCGTTCATCTACTACTGAATATAGTTTGAAATATGGATCTGCTTCCAAAGAATGAACCAAAGCAAAATGTCTGCTTCCTGGTGATACTACAATTCGTTTGATATCAAACTGCTTCAGCAAAGATATCAACTGAAGAACCATTTTATTATTTGAATACATAATTTTTACTATTTTGTTCCTTTCAATCCTAAACAACGTCCTCCGTCAACAACAAAATTTTGACCAGTAATAAATTTAGCTTCATTAGAAAGCAAAAATAAAGTCATTGAGGCTAAATCTTCAGGCGTACAATATGAATCTAACCAGTTTGTTGATTTTATATAAGGTAATTTATCCTCTGCAATTTCACCTCTTTGTACAATTCCAGGGGAAACGCAATTTACTGTAATTCCATATTTTCCTAACTCCATAGCAAGACTTTCTGTCATTGCTATCGTCGCTGCCTTTGCTACCGCATACTCACTGCATCTTGCTAAACCTCGCAATCCAACTGAAGATCCAGTATTTATAATTCTTCCAAAATGTTGTATTTTCATTTGTTTAGCGGCATGCTTACAACAAAGAAGCGTTCCAGTCAAATTTGTATTAATTACAGCATCTATGACACTTTCTTCTTGATCATCAATTGAAGTCATTTTTTCTCTTGCAGATCCACCTGCAATATTAATAAGAAAATCAAGTTTGTCGAAATCAGAAACTGTTTTAGACACTAATTCTTCAATCTCAGATTCTTTCATTATATCTGTAGGACAAACCACAATCTTTCCTCTTGCTCCCTTCATTTCATCAGCAACAGAGTCCAAGGTTTCTTTATTTCTTCCGCAAATAATTACAGTGGCACCTTCAAGTGCAAGTCTACATGCAGTAGCTCTTCCAATAGCACCACCTCCTCCTGTAACAATTGCAACTTTACCATCGAAGCGGCCTTCTTGTTGCAAATTAATCACATAAGGTTTGGTGACTTTTTCTACATAAATCTTTTGTCCAAATACAAAACGAAATATTTTGGATAAAATTTTTTTCATAATCCGATTATAATCTATGTATTCTTTTTTTTACTTGTTCGATAATCATTTTCTTCTCCCCTCTTGTCAATCCGATAACATAACAAACAATTCCTGTCCAAACAACAGAAATTGGAACAAGAATAAAAAATCTACATATTGTTTCTTTCCACCAATATGCACCTATTAATGGAAGAGAGAAAGAAAATAAGATCATTATTACACATGGCAAAATAGTTTCTTTTACAAAAACTCGCCATTGATAAGATGTGTTTCTTCTTAAATGGTTAAGACGAATTGCAACAATAGCAAATCTCACAAAAATAGCAATTGGATATGTACACCACACTGGATATCCACATTGATACATTATCCAAGTTAACGGAAAAATTAAAAAACCTCCAATACTGGCTTCTATTGTATAACGTTTGATATTTCCATGTGCATGAATAAGTGTAAATAATGGTTGAGAAAACTTTAATGCTAAAGAATTAAATAAGGCAAATCGCAAGAAAACAGATGCCATATCTGGCACCTCTACAAGCCATAAAGAAAGCAGTGTATCCGCCTCAATAAATACAGGAACAATAAACAGTAGCATCAACATCCAAGTAAACCGGCTGCCTCTATTCACTAAGCGATAACAAGAATCGTAATCACCAGATGCAAACATTTTTGTTATTTGCGGATTAAAGGCTACCGTGAAATTAGTCACAAAAGAGTCTATACATTGACTGATGGTATTTGCAACACCTTGAGCAGCATTAAATACAACACCAAAAAAAACATTTATTAGCATGTTTACACCTTGAGTGTTCAATATCCAGGATGTATTTCCAAACATGTTCCAACCACTGAAAACTGTTATTTCTTTCATCAATTCTTTGTCAAACACTTTTGGATTATATGTAGCTTCCTCAAAACTACGACCACAATACCATCCATAGAATAGACGCATTCCTAATCCAACAGCCACTTGTAAAAGAGCAAGTAGAATCAATCTATCCCCTCCATATGACATTATCACAAAGCAAATTCCAAGTTTCAAAATGGCTTCCACAATACTTGTATAAGCATATATATTCATACGTTCATGTGCAACTATTATTGCATTATATGGAGAACTGACCAACCCAATTACAAGACTTACAATTGAACATTGTAACACCCAATTTGCCGCCTCCATTCTTCCTTCTGGAATATTAGCTTCAGTATTCAAAAACCAAACTCCAACAATCTCTAATACAATAACAGCAATTATAGACATTAATATTTGAGCATTCACTGACGTGGAAAACATAGTTTTTAATTGCTCTTTGTCTCCTTTTCCAAGTGCTACAGTCAAATATCTGCTAATCGCTTGAGACATTGTACCAGTAATAAGCGAACTCATCGCAACAATACCTCCAACTACAGAATTAATTCCATAATTGTCAACTCCTAATGCTTGAAGCATAACACGTCCCGTATACAATCCCACAATCATTGTGATAAATGTACGAAAATACAGAACTAATGTATTCTTCGCTATTCGTTTGTTATTTGCGGAAGTGTTATTTGATATTTGGTTAGACATATTAATCTATAGCTCTTGATAAAGACCTATTAACGATTCAATAATTACGTTGCTTGTATTCTGCGATACCCAATTCCATAAAAGCCTTTTGCAGATCACCTTCAATTGCAGCAATTACAGATTTTGTTTTATGAGATGCTATTTTAGTCTGTCGATCTATTTCATCACATTGTGCCTTTGATGTGGCATACTTCTTCATTTCTAGCTTAAAAACCTCAACAAAAAGGTCAAATTGATAATCATTCATAATTGGTTATAAGTTAAATTATTAAAGTAATTTTGACAATATTGTATTTTCAAAATCAAACTAAAGTTTGCAACATTCAAACAAGCCAACAGAAAAAAGAATATTGAGATCCAAAAATGAAGTTCTCACCTTAGCATTATCAGCGTCGGCAAGAACTTTAGTGAACCATAACTCCTACACTTTCAGCATGCTTACTTGCATTTATCTCGCCAAATTCACCACTCCGTTCAACTCATTCTGGATATACTCCAGACTAGCGATTTTAGCTTTTGTCTCCTCTACATTCAGACGACGAGTGTTGTCGGAATTGAATTCAGATAGTTCACAACGTTTCTGATCTCCTTCTGTGAAATATTTGTCATAGTTAAGTGTACGGTTATCAGCAGGCACACGATAGAAATTACCCATATCCACCGCCTTTGCACACTCCTCATTAGTAAGAAGAGTCTCGTACATTTTCTCACCATGACGGATACCTATCACCTTGATATCTTCCTTCTTGCCACCAAATAGCTCACATACAGCCTCAGCCTGAGTCTGGATTGTACATGCTGGTGCTTTCTGAACAAGGATATCTCCATTCTCTCCATGCTCAAATGCGAAAAGAACAAGATCAACAGCCTCCTCAAGAGACATGATGAATCGTGTCATCTTTGGCTCTGTCAATGTGATAGGATTACCCTTACGGATCTGGTCAATCCACAATGGAATTACAGAACCACGTGAACACATCACATTACCGTAACGAGTACAGCATATCTTCGTTTTCAATGAGTTACGAGACTTTGCGACTGCAATCTTCTCTTCAAGGGCCTTTGTGATACCCATTGCATTGATTGGATATGCCGCTTTATCTGTAGAAAGACAGATCACACACTCTACTCCCTCGTCAATAGCAGTATCCAACACATTGTCTGTACCTATAACATTGGTTTTTACAGCCTCCATAGGGAAAAACTCACATGATGGCACCTGCTTTAATGCTGCCGCATGGAAAATATAGTCGACGCCTCGCATAGCCATCTTAAGTGTTGACTTATTGCGGACATCCCCAATATAGAATTTTATCTTGTTTGCATATTCGGGAAATCTTGCCTGATAATCGTGACGCATATCATCCTGCTTCTTTTCGTCACGACTGAAGATTCTAATCTCTGCAATGTCTGTTTTCAAAAAACGGTTTAGAACAGCGTTACCGAATGATCCAGTACCTCCGGTAATCATAAGAGTTTTTCCTGCAAAAATTGACATGATTTTGTTGTCTAAGGGCTAAAGGCTAATGACTTAAGTCTAAGGGCTAAAGTCTAAGGGCTAAAGTCGAGAGTCTATAGCGGGTTATTTTTATTATTGTTAAGATATGCTATCAATTTATATAGTTGAGATGAGATTTGAATGTCTTGGGCTTTTAGACTTTCAAACTGTTCTTGTGTACAATACTTTCTATCAAGGCAGAGGTACAACATATTGCGAACTTCAGAACAACTTCCTTAGATATATTCAAATAATTCGCATATTTAGTATCAGAACCGGATTCAAACCCTTCTGCAATATTATTCATGATACTAACAGAGGCACGCTGAATCTGATCACGAAATCCCCAGTCATTGTTATCTGCCATAAGATCATATATCTCATTGACAAAAACTCTCGCATTTTGCCAAACACGTAATGACTCGAAATTCCTTTCCGCCATATCCTGCCCTGTCTTTAGTCTTTTGACTTTCGTCTTTAGACTTCTTTTCTCCACACCATCTTATTCACCACACCAACATACGACTGAATAATCTTCACAACCTTGTTGGAAACATCATCAGTGTAGTTTGGAACAGGGATACCGTAGTTGCCATCCTTCGTCATCTGGACAGCAAGGTCAACGGACTGCAAAAGACCCTTAGTGTCGATACCAGAAAGAATGAAGCATGCTTTATCAAGAGCTTCTGGACGTTCTGTCGACGTACGGATACAAACAGCAGAAATCGGTTTGCCAATGCTAGCATAGAAACTAGACTCTTCAGGAAGTGTACCTGAATCAGAAACGACGCAGAAAGAGTGCATCTGAAGACAGTTATAATCATGGAATCCCATTGGTTGCTGCACCTGCACACGAGAATCCAACTTAAAACCTGAAGCCTGGAGTCTGTTGCGGCTACGTGGATGACAGCTGTATAGGATTGGCATATCATACTTTTCCGCCATCTTATTGATTGCAGTGAATAGAGAGATGAAATTCTTCTCTGTATCGATATTCTCCTCTCTATGAGCAGACAAAAGGATATATTTGCCCTTCTCCAGACCTAGACGCTTGTGGATATCGCTTGATTCAATCTCAGCAAGATTCTCATGAAGCACCTCTGCCATTGGTGATCCAGTCACGTATGTACGCTCACGTGGAAGTCCACACTCAGCCAAATAACGACGTGCATGCTCAGAATATGCCATATTGACGTCGGATATGATGTCGACGATGCGACGATTAGTCTCCTCTGGCAAACATTCGTCCTTACAACGATTTCCTGCTTCCATATGAAAGATAGGAATATGCAGACGTTTTGCACCAATGACACTCAAACATGAGTTTGTGTCACCAAGCACCAAAACAGCATCCGGCTTAGTCTGGTTGAACAGTTTGTATGAACAATTGATTATATTACCGCAAGTAGCACCAAGGTCGTCTCCAACAGCATCCATATATACCTCAGGATCAGCAAGTTTCAGATCCTTAAAGAAGACACCGTTAAGATTATAATCATAGTTCTGACCAGTGTGGGCAAGAATCACGTCGAAATACTGACGACATTTATTTATGACCGCTGCAAGACGGATAATCTCAGGACGTGTACCAACAACGATAATAAGCTTTAGTTTGCCATTCTCTTTGAACTTTACGTCGCTATAGTCAAACTTAGGAGTTTTCTGTTCCATTATATTTTATTTTTCTACTGGATCAAAGTATGTATCTGGACGATTTGGATTGAAAATCTCGTTGCAATACATGACAGTAACAAGATCTTCAGTATCGGATAGATTAATGATATTGTGAGTGTAGCCAGGAAGCATCTGGACAGCCTGAATTTTCTCTCCAGAAACCTCATAGTTAAGTATAGGAGCATTCGGATCTGCCTCGTTACGAAGTTGGATAAGGCCATGTCCTGCCACCACAATGAATGTTTCCCACTTGCTATGATGCCAATGTTGGCCTTTGGTGATTCCCGGTTTAGAAATATTTATAGATACCTGACCACAATTGAGAGAATGAACAAGCTCTGTAAAACTGCCACGAGGGTCTACATTCATTTTCAAATCATAGATAGCTTTCTCCTTTGGAAGATAGCTAAGATAAGTAGTCATCAGCTTATAGCGAAGAGAACCTTGAGGCAATTCCATCATGTTGATGCCTCCGACATTAGAAGCCGCCTGAGCACACTCATTAATGATATCCACAATTTCCCCAAGTGTAGTCTTATGAGTTACAGGCACATAACAATACCGGCCATTCTCAACAGGAACAGTCTCAACACCGTCAAACTCACAACGATGAGCCTCTCCACGAAGAGCTCCAATCATCTCGTCTACAAGATCATCAATATACAAAAGCTCCATTTCAACGGAACGATCATTGACCTGGATAGGAAGATCATTAGCTATATTGTTGCAGAATGTGGCAATAGCAGAATTATAGTTAGGACGGCACCACTTTCCAAACAGATTAGGGAAACGATAGACCAGAACCTTGGCTCCCGTCTCTTCCCCATATTGAAACATCAATTCTTCTCCAGCCTTCTTACTCTTGCCATACTCAGAAGTACCGAATCTGCCGGCAAGCGTAGCCTGAATAGAGGAACTAATCATCACAGGACAATTGTTATTGTACTTTTTGAGTGTGTTTAGCAGCACTGTGGCAAAGCCAAAATTGCCCTCCATAAACTCTTTTGGATCCTGAGGACGATTGACTCCAGCAAGATTGAATACAAAATCACAATCTTTACACCAAGCATCAAGATCATCAATAGAAGAATCTATATCATATTCGTAGATAGCTTCAATTGGTTCCGGAAGGTTATACCATTTAGCCTTCGCATCTTTAATGTTTCTAAGTTGAGAGCATAAATTTTTTCCGACAAAACCTTTGGCTCCAGTAACAAGTACCTTCATTCTTAAATTAATTTTTATTACAACCTGCTATACCCAGTCTTTGGACTATCATTCATCACCCCACGCAATTATTTTAAGCATAATCGCACATCAACCAAAATCTTATAATAATAATTAGTTTGATTAATCACACAAGAAAGAGATAGGGATAAACGTCCTTATTTCCTCGTGAACAAAAACTATCAAATAGTCCTTCAAAATCCACTTAATCGTTTTTCTCTAAAAACAGGTTACAAACGGGTTACAAAATTACGATTTTATAAAAAAATGGCAAACAAAATCTATAAAAAAGCAAACAGTGAGTGATTACTCTTTAATTATCAATTCATATCTGACAAAGGATAATTGTCTTAGACATTTGAAGACGGGAGGATGCGAAAAGACGTTTTCCTAGTTCATTGAGAGATGCACCAAGATGGTACACTTCATCGTCAATAATAAGGAATCGATCATGTACTCGTTGACGAGTCTCTGCTAGACGGACGAGACGCCCACTCTGGGTTTGCGCAGTAGACTGTAATGCTTGCAAACCACGACCTATACGCTCCACATAAATAGTAGCGTCTACGCCCTGATTACGATATTCCAATATATCAAACGTACGAGAATCAATATAATTATCTATTAGTATCACCTCACGTTTCGCTATGCGTATTAATTGTTCCGCAAAGAGTCGGGCATCCAACACTTGCCCTTCATAAAATATTCCTTCAACAGGAGGTACATTAGTCCGGATGAAGAAATTGATCTGTTCTTCGTTTTTTGACACTCTTTCTTCAAGTTTGGAAAATCGTGTGTCTATTCGCTCCTGCATTGCTACAAGTTGGCGGTTAATCGAATACCCTCGAAGAAGATAGTCACGAAGGACACGATTTGCCCATTGACGAAATTGTATTCCCTGACGTGTATTTACTCGATATCCAACAGAAATTATCACATCAAGATTGTAGAATTCAACATTACGACGAACCATTCTATCCCCCTCCTTCTGAACTAGTTCCAAAATGGAACATGTTTCTTCGCGTTGTAGTTCATAAGAGTTATATATATTCTTGATATGTTTTGTTATAGCCTGACGCTGCGTCCCATACAAATCAGCCATTTGTGCTTGAGAAAGCCAAACAGTGTCATGTTCCGCATCTAACTTCACCTCAATCGAAATTGTCTCTTCTGGCTGATAAAGCACTATTTGAGACACTTCTGAAAAATTTTGCAATGTACCGTTATTTTCCATATACATACATATCACAAAAACAGCAGATGGCGGATGGTTTTCACCATCCGCCATCTTGTCCTCAATTAAAATGGAGGAGTATTCGGCATCGGAGCTTCTTCTTCCTTGGTTTTGCCCGCCGTCATACTTTCCAGATTGACTACAACGACCTCCGTCGAGTAGCGGGTCACACCTGCAGAATCCACCCAGCTTCTTGTTGACAACTTGCCTTCAATGAAAACCTTGTTACCACACTTGATGTACTGTTCAGCAAATTTTGCACTGTGTCCCCACGCCACTACCTTGTGCCACTCTGTCTGTGGCTGCACTACTGTGCCATCTGGCGCTGTAAATCCTCTCTCTGTCGTCGCTACCGAAAATGTAGCCACAACCTTACCCTGATCCAAATACTTAACCTCTGGATCTTTTCCTACGTTGCCTACCAAAAAAACCTTGTTCATTGGATTGCTTTTTTTGACTGTTATTTTTTAATAATTTTTTAATACGTTGCAAATATACAATATATTTCTAATATTCTTATCTTTGCGAATAATTTTCTTTTTGTTAAACTAAAATTTTTATTTTGGACGTTTCAATACTGTTTGATAGTTCCGCAGATTCTGTCCCTTTGCCGGAATGGTGTGCGTATGGTTTGGCAGCCCTTTTGTGGTTGCTTGGGTCTTTAGCGATCTTTGTATTCTCTTATTGTGAATACTTTCTGTTTTCGCTGTCGGATTCCGACAAAGACAAGATTTTGAAGAATGATTCCGCCGGATACTCTGGAATGAAGAGGTTGCTGAACGACGAAAAGCAATCATTGTCGACTCTGGTGCTGGGCTACTGGTGCTCCGTCGCAGTGATTATCGCGATTACAGTCGTCCAAATCAAAAACTTGGTGAATAGCCTGCAAACTGTAAACCCAGACTCTGCAGGACAAGGCCCCGTATTGACGGTGCTGATGCTTTTGGGAACACTTGTTTGGGTCCTATTATTTGCAGACGTGTTGCCTCATAAGATCAGCAAACAAAACAGAGTGGCTGGACTATATTATATGTCTAAGCCAGTGATGTTGGCTTATTTCTTATTATATCCATTCGCCGCACTGCTTAAACATACGGAATTTATAGCATGCCGTCTGGATGTGAAACGACAGAAAAACATATCGCTCGACGAATTGTCAGAGACTTTGCACTCCGACTCTTTAAAAGATAAAGAGGAGAAAGATATTCTGGAGAGCATCGTCACTTTCGGAAGTGTTTCGGTGGGGGAAATCCTCCGTCCAAGAGTAGACGTGGTGGCTGTCAACTACAGCGACAAATATACGGATGTGCTTAAAGTCATCCGCGACAATGAATATTCACGTATGCCGGTTTACGACGGTTCGGTGGATAATGTGAAGGGTATCCTATATGTGAAGGATTTCCTTAACTATCTCGACCGTGGAGATGACTTCAACTGGCAGCATCTTATCCGCGCGCCGTTCTTTGTGCCTGAGTCGAAAAAGATCGACGACCTGCTGCGCGAGTTCCAGGTGAAACGAATGCACATGGCTATCGTAGTGGATGAGTTTGGCGGCACATCAGGAATTGTCACTATGGAAGACATCCTCGAAGTCATCTTCGGAGACATCAGCGACGAGCATGATGTGGAGCAGAAACTCTACACTGAGCTTGACAAACGCAACTATCTGCTTGAAGGAAAGATGCCGCTGTCTGATTTCTATAAGATCGAGAAGATCGACGCGAGTGTGTTTGAGGCTCTTGACGTGGATGCCGACACTGTAGCAGGACTGATATTGTCGTTGAAGGGAGACATTCCGTCGCTCGGAGATGAGATAATCCACGAAGGATACATCTTCAAGATCGTATCTGTGGATAAAAGAAGAATTAAGAAGATAAAATTACGTTTGCCAGATGAAAAGAAGTAGACTACTGGTGATTTCTATAATGACGGCTATCATTACCGTCATCACAAGCGGATGCTCTAACGATGTGCCTCGTCCACGCGGCTATTTCCGCATAGCATTGCAGGAAAAGGAGTTTGTGAAATTCGACAACGATTCTTTTCCGTATATTTTTGATTACGCGAATGTCGCCAACATAGAGAGGAAGCCGACAAAAGAGGAGCCATACTGGATCGATGTCGTCTATCCACGTCACAACGCAAGAATCTATTGCAGCTACAAACATGTGGACGGCAATTTCAGAGAGGTGAACGAAGATGCACGCTCCTTCGTCTACAAACATACTATCAAGGCAGACGACATCACAGAACAGCCATACGTGGATGATTCGAACAAGGTGTACGCCCTACTCTACGAGCTAAAAGGCAACACAGCCTCAGCCATCCAGTTTGTGGCGACAGACAGCGTGAAGCATTTCTTCCGTGGTGCGCTCTATTTCGACAACACTCCAAACCAGGATTCGGTGGCGCCAGTGCGTGAATATATACGTGAAGACATCATCAGAATGCTGGAGAGTTTGAGATGGAGATAATGGCATTTTAGCTTTTCTTTTTTAGCTTTAAATTAGACTACGATGAATATCAAAGACATATATAAATATCTGATTGCGATTGTAGCAGTAGCGGCAATCGGATTCTGCGTTTTTTCCGACAAACTATTCTTCAGATTAGATTTGACACAGGAGAAGCGTTACAGTATCTCAGACAACACAAAGAATATGTTGAAGAATGCCGACGGTGATATTTCCGTCGTGGTTTATCTTGATGGTGATCTGAATGCCGGATTCCTCCGTCTGCGTAAAGCGACGAAAGAGATGCTGGACGAGTTTAATGTCTATGCAGGAGGAGGATTCTCATATAAATTTGTCAACCCGTCGGCAGCAGACAATGCAAAAGCCCGCGACAAACAGTATGAGGAGCTAGAGAAACGTGGATTGCGACGCATTCCCGTCTACGATAAAGATGCGGAAGGAAACCCAACCATGAAGGTGGTTTTCCCATGGGCAGAGATCACATACAAAGAGACAAGCGGAAGAAAAGTCACACGACCAGTATGCCTGTTGAAGAATGTACAAGGCAAAAGCGGAGAGGAGAATCTGAACCTCTCTGAGCAGAGTCTGGAATATGAGTTGACGAATGTACTCCGTCTGCTTGTTGACAAAAGAGACACCCGTGTCGCATTTTTGGAAGGACACGGAGAGTGGGCAGAACAGTATGTCTATGATTTCACAAAGACATTGAGTGAATACTACAGCATCGATTTCGGAGCTATCAACAACCGTACAGACGAGTTGGATGCGTATGCTGCAGTGATTGTTGCCGGACCGACGTCGGCTCTTCCAGAAAAAGACAAATATGTGCTCGACCAATATATAATGAATGGAGGAAAAGTGTTATGGCTTGTCGACGCAGTGAAGATCTCATTGGACAGTCTAAGCAAAGAGTCGCAGACGATCGGTATAGTCAACACCGTCAACCTTGACGACCAGCTGTTCCGCTACGGAGTGCGCATCAATCCTGTTTTGCTTCAGGATGTGCAATGCTCGATGATACCGGTGAATGTGGCGAGAGAAGGCGACAATCCAGAGTTCAAACCAGCTCCATGGTATTATTCACCATTGCTGATCACCAATCCATACCATACGATTTCCAAGAATGTGACTCCAGTCAAGACAGAGTTTGTAAGTTCAATGGATTTTGTGGGAGACACTACCAAGATTGTGAAGACGCCGTTGCTTCTCACCTCGTCGAGCACACACGTGCAGACAATCCCGTCGATCGTGAGCATGGATATCATCAATGTGGAGAAGACGGGATACTACTTCAACATCCGCAATATGATGACCGCCGCACTACTTGAAGGCCAGTTCACATCAATATTCAAGAACCGTATGGCGCCAGAGGGAATCAAAGCAACGTCGCCAGCAAAGACAGAGAGCCAGCCGACAAAGATGATCGTAGTGGCAGACGCGGATGTCATCCGCAACGACGTGCAAGGCTACGGAGCCAACGCGCAAGTATTGCCATTAGGCTATGACCAGTATATGAACCAGCAGTTTGGAAACAGCGATTTCCTTCTCAACTGTGTCAACTATCTGACAGATGACGACGGATGGATGCAATTGCGTAATCGAGAAGTCAAACTACGTCTGCTCAACAAAGCATCGTCGATCGGAGCCCGTCAATTCTGGCAGATCCTCAATGTCCTTCTTCCGGTACTATTGCTAGGCATCTTCGCCGCAATATACCTCTACACGAGAAAGAAAAAATACACCCACTAAGCACCGAAGGTGCGACACAACATAGCATAGGGCGTGAGCCCTATGTCTACAATACGCCAACGTAGGGAGTTCCCCTATGTCTACAATCCCCCATACATACACCCAACACACATTACCACACCACGGAATTATATAAAATCCATCGAATTATGCATCATGGATTATGCATTATGAATTAAATTTGGTAATTTTGCAAAAATTTTTTTACGATGGTAAGAGTTGGAATCATAGGTGGTGCAGGATACACCGCAGGTGAGTTGCTAAGAATCCTAGTCAACCACCCACAAGTAGAGATCAAGTTTGTCAATAGCACAAGTAATGCTGGCAACTATTTATATGAGGTTCACGAAGGTTTGTTCGGTGAGACTGAGATGAAGTTTACAGATGAATTGCCGTTTGATTCTATCGACGCAATGTTCATCTGCTCAGGACACGGCGACAGCAAGAAGTTTTTGGAGAGCCACGACGTGCCAGCAACAGTTAAGATTATCGACCTGTCTCAGGATTACAGAGATGAGAGCAACGGATTCGTTTATGGTCTGCCTGAGGTCAATCGTGAAAGAATCAAGAAAGCCACAAAACTAGCCAACCCTGGTTGTTTCGCTACAGCCATCCAGATAGGACTTCTTCCTCTTGCAGCCGCAGGTCTGTTGAAGAGCGAAATCCACACTAACGGAATCACTGGTTCAACAGGTGCAGGAGTAAAGCCTGGCGCAACATCACACTTCAGCTGGAGAAACAACAATATCTCTATATACAAGGCGTTCACACACCAGCATCTTATCGAGATCGGTATGACAATGAGAAATCTTCAGCCATCATTCGATAAGGACATCAACTTTCTTCCTGTACGTGGCGACTTCTCACGTGGAATCTACGTAAGCCAGTACACAGAGTGTGATCTTGACGAAGAGGCAGCTATCAAACTTTACAAGGATTTCTACAAAGATTCTGCGTTCACATTCGTAATGGACAAGAATCCTGATTTGAAGCAGGTGGTGAATACCAACAAGGGAATCGTACACGTTGAGAAGCACGGCAACAAGCTACTTATCATCTCTATGATCGACAATCTGTTGAAGGGTGCGTCAGGTCAGGCAGTCCAGAACTTCAACTTGATGTTCGGTCTTGACGAGAAGATGGGATTGAACTTGAAGTCAGTCGCATTCTAAAACAATAATGTCATCAACAACTAAAGCTAAACAAAATATGAAAAAAATCTCATTAATCGGAATTGCAAGTGCGGCAGTCGCAGGAGCAATGGCAAGTGGGCAATTATTTCTTGTCACTAAAGATGGAAGAAGCATTGCATATCAGATAGATAATGTAGACAGTGTCACATTCTCTACTCCAGCAAATGCTGAGATCCAGAGTCTTGATGACCTAATAAAGAAGGCATCTCGAGCAGATTCGTTACAGAAAGCATTGTCCAAATGTCAATCTGGACCATTTGCTGAATATGCCGGTGTATACCGTTTGCCTGACAATTCACTTTTGTGCATTTATGAAGACGGGAAAGCAGAGTGGCTTAACGATTTAGGAAAAGGAACCACCGACAACATTCTTAGAGTAAACGTCACATTCATGGGTGCAGATTACGATCCTGCCGCATCTATATTTGAAGACAATGACACAATGCGTGTGTCATACAAATATAATGCATGGTATACGTCTCCTTACGATGCAAAAACATATACCTCTACATATAATATGGAGGCTCTTGATGGCGAAAGAATAAAAATTGACGGCAATATCTGCTCCAAAGCGATGTCGCTAGATCAGTATAAGACATTGAGAGATTCTGTTTTAGCTATGTATGAGCCAGTCTTTACTGAAGGAGAAAAACATGGCAATGGCTATGTTGTAGACCTGGGACTTCCAAGCGGACTGAAATGGGCAACATGGAATATCGGTGCTTCAAAAGTAGATGACTATGGTTCATACTACACTTGGGCAGAGGTGAAGACAAAAAACGAATTCTCCGTCGAAGACTATTTTACCAAATCATTAAGCATGCAGCAGCAGAAGGAGGCCGGTATTATTGATAGTCTTCGTAACCTGACATCTAAATATGATGCCGCCACCGTTAATTGGGGAGAGGAGTGGAGAATGCCTAACAGTAAAGAGTATGAAGAACTTATCAAAAACTGTAAATTCTATTGGACTCGTCTAGGCACAACATACGGAATGAAGGTTGTCGGGCCAAACGGAAATAAGATTTTCCTTCCAGCAGGTGGAATGATTGGAGATGACGGCTATTATCAGTTCAACCAAGAATGTATTTACTGGACAAGCACGTTGAGTAATGGTTCTTATTCAAGTCATGTGCCAGCAGAACACTTCTGGTCACATTATCAGACTACAAGCAGGAACCAATCTAATCCTTACTACGGCAAGTCGATTAGAGCTGTCGCTGTAGAACCAGAGCCAGGACCATATGCCAAGTATGCCGGAGTATATCGTTTATCGGACAAGTCGCTTTTATGCATTTATGAAGACGGAAAGGCAGAATGGCTTAACGATCTAGGAAAAGGAAGAGCTGACAACAATATGGTTAAGGTCGACGTAACATTCAAGGGAGCAGATTATGATTCGTTGGCTACAATCTTTAATGCCAATGACACATTACGTGTATCTTATAAATGGCACGGCTGGTATCTTTCTCCAAGCGAAGACAAGGAATATACTTCGACATTAACATTGGAAGCTTTAGACAATGACAGAATTAAAATCGGAGGTGAAACATGCAAAAAGGCTATGTCTTTAGCTCAGTATGAATCATTCAGAGACTCAGTTCTGACCGTATACGAGCCTGTCTTTACAGAAGGAGAAAAACATGGCAAAGGCTATATGGTAGACCTAGGTCTTCCAAGCGGACTTAAATGGGCATCTTGGAACATCGGAGCTTCCAAGGTTAACGAATACGGTTCATATTACACTTGGGGAGAGGTGAAGACAAAAGAGACATTCTCTTCCGATGACTATTTTACTCGCACATTAAGTGGGGAAGAACAAAAGGCGGCTGGCATTATTGACAATCAACGTAATTTGACTTCCCAATACGACGCTGCAACAGTAAATTGGGGTGAAGATTGGAGGATGCCAAGCAGAAAAGAGTATGTAGAACTTATCGAAAATTGTAAATTCTATTGGACACGTATTGACAACATCTATGGAATGAAAGTTGTCGGTCCTAATGGAAATAAGATTTTCCTTCCAGCAGGAGGATCGATAGGAGAAAATGGTTATTATATGTTCAATCTAGAATGTATTTATTGGACAAGTTCATTGTATAATGGATCATATTCAAGTCATGTTCCTGCTGAATATTTCTGGAGTCATTACATAACAACTAGTTGGAATCAATCAAATCCTTATTACGGAGAACTGATCAGAGCAGTCGCTGTAGAGAAATAACTAGTTTGTTTGGAATGAAGGTGAGATGAACAATTAATTAAAACAGACTAAATAAGAAAACAATATATTCTTGAATATGCAATTATTTGACGTATATCCGCTCTTCGATGTCAACATCGTGAAGGGAAAAGGATGCAAGGTTTGGGATGAAAAAGGTCAGGAATATCTTGATCTATACGGTGGACACGCTGTAATATCTGTAGGTCACGCACATCCTGAATATGTATCGGCAATCAGCAACCAGGTAGCTACACTTGGTTTCTATTCCAACTCAGTAGTCAACAAACTTCAGCAGGAATTGGCCGCAAAGCTAGGTAAGGCCAGCGGTTATGAGGACTACTACCTATTCTTGATCAACTCAGGAGCTGAGGCAAACGAGAACGCATTGAAGCTTGCGTCGTTCACTAACGGAAGAACTCGTATCTTGACTTTGGAGAAGGCATTCCACGGCCGTACATCACTTGCTGTTGAGGCAACAAACAATCCAAAGATCATCGCTCCTATCAATGCAAACAACCACGTCACTTACCTTCCAATCAACGATTTGGATGCTTGGGAGAAGGAGATTTCCAAAGGCGACGTATGTGCTGTGCTTCTTGAGTGCATTCAGGGAGTAGGTGGAATCCGTATGGTGACAAAAGAGTTTTTGAGCGGATTGCGTGAACTTTGCGACAAATACGAGACAGTGCTTATCTGCGACGAGATCCAGTGTGGTTACGGACGTAGCGGTAAGTTCTTCGCCCACCAGCACCTTGGCGTAAAACCAGATATGATCACTGTAGCAAAAGGTATCGCAAACGGATTCCCAATGGCTGGAGTGTTGATCTCACCTAAGTTCAAAGCTGTTTACGGTCAGTTAGGAACAACATTCGGAGGAAACCATCTTGGTTGTGCGGCAGCTATCAGCGTCCTCAACATCATGGAGAAAGAAAACTTGGTCGCTAATGCGGCTGAGGTTGGAGACTACTTAATGAAGCAGTTGAAAGCCATCGATTCTCCACTTATCGCAGAAGTACGTGGAGAGGGATTGATGATCGGAATCGAGTTGACGGAGCCATACAAAGAGATCCGTACAAAACTAGTGTTCGAGCAGCATGTGTTCACAGGATGCAGCGGCACACACGTATTGCGTCTTCTTCCACCTTTGTGCTTGACAAAAGCAGACGCAGATGAGTTCATCAAACGCTTCAAGGCAGTATTAAACTAAGAGAAAAACAGAAAAAAATATATGGCAAAAGAATTGACCCCACGTGCAGAGAACTACTCACAGTGGTACAATGATTTGGTAGTAAAAGCAGACCTCGCAGAGCAGTCGCCTGTAAGAGGATGTATGGTGATCAAACCTTATGGTTACGCCATTTGGGAGAAGATGCAGGCTGAGCTTGACAGACGTTTCAAGGAGACTGGCCACGTCAACGCATATTTTCCACTTCTAATCCCTAAGTCTTTCCTTTCTAGAGAGGCTGAGCACGTAGAGGGATTCGCTAAGGAGTGTGCCGTTGTAACACACTACCGTCTAAAAACAAATGAGACTGGCGACGGTGTTGTTGTCGACCCAGAGGCAAAACTTGAGGAGGAACTAATCGTCCGCCCTACTTCTGAGACTATCATCTGGAACACATATAAAGGTTGGATCCACAGCTACCGTGATCTTCCTATCCTTTGCAACCAGTGGGCAAACGTGATGCGCTGGGAGATGCGTACACGTCCATTCCTTCGTACAGCTGAGTTCTTGTGGCAAGAGGGTCACACAGCACACGAGACACGTGAGGAGGCAGAGGCAGAAGCACAGAAGATGCTTCACGTCTACGGTGATTTCGCAGAAAACGTGATGGCAGTGCCAGTAATCAAGGGAGTAAAGAGTGAGACAGAGCGTTTCGCAGGTGCTGTCGACACATATACAATCGAGGCTTTGATGCAGGATGGAAAGGCTCTTCAGAGCGGAACTTCACACTTCCTAGGTCAGAACTTCGCTAAAGCATTCGATGCACAGTTCCAGAACAGAGAAGGTGGAATGGACTACGTTTGGGCTACATCTTGGGGTGTTTCAACTCGTTTGATGGGTGCTTTGATCATGACTCACTCAGACGACAATGGTCTTGTGCTTCCTCCAAAATTGGCTCCTATCCAGGTGGTTATCGTTCCAATCTTCAAAGGAGACGACCAGAAGAATGCCATCGCAGAAAAGCTAGATCCAATCATCAAGGAGTTGAAATCAAAAGGCATTTCAGTTAAATACGACGATGATTCACAGAAGCGTCCAGGATTCAAGTTTGCTGAGTATGAGTTGAAGGGTATTCCTGTAAGACTTTGTATGGGAGCAAGAGACTTGGAGAACGGCACTATCGAGGTGGCACGTCGTGACAACTTGACAAAGGAGAGCATCAACCTTTCTGATACAGTGTCATACGTGGAGAAACTTCTTGCTGACATCCAGGTTAATATGTTGAACAAGGCTCTTGAGTTCCGCAACGCAAGCATCAAGAGCGTCGACACATACGAAGAGTTCAAGACAGAGATCGAGAAAGGTGGATTCATTCTTGCTCACTGGGACGGAACAGCTGAGACAGAGGCACTTATCAAGGAAGAGACAAAGGCAACAATCCGATGCGTGCCATTCGACTCTTACATCGCCGGCGACAAAGAGCCAGGCAAATGTATGGTGACTGGCAAACCAAGTAAGTGCAGAGTATTGTTCGCAAGATCATATTAATGCAATGCGTAATTCGTAATGCATAATGCATAATTAGGCCATACAGAAATGTGTGGCCTTTTTTTGTGTTTGGGAAATCCATTGTGACATAATTTCTATTCCAGATTTCGCATTTCATATTTATTTGTTATTTTTGTAACGTTTGCATTGGATGATGATTCACATCTTTCAATGTTTAGGAATCAAATAAAACTACAAGATATAATTCATTTATGAAAAAAATTTATTTATCACTTTTATGTGGTCTAATGCTTGGCACATCATGTAACCGCACAGATGCCAACAAAGACTCTGCTAAGAAGGAAAACGTAGAGTCAACTGCCGAAAAATCACCTATTGCGAAAGACACATCTTGGAAATCTTTATCACTTCGTGAAAAGATCGGACAGACAATGATGGTGGTTGCTCTGACACAAGACCATAAGGCAGTTGGAAACGGATCTATCAAAGGATTCTTGGAGAAATATCCTGTCGGCAGTTTGTTTATCGCAGACTGGTATTTGAAAGAAAAATATAGTCCAAAAGATCCATTGGATGTATTGCCTGAGATTTTGAAGGAATACAACGAATACTCGAAGGTTCCGATGCTTGTATGCGAGGATTTCGAAAGAGGTATCGGCGAGACATATTCTAAATATACACATCTACCTGTCGGCATGTCGCTTGGCGCTGCCGCAGACACTTCACTAGCCTACGATTCAGAGCAGGCTATCGCAATGGAGGCACGTGAGATGGGATTCAACTGGCTTCTTCATCCAGTGTCAGACCTTAATATGAATCCTCTTCAGGAATTGGTGGTTGAGCGTTCGGTTTCAGACGACGTGAACAAAGTGCTTCCAATCTTGAAAAGCCAGATCAACGGACTTCACTCTAAAAATGTCATCTCTACTGTAAAGCATTTCCCTGGCGACGGTGTGACTATGCGTAACCAGCATATCGTGACTACAGCCAACTCTTTGTCGAAAGAGGAGTGGATGAACTCATTTGGAAAGTTGTTCAAGGGATTGATCGACGGTGGCGCTGCCTCTATCATGGTTGGCCACATTCAGTTGCCTGCATTCCAGACACAGAAGATCAACGGTCAGTTGCCACCTGCAACTCTTTCTAAGGAGCTTATGGTTGACATGCTAAAAAATGAGTTCAACTATAAAGGTGTAATCATCACAGACGCACTCAACATGGGTGGATGCGCAGGCTACTACAAGAATGAGCTTGAAGTATCGGTACAGTGTTTTGCAGCTGGTGCGGATGTCGTTTTGTGGCCATCATTGGCATATATGGATACCGTCGAGGCAAGAATCCTTCGTGGAGAAATTCCGATGGAGCGTTTGGATGACGCTGTTGAGCGTGTTTGGGCTATGCGTGAACGCTTCGGCTACAACAAGAAAGAGAATCACACTATCGCCACTCCAATGACAGATGCAGACAAAGCATTTGTCAAGAAGACAGGTGCTGCCGTTGCAGACAAAGCCATCACAGTGGTTGAGAACAGCGACAATCTTCTTCCTATCAAGGCAGAAAACGGAAAGAGAGTTGCCCTTATTGAGATCGGAGAACAGATGACAGTGGAGAAATTCGCAGTCACAAAGAGAGAGTTGGAAAGCCGTGGATTCAGCGTCGACATCTTTGAAAACCCTCACTTCTACGCATGGGGTTACAGAATCGACTCGTTGAACAACTACGATAAGATCCTTGTTTGCTTCGAGAACCGTTATTTCCACCCTCTTGGCACTTGCTTGCTTAAGAACAAGGAATCGTTTGGAGTATGGACAGCCAATATGTTGGATCCAAAGAAGAAGATCGCAATCTCATACGCGAACCCTTATTCATTGGAAATCTACGAAGGAATCGTTCCAACTAAGATCAACGCCTACAGCATCGACACATTCACTCAGAAATCTGTTGTAAAGGTGTTGACGGGAGAACTTGAGGCAACAGCGACATCTCCTGTAAAATTGAACAATCCGATGTTGAAATAACATCTGTTTGAAAAACACATAACGCACCGTTGGTGCGTATATCATATCCGAAAGCGTAGGGTTATACCCTACGCTTTCGGTTTATGTGCCGTTGGCACATCCTGCCGATTGCCCACGCACCAACGGTGCCATATCATACACACATATGGTTACACCATACGTTGGCACATTCTACGGCACCTTATGCACCAACGGTGCTATATCTATTAGCGTAGGGTTTTAACCCTACGCGATTATATGCGATCATACGCCCCGTATGCCATAGCCCGGAACGGGCGATATCGGCAAAAAAGACAAGAATAAAGATACAGACTAAAATTAATTTTATAATTTTGCATCAAAATTAAGTATCACGTACAAAAAAAACAATTATTCCACAATCATTATCCCAAATTTATGTACACCTGGTTTTTAGCACAAAATATAGGGTGCCCATGATTAGAAAAGAAGATTACGTCCAAATCCATAATTATCTTGGTGGAATCCTAAACAATTTAGGCTGTGATGTCATTCGTGTGGGAGGTGTTCAAAATCACGTACATATTCTTTTTAGATTAAGTAGGAAGAAGACAATTGCAGATGTCGTAAAAAACGTAAAAGCAAGTTCTTCTCATTTTATTAAATCATTAGGCAATCACTATAGAAACTTTGCTTGGCAAGAAGGTTATGGAGCATTTTCTATTGGAAAATCACATTTAGACAGGGCGATCCGTTATGTTAATAATCAAGAAGAACATCACAAAACTCGTATATATCAGGAAGAATTGTTAGAATTTTTGAAACTTTACGATGTTGAGTATGACAAACGTTATTTATGGGATTAATCCGTAGTTTTCCACAATACGGGTTCGGATAACGCACCGCTGACAGATAACGCACCGTTGGTGCTATATCATATCCGGCAGCGTAGGGTTAAAACCCTACGCTGCCGGATCATGTGCCGTTGGCACATCCTGTCGATCTCCATGCTGCACCAACGGTGCAGTATCTTCCATGCATGCTAAAAGGGGGTGTAAAAACTTTTAGTTTTTACACCCCCTCTTTTATATCCATGCCAAATGCCTTAAATTCAGCATTTAGCATTCATAATTATGAATTTCTTACAGCTGTGCGTCAGGCAACTCAAAGATAGATTTCGCTGTCTTGCCAGGATCACCTGTCTCAAAACCTTTCTTCAACCAACGTGAACGCTGAGCTGAAGTACCATGGTTGAATGTCTCTGGCTGAGTACGTCCGTATGCCTGCTGCTGAAGATAGTCGTCTCCAATCTTAGAAGCCGCGTTCAAACCTTCCTCAATATCACCAGCCTCCATTGAATTATACTTAGCATTATCGTGATGAGCCCAAACACCTGCGAAGAAATCAGCCTGAAGTTCAAGACGGACATTCAACTTGTTGCTCTCAACTTGTGACATTCTTGACTGCTGCTGTGAAACCTGCTGTAATGTGCCAAGAAGATACTGCACATGATGACCAACCTCGTGAGCGATCACGTATGCCTTTGCGAAATCTCCCTTAGCTCCATAGTTTGTCTCCAACTGATCGAAGAAATCAAGGTCGATATATACAGCCTGATCACCAGAACAGTAGAAAGGACCAGATTCTGAAGTTGCATTTCCACATGCCGATGATACAGAACCACGGAACACCACCATCTTAGGTGCCTTGTATGTCATACCAGAATTCTTGAAGATCTCTGTCCATACATCCTCTGTTCCTGCAAGAATCTGTGCAGCAAACTGATATTTCTCTTCATCTTCCTTAGTTGGAGTGTAGCCACTACCTGTCTCAACCTTTGGCTGGCTTGAATATGAGTTCCAACCTGCTGATAGTCCAGACACTACGCTTCCTGTCTGCAAGTATGTGAACACACCTACGATTGCCGCAACCAAAAGGCTACCACCACCGACAGCCTTGCCGCTTACTCCACGTCTGTCATCCACATTGCTGGATGTTCTTCTTCCTGTTAGCTTCATTTATTTTAAGTTTAAGTTTATTTTGACGTACAAAATTACATTTTTTTTCTTATCGTTGACATTTTCTGCCGTTTACTTCATTATCGTCACATTTATTTCACGCCAAACTCTCTGTCTATCTTAAGCAACGGAGCAATGAAAAACGGAGGTATCGTGCAGATGCATACCCAGATGAAGAAATTCGTGTATCCCAACGTCTCCTGCATATAACCTGCGATCATTCCCGGGATCATCATTCCAAGAGCCATCAATCCCGTGCAGATAGCGTAATGAGTTGTGGAGTATTTACCCTGCGATATATAAACAAGGTATAGAGTGAACGCTGTGAATCCGAATCCATATCCGAATTGCTCGATCGCAACCATAGCATAGATAGTGGGAAGAAATGTGGTCTGAGTCGAACTCAAGAATATATACACCACATTAGGAATATTCATAAACAACAGCATCGGGAACATCATCCTCTTCAATCCGTATTTCGACACTGCGATTCCACCAAGGACACCACCAACCATCAATGCGATCACACCGACAAGACCATAGATATTGCCGACATCCGTCAACGTCAATCCAAGTCCGCCATTCTCATTTGTGTCTTTCAAGAAAAGTTGGGCTATTTTTCCAAGTTGGGCCTCACCAAGACGGTAAGTGAAGATGAAAAGAAGGGCAAGAATGAGTTCTCTACCCGTGAATTTAGCGAAAAATGATTTGAAATTATTCTTCAGCGACGCTACTATTCCTTCCTGAGACGGGCATCCGTTTTCTGATGAGCATCCATTTTCCTCAGACGCACGTCCGTACGTCTCTACAGCAGATATTGATTCCAGACGTTTTTTATCGTTCGGCAAAAAGGCGAAATGATAAACGGACAACACAAGGAACGCAATCGCCATTATATAAAAGACGGTGCTCCACGCACTAGCATGGGCAGGTATCATCTCCATCCCGTCGACGGTATTCTTCTCAAACAACTGCCCCGCCAGCACCAGACATCCCCACTGACAAAGCACAGTGCTGATTCGATAAAACGTGTTGCGGATACCGACAAAGAACGACTGCTGGTTAGTGTCGAGAGCAAGGATATACAATCCGTCGGCAGCTATATCGTGTGTGGCAGAGGCAAACGCACAGAGCCAGAAGAATGCCAAAGACGCGTTAAGCCAGAAATCGAACGGAGCGGAAAAAGCAACGCCTCCAAGTGCGATAGCCACAATAAACTGCATCACCACCACCCACATCTTCTTGCTGCCAAACAAGTCGAGTATCGGACTCCAAAACGGTTTGATCACCCACGGAAGATACATCCAAGAGGTGTAGAGAGCCACATCAGTATTGCTCAGTCCCATTTCTGAAAGGAAAAGCATCGCAAGAGTGTTCACAGCGAAGTAAGGAGCACCCTCAGCCATATATAAGGTGGGAATCCAAGCCCACGGAGTAATTTGTCTATTATTCATATTATAATATATTCAACGATTACAAAAATAATGCAGAAATGGAAGAATTGCAAATAAACAAAAAAAGACGCTTTGTTCAAGCGTCTCTTCTTGTTGTCCTACTAGGACTCGAACCTAGTCAAACGGTACCAAAAACCGGTGTGCTACCATTACACCATAGGACAATCACAACTCGATAGCCTTTAGGCTCTCATTTGCGGGTGCAAAGGTAGCGTGATTTATTTATATCTGCAAATAAAACTCCATTTTTTTCTTCGTTTTTTGATAAAAACCGAGTTATCAACAACTTAGATGATTCATACACAGCAAAAATAGATCATTTTTGTATTTTTATTCAACATGGAAACAGAAATGAATAAACAAACATTTTTTTACTTTTTTCAAATGAAATTTCATATCAGTCATCATAATAACAAGTTATGATTTTAGTACGAAAGTTTTCATTTTTTTTTACCTTAAATCGTTTTTTTATTCCCAACTTTGCGAATGTAAAACAAATGAAAATGGAAGACTTAATCGGAGAACTTCACATAATGAAAGTATACCCAGAGACTATCGTGGATGGTCCAGGGTTTCGTTACTCGATATACCTATCTGGATGCAGACACCATTGTCCTGGCTGTCAGAATCCAAATAGCTGGAATCCGCTTAACGGGCTTCCATTGAGACGTAGCATGGTAGACGAAATGGTAGAGTCTATCAACGAAAATCCTATTCTTGACGGTGTCACTTTCTCTGGTGGCGACCCGTTCTTTAACCCTAAGGATTTTGGCTATATTTTAAAGAGAATCAAGAAGGAAACTGGTAAAAACATATGGGTGTATACTGGTTACAAATTCGAAGAACTTCTTGAGATAGAAGAGGTTATACCGTTGCTTAACTATATCGACGTGATTGTTGACGGCAGATTCGACCAGTCAAAATTCGATCCACGTCTCGACTGGAGAGGCAGCAGCAACCAAAGGCTTGTAAAGGTGCAGGAAGAGCTTCGCAAATTCCGTAAGGAAAAGAAGGAAGCTGAAAAAGCCAGCAAAAAAGAGGCCTGCTAATAAAGGACAAAACAAAGAATAAAAGATATAGAAATTTTAATCGAAGGTTCATCGATTTATGCGAACGCAAATTTAGCATGTATATTTTAAACATGCAAATAAATATGCAAAAATTCGCAAAAGAAAAAAAACTTTTTTATTAAAGTTAAATTGTAATAAAAAAAACACTTGTTTGTGAAAATAGGTGTTTTTGCTTTCGGGTTGATATTGATTAAAAAAATATAATTTTAGGAAAACAAAAAGCATTCTATTGTGAAATAGGATGCTTTTTTTCTTTTTATATTTGTATAGTAAGATTTTTTTTGTATCTTTGCATTGTTGTTGAGACATCGTTATTAGCATCGATCAACAACGATGTCTGATAAACAATTGAAAATATTTAAATTTCAAATTAATCAGATACAAATTATAAAAAAATATAATTTTAAGGAAATTAAAATCGGAGACTCTGTGAAGAATCTCCGATTTTTTTATCTTCCCACTTTTGCAAAAACATCTTCCCTTTTTTAGGAAAATTACTTTATATTATCATTTAATTTACAATGGATTAAATCTGTTTTCCCTTTATGTATTATTAGATATACATAGGACAAACAAATATTAAATCTGTTTCCCCTTGGAGAAAAAAACAAAAAAAATGTTGCACAGATAATAAATTTTATTGTACTTTTGCGTCGATGCTTTCGGGCAGGTTATTTTTCCTAATTATATTTTTTTATAGTATGATATTAAAAGACAGATTTTCTGTCATGGAAGAATTTGGAAAGTCGCTCCAATTCAGGCAGAGAGTAAATGTAGTGGTTCCGACTACAGAAATTAATTCGGAACATTTCGAAAAGCCAGAGGACATCGACGTTCTGAAAGATAGTGTCGATACCTTGAAAAGTTCATCCGAACAACAAGCTGGTCTTATATCTCTGAAAAAAGTTATACGAGACCGATCCACATTCATCCGACTTTACTTAACGTTTGATACAGTCAATGCTTTTATGTGTCTTAACGCTATAGCAAGTTTCAAGTTGATAGCGTGGATAGTTGATTTTCTTACAGATACGGAAGACAACAGCATTGTTTTCGACCAGGATCTTCTTCCTGTTTACAATCTGACAGAAAAATCATACAGGACAGCTGTTAAGGATCTGCAAAAATGTGGTTTCCTAAAATCTGAG
>JAEEMG010000080.1 GCA_016283095.1 Paludibacteraceae bacterium | reverse complement strand
CCATCCAATACGACGGCAGAACTTTGTTCAAGCAAAAAGTTGAAAGGACTAAAGCAAGTATGGAGCAATCTATATACGAAAGAAAAGATCCATCGTTCTGTTTTCCTGCCAATGTGACTGTTTCAAAATATGGAAACAGTGCGGTGAAAGATGTTGATGATTCGCCATTGTGGAGTGATGAAATTCAACGAATTGAAGTTTATGATATGCTTGGTCGTCAAATATTCTCCACCACACAACGTTATGAATATCAGCAATTTGCTGAAAATTTGAATCAGCTCCATGTCGTTAAGATATACACTGACAAAACCTGTAAGGTGGAAACGAGGAAGTGAATTCAAAATTCTTAATTCAAAATTATAAATGCTGAATTTTGGTAGTGAATGAGGATTGTTAAAGAAGTAATGTACTAACTTCCCCATTCCAAAGTGTACTTTTAAGTTGAGGATTGTTAAGGGCGGAACGCCCTAACCTCTCACTAAGTGCGAGCCGAAGGCGAGCACATAAATAACCACAGAGACTCAGAGTCATAAGAGAAAGTCTACGACTTTTTTTGAGAAAAAGAGATTGAAATCAATCTTGATATGGAATAATATCTATTTTTTGACCGTACATTTGGACTCATGGAGAGAGGAAAAGTTAGAAACAATATATAACAATCCTCATAAAATCATTCATATTAAAATAATCCTTTTTGATTGTCTTGTTGGGAAAATACTTTTGCATCTTCTACCATATACATAGCTTTGCAATTAGGACATAAAAGATAATACTCAAAGTGATATGCTTTATTTCTTTTTAAGCTCTTGTATGATGTTGTTTTCTTGATTACTGGAGTCAAGCATTTTTTACATAGATCACCTTCTTTTAAAATCTTTTGAGGAGCTTTTTTTTCAGGTTCATATCCTTCATCAACACACAGACTTTCATTATCTGCGTATGAACTTTTTGCCAATATATCACACCTCTCATTCTCTGGATGTCCATCATGACCTTTTATCCAATTGAAAGTGACATTGTGTTTTTCTAGCATATCGCATAATCTTTTCCATAAATCAATATTTTGTACTTGTGCTCCCGTGCTAGTTTTCCATCCTTTTCTAATCCAAGACTCTATCCATTTGTCATTCACTGCTTTAACTACATAATTGGAATCCGTATAAACATGTACATTTGATTTTGTTTTTAGCATTTCCAATCCACAGACAATCCCCATAATTTCCATACGGTTATTTGTTGTCAATGAAAATCCTCGAGAAAATTCTTTACTTATTCCATTATATCTAAGAATTATACCATATCCTCCAGGACCTGGATTTGGATCGGCAGAACCATCTGAAAATAATTCAATATTTGGGGTCGTATATCTCCAATCTTCCATAACAAATTCAATATTATGTTTTTAACAAATTTATCATCATGAAATTTCAATGATTCTCATGAAAATTCATATGTATATATACATTATTAAGATATTTAAGTTTTGATACTTAAATTCGCTAAAAAGGGGTTAAATTACAACTGCTCGTTCTTGCGAACTCGCAGATGTGTTGGGGTTAGGGCGTTCCGCCCTTAACAATCCTCAACTTAATAGCCCAATATTTTAATAAAATTAAACAGTTTCTAGTACTTGTTGAGTTTTATTTGTACAAAATTAATACATGTTTGGATTATTTCAAACAAGCCTTGTTTGATAGTCAATGTAAAAAATCTTTAGTATATTTCATTTCACATACATAAAAATTTTATATTTGTCATGTTATTGAAATTAATGTGAAACTAATTTAGAATGAAGATGAAAAATTTATCACTACTATTTCTCATCAGTGCTGCATTTACATCGAATGGTATTGCGGCTGATTGGAAACCAATCAGCATCACTTCTAGTGTGTCTAATGTGCAGCCAATGACAGGTTTGGTGTTATGGCCAGATGAAGCAGAGGATCGTTTTAAGACGTATGGCAAAAGTCATGCTTTGGAGTTCTCGTATGTGGCTCCATGCAAAGTGGTGAAAAGTTGCGATGACGATGGCACAATTCAGTACGACTGGAGCTATCTTGATGATCTTCTCGATGAGATCAAAAGCCGTAACCATCAGGCTGTTCTCCGTTTCTTCTACGAATATCCAGGAGAAAAGATGGTCGACAATGAACCCGGCACATCTGCCGTGCCTGCGTATATAAAGGCGAGATCCGACTATCATGATGTAAGCAAGAAGGTGAAAGGCGACGGAATTACTCACTATGCCGATTGGAGCAACAGTGAGCTTAAACGCTTTACAAAACAGTTTTTTACAGATTTCTCAAAGAGATACGAAACAGATCCTCGTATCGCATTTGTAGAAGTCGGTTTCGGCCACTGGTCGGAATACCACATTTATGATGAGAATGGTGTGGACATCAAATTCGATGGCAATTTTCCGTCAAAAGACTACCAAAAGGAGTTTTTCCTCCACCTTTCTGATGTGATGGCAAACATTCCGTGGGCTATCAGTATCGACGCTGCTGACGATGACTATACTCCATTTACGAAAGACAAAGATCTTCAGAAGTTGGAGTTCGGATTGTTCGACGACTCATTCATGCATGAGGGGCATGAGAAAAGTTCAGGTGATGGTTATAACGAGTCGTGTTGGAATGCAATGGGCAAAGAGCGTTGGAAAACAGGTGTTTGCGGCGGTGAGATAAGTTATTATGAAGACAGTGATCAGGAAAAATTCACCAATCCGTCAGGTATGTACGGACATACTTGGGAGGAACAGTCGAAAAAGTATCATATCACATTTATGATTGCCAACAACAATCCGTCTGGAAAGAATTCATACAACACGGCCTCACGTTTCAAAGAATGCAGTATGGCCACTGGCTATCATTTCGTGGTTACTGGTTGTCAGAGCGACGGTACGCAGACCAAGATCACTGTGAAGAATACCGGCGTCGCTCCACTCTATCGTGATGCCTATTTTGCGATCGGATCGATTCGTTCGGGCGAAACACTACGAGGTTTGTTGCCAAGAGAGTCGAAAGAGATAATCATTGATGCCGCATTGGAAAGTGACAACAATGGAAAAGCTATCACTAATCCTGTGATTGTCAGCGACTATATCCTTGACACTCAAACTATAGAGTACGACTGCGACATTACAATCACCGACATTCATGATATCAAACAATCAAACATAAATGATGGTCAGCGATACAATCTTCATGGACAAAAAGTTTCAGATGATTATCGTGGATTGGTGATCATCAATGGAGAGAAGAAATTGAATAAATAATTCTTTTTAATTCGTAATTCATAATGCATATTCATAATTGACTGAAAACCAATTATATTGCGTTATGATATATTATTGTCGGCCACGGTAGCGATTCGTTTGACATGAATCCCAACCGTGGCCGGATTAATTCATAATTCGTAATTCATAATGCATAATGCATAATTGATTGAATGCCAAATATAATATATTGGGGTGACAACTAAATTCATTTTTTTACATATTAGCCACGTTTTGGTGAATGAAATGCAATGTCGTTCAACAAATACGCATCCAGACATTCCGTCATTATGAAAAATTTCACTATTTTTGCGAGTATATTTTTCGCAAAATGACAAAAAGACTATTCTTATTCCTGACATTCATATTCTGCATCCTTTCTGATTCATTTGCAGGCTACCGTACTGAGACGTTCAATGACGCTTACAAATCATTGCAAGTGAGAGTGTATGGCATTGATATGAGTGAGCCTACAATCTTTTTGGATTCAGATGACAGGATTGAAATATCATTCGACGAGATGTCGCGCACTCCACGTGACCTTGTTTATATCGTGGAGCATTGTTCTGCCCTTTGGGAATCATCAGAACTCGACAAAATAGACTACCTTGAAGGTTTTGACCAACAGGATGTTACGGACTATGAATATGCCCGCAACACTACTTTCGACTATACTCACTACTCTCTCCTACTGCCTAACGATGATGTGAAAATGACATTGTCGGGCAACTATGTGGTGAAGATCGCCGACAGAGAAAAACCAGACAGCGTGCTTCTCACTGCTTGTTTCAGTGTCGCAGAGAGACTTGTTGACATTGACGCTGAAGTGAAGTCAAACACTATGTATGGCATCAACACTAAATATCAGCAAGTGAATCTGGAACTTGGATTTGATAAACTTGGTGTCACTCCGAGCGACCGTGAACTTATTGCGATAGTCCGCCAGAATGTACGCTGGGATAACGCAGCTTACCTTAATATTCCTAATTTCACCCGTGCCAATACTCTGATTTGGGAAAACGACGAGAAATTGCTGTTTGATGCAGGTAATGAATGGTATAGAATTGATTTTTCTGACAGAATCAACTTCAATGGTGAAGTCAAAAAAATCCAGTTCCACCGCCCTTATTATCATGTTGAAGTATTACCTGGACACTACCCTGCCAAACCAGACTACGAATGGTTTGAAGACCAGGACGGACGCTATAGAATACATGGTCAAAATATAACGTCCTACTTTGATATTGACTATTCCGTCGTTCACTTCGCTTATAAGGCAGACTGGGAATGGCCGGATGGATTTGTCTTTGTGGCAGGAGATTTCAATCATGGTTATCTTGATACACGTAACCTAATGAAGTGGAACAACGAAAGAAAACAGTATGAGCTAGATATCGTACTAAAGAACGGAGGCTACAATTTCCAGTATGTGTTCCTTCCTAACGGAGAACGCAAAGCAAGCCCCGACCGACTGACTATCAGCCATTGGCAGACTGAGAATGAATATTACATCTACGTCTACTATAAACGACTTGGAGAGAGATATTATAGACTAATCGGATCAAAGAAAATCAAGAACAAATAAGATGGCAACAAAGGTGAATCCAAATGTAGAGAAGATGACATCATTCATCGTAATGGATGTGTTGGAGCGTGCTAAAGAACTTCAGGAAAAAGGAGTTGACGTGATTCATTTAGAGGTAGGTGAACCAGATTTTGAACCTTCTGACGAGGTTGTTGTGGCAGGAATAAAGGCCTTTGCAGAGGGAGAAACCCACTATACTCACTCTCTTGGTGATATTGAGCTGAGACGTGAGATTGCCAAGTTCTACAAGAGCGAATACGGTGTCTCGGTTGACGAAGACACCATCGTCGTAACATCTGGATCATCCCCTGCTATCCTTATGGCTCTTCAGCTCCTTTGTGAACCGGGCAGCGAGGTAATCATGACCAATCCTGGCTACGCCTGCTACAAAAATTTCACGTTAGCTGCCAACGCTGTGCCTGTTCCGATCACTGTGAAAGCAGAAGACGGATTCCAATATCCGATTGATGCGTTGAAGGCTGCAATCACACCGAAGACACGTGCCATCTTCGTCAACTCACCGATGAACCCTACCGGCACCCTCGTCTCTAAAGAGACTTATGCTGAAATCGCCAAACTTGGTATTCCGATCATCTCCGACGAAATCTATCATGGACTTGTCTACAACGGCACTCCCGTCAGCGTGCTGGAAGTGACAGACAATGCATTTGTGCTTAATGGTTTCTCAAAAAGATATGCGATGACGGGATTGCGTCTCGGCTATATGATCGCTCCTAAACAATATATGAAACATATCCAGACAATGCAGCAAAACCTTGCCATCTGCGCGCCAAGCATGTCGCAGAAAGCAGGAATCGCAGCTTTGAGATACGGAGAGGATGATGTGAAGAAACGACTTGAGATCTACAATGAACGCCGTGTCTACATGATCGACCGTCTGCGTAAGATGGGGTTTGTGATTGAGACAGAGCCACAGGGCGCCTTCTACATCTTCGCCAACGCGAAAAAATTCACCAACGACTGCTACAAATTCGCATTCGACGTGCTAGAGAACGCCCACGTCGGCATCACACCAGGAGTGGATTTTGGAACGAACGGCGAAGGATATGTGAGATTGTCGTATGCCAATTCGCTTGATAACATCAAAGAGGCATTGGACAGAATCGAAAAGTATTTGAAAAAATGCTAAATTATAAATGCGGAATGCTAAATGAAATGCGGAATTATAAGCATCTCCGCGTCTGTAAGACGCTATTTCTGTAGCCGCATGCACAGAACGCAGTGATGCTTGCGGATGAGAGGATGAGCGATGCGTCTGGAAGACGCTATCTCTGTAACCGCATGCACCGAACGCAGTGGTGCTTGCGGATGAGAGAACGAGACATGAGTCCCCGCGTCTGTAAGACGCTATCTCTATAACCGCATGCACCGAACGTAGTGGTGCTTGCGGATGGAGGATGAGAGGATGAGCGATGCGTCTGGAAGACGCTATATCAGCAGTCGTATGCACCGAACGCAGTGGTGCTTGTGGATGAGAAGACGTGGCAAGGGGTAACTCCGCGTCTGGAAGACGCTACAAGCACCGAACGAAGTTATATAACCTAATAAATGGAATATGGAACATAGTAAAAATGATGAAGTAAGCATTCGTTTCTATTGGAATAATCCGATGACAATTGACCAAATGACGGATTTAGTTTACAATTTCTTTTTAGAATTTGAAACAATTTCTCCTGTCTTGAATGGTTGGTGTAATTTGGGAAAAAGCAGAAAAGATGCACTAAGCAGGAAATTCGAAAATTCTCCAACGTACATAAAAAAGAAATTGTTACGTTCCTATAAAAAAGAAATGGATGAAAGAGGTTATAGTAAAATAGGATATGCAATTACGCTTTATAAAGAAGATATAGAAGGGAACGGGATGTCGTTGAGGATCTCTACGAATGATTTAAAAAGATTGTTCACTGCAAATTGTAAATTTGAGTATGAAACCACAGATTTATTTGACAAAGAAACATTGCTTAAAATATTGAGGTGCATAATAAAACATTTTGTGCCAGACTATGGTTGTGTCCAAACTAATTCCTTTTGGGAAATAAAGCAATGCAACCATCTTGGATGGGTGTCTTATACTCATAACAAGGTCTTAAACTTAGGTGATAAATATATTGTGGAAAAAGACGAAACAGGTGGAAACTTGATTTACATGAACCATACAGATAAATTTTATGATTATGATAGGGTAAATGATTGCTTAGCACTTGAGAATGTCTTGAAAAATTAAATTCTAGAAAGGAAGTGTTAAAAGGACAATGGACAAATTCATTTTAATCGTAAGTTTGATTTATGCCCTATGGTATTTGGTGGAAGTCGTATTGGAATCATTGGGTGTAGGAAGAGTTGAGACTAGAGAATTCTGGCAATTCGTCTCTTTGGCATCATTAATTGTCCAAGGCATATACATGTTGATTTTGAGGACCATTTTGCTTCATTTGCCAATTTCCGACAAAAAAAGAAAGATAATTTTTACAATTTTGCTCATTTTGTTTTTGCCATTCTTTTATTGTCTCTTGTTTATTGCATCATGGGGTACATGAGACCATGTCATCCCCGCGTCTGGAAGACGCTATTTCTGTAACCGCATGCACCGAATGCAGTGGTGCTTGCGGATGGAGGATGAGAGGATGAGAGAATGAGCGATGCGTCTGGAAGACGCTATTTCTGTAACCGCATGAACCGAACGTAGTGGTGCTTGCGGACGAGAGGATGAGCGATGCGTCTGTAAGACGCTATCTCAGTAACCGCATGCACCGAACGCAGTGGTGCTTGCGGATGAGAGAATGAGCGATGCGTCTGTAAGACGCTATATCTGTAATCGTATGCACCGAAACATAGCGGGCAGGTTTGAAACCTGCCCATACGGACATGGCAAGGGGTATCTCCGCGTCTGGAAGACGCTATCTCCATAGCCGCATGCACCGAACGTAGTGGTGCTTGCGGACGTGCGGATGATAGGATGAGATAATTTTTTCTGAAGATACCGTAATAATTTACAGAAGAATCGTATATTTGCTAAGATTTAATGCGAGTTTGATGGATACCCCATCGTCGCCTACAGAGAAAATATTAATAGAAGTTTTACTAATAAAAATTACGCTTATGGGATTGGATATGAGACCATTGGGCAAGCCCAAACCAGGATATGAAAAAAGGTTTTCAGAATTGTTTAATATTTTTTTCAGAGAAGAAGAATATCCAAAGCCTACATTCTGGGGCAAACTGTTTGGAAAGAAATACCCTACGGAGGAAGAATTGACACAGGAATGGTTTGACATCCAGATTCCTTCCTATGAGACAATAAAAGCTCCTCGCGTTGGACGTGACAAGGAGGCCGACGAATGGGCTAAGGAAAGGTATCACGAAAAGTATGACGATTCAGATGAGAAACCTACATTCGAGGAATTTATGAAGCATATAAATGGCTATTATGTAATAGAACTAGCCAAAGAGCTGGATGGCGTGCCTAAATATATTTCTCCGATGGAAGATGAAAACGTATTCCGAGGAGAGTTTCTCCGTGATTGTATCGATTTGATTGGTGAGGACCTGGTCAATGAAGCCTGGGAGTCGAAAACAGCTGATGAAGCCCTGGATTATGGCAACAGACTGATGGCTGTAGCCGAAGCGATTGCCAAGAAGCACAATATGGAATACCTAAAAGACCAAAGGATGCCACCTGAAGAGGACGGGAAAGAACCGTCTGAACTTACTGCCCTATACGTGGGTGACGCAAATTTTTCAATGGAAGAACAGTTGCACGTCGTCTTTTCTTTGGCTAAATGGCTGATTTTCTACGGCAAAAACGGCCATGGATATCATGCTTACTATTAAGATAATCTCGTCATAAAAAGAATATAATGATATAAATCATTTTGACAATGGGAAAATTAACTGAACATTTCGGTGACTTGTCTTTAATAGATATCGTATACGCAGATGACGAAAAAAACTGTGCAGTCTTGGTCCTTGTCGCTGCGGGACATATTGATGGCAGTAAAGAAAGTCAAACTGACCTACTTGACAAAATGGAAGGTTATCTCAACCACATTCAATCTGAAGAATTCAAGAAAGATTATCCTCAGGAAAACGTGTATATAGATGTCTGCTTTGATGATATTCCAGATGTTCTTATCACTGATTTATTATTTGAGTGTCAAAATTGGGTGAAAGAAAATGGAGCCATATTAAGACTTAAAATTGGTGACGACTATGTGCATTTTACCAATTAACAGGAAGTTTTGATAAACCCAAAGATGTTTACTTTATCCATCAACAATATCCTAAAAATATGATTATGAGTTTTTTTGATAGCATTATCGACAAAATCAGATCGCTTATAAGTAAATCGAATGACAAGATGTACAAAAGGTACTTCAAGGGAATGAAGTTGAGTATTGATTCCAAATATATAGGAATGAGTACAAAATATGAGCTGTATGATCACGGATGTCACGAATTAGCTGGTATTCCTGCATTCAGATTGCCAAGAAATTGTAGCAATGAAGAATTTTTGAATAGTTTGAAAATCTGTTATGAAAGCAGCGGTAGCATATCCGAAAAAGAGTATGACGATACTGGAGGTTGGGATGCTGTAAAGAAAGAGCTGAAAATAAGAAGTCTAAAACAATATTATCTGTCTTCTGTCGGATTTTCCTTAAAATGGGAGCAAAAAGAAGACGCGAATGTTCACATATATGTGTGGATATCTGAAGGTAAAAGCTATCAAACCACATCCGGAGATAATTTTTATCTGAAATATGATGAAAATTCCATTGATGAATTTGTTGTAAATCTTAGACGAATAATGGAAGAAATGTATGAAAAACATCAAGTGAAATCGAATAGTGAAATTCGCAGAATAGATAATGAGACATACCAAGCAGAAATTAAAAATGCGTTAAGAGAATTAAAAAAGTTATCCAATTCTTCCCAAAAGATCGCATTAAAAAAATATGGATGGAATCATGACCGCAAAATAGAAAGAATTTGGAAAGCAGAAGGAGGATATTATTTTATTCTAGAACATTTGGATATAAGTTTTTCTGCGACTTTGTATGTCAAGCCACTTTATATCGACAATTTATGGCGGAAAATTTTTGATGGCACAGAAGAAAACGGACCAATTTCTTCAGCATCAGTAGAAGGTGTCAGATTGATGGAGCTTCCTTTGTTTAAGGATATAAATGAGCAGAGTCATAATTGCGGGTATAGTTTGGATAAAATAAGACACTATTCAGAAGAGGAGACAAAAAAAGTCTGGGACGACACATTCCAGCAACTTGAAGAGGCAGTGAATCGTTTTCTTCAAGAAAACCCCGACCCCGATTCCTATTTCCCTGGGGAGGACGTTTGTGAGGAAGAGTATACTCTTTTGACTTATTTACACTCCGGAGACAAACAAAAAGTTCTGAAGACGATAGCAAAGTTTAGAGATAAAGACATAAAAATATATTATCGGAATGAGGATCCCAAAGAAGATGAAAAATCCGACATCCACGTCTACGATGCAATGGCAAGTTGGCGGTTGGAAAACTATGATAAAATAGAAGCATGGTGCAAGAAAAATTAGAATTTGCTGCTTGTTTGGGTTCAACAAACGCTTCATGTTCTGTATAATTTTACATCTTCTGCATATTTTTTAATGTTTTTTAAACAGAAAACAGTATTTTTATTAATTTTGGCATTGGAAAGCCATAAACAAATTTGTTTCTGGAAACTTTAACGGAGAAATAATAGGTGAAAAACGCATATATTTTTACCACGTTGTTTGTTTTCAATGTCGTTTATGACATGTTTTCCTACATCAACAATGAAGTTGCATTTTTGTGATGCGATTCCATATGTGAAACTAAAAAATCAATTAGAAAAATTTAATTAATTTGAAAATGTCTAAATACGTTTATCTGTTTATAATTTTATTTTTTATAATTAACACTATATTCAATTTATGCATGTCTAAATATATTTATATATTTGTTGCTCTAGTTCTTGTATTTGGTTTTATCATCAATACAGTTCGTCATTGGGGCGATTGGAAAATCGACGACTATAAAAAAAAGCATGGGCTATTAAGTAATGAGATGGAGTTAAAAATAGCCTTAGGTAAGTTTCAATTGTCTAAATATTATGATTCCATCGCTCCTCTGATACGTTGGGGAATTGATTTGAGATTGACAGAGACAGAGGAGAGCCGACTTCTTATAGGATCCTCAAAATTTGGTGGACGTCCAGATCTTCCTTCAGACGTGGAATGGCCGAAGTCAGGCAATGGGACACCTATGGAGTTTGTCGCTCAAATTAATCTTGAGGAGGCACGTCTGGCCGATGTGGAAGAACAGATGCCTGCACATGGAATCGTCTACCTATTCTTCAGTTTTACTTATGCGGTGGAGGATTATAGGGATCCACAATGTTTCAAGGTGATCTACGTAGAAAAGCCAGAAGGATTGTCGCGTAGAGATTTTCCAGAAGACGTGGAAAGAAAACAACCGTCTAAAAAGATTGATTTCATCGAATATCTGAGTCTTCCTACGTTTGACTGGAGTGATTTGAAGAAGATGGGAATGACAGAAGCCGAGCAGGACGCTTATTACGAGTTGTGCGGCACACATTTCCAGATTGTCATGTTGGGTCATATCCTTACTGTTCAGGGACCTATGGAATATGATTGTGAAGACCAACGTCTGCAAAGGAACATGGGAAACCTTTTGCCAGAGAGTTGGGAGGAAAGAAGCGCGTTGTTCACTCAATTAGACAGTTGGATTCCATTCTTCTATCTTAATAATGACTGGTTGGATCCTAACGGTGATGGTTCGGATATCGCATTCTATATCCAGAAACAGGATCTGAAAAACGGTGATTTCAATAAAATGTGTCTTGTTATACAAGCAGACTGATTAATTCATAATGCATAATGCGTAATGAGTGACATGAAAGAAGAAATAAAAGATTGGTTTTTGAAATTGAAATATAGAAAAATCAAGACTCCGTTTCAACATTATACCGTTTTGCTCGATGTCTATGCAGGAAAAGAGATAACAGACTACAATTCAAATGTTTGTCCGGAAGGAAATGCATGGATGAGTGTGAAAGTGTGGGCAAATGACGCAGATGAAGCAGCTGACATAGCTTGTGTTCTTGCTTCAAACCTCGGTTTGGCATTAAATAAAAACAATAGTATCCAAGTATTTTCCACAAAACCAGAAATGCCTCCACAGGAAAAACCTTTTGCCTATGACAGTAATTTCACTCCGTATAAATAAAAGATGGCCACGGTTGAGATTTTCAACCGTGGCCTATTAATATTGTAAGATCAGATTATTTGAAAAGCTTCTTCAAATCATCCACTTTATCTGTCTTTTCCCATGTGAACAATTCCACAGTACGCTCAAAGACATTGCCATTAGCATCTTTGAATGTCTTGTCAACCTTCACTGGTTTACGGCCTACATGTCCGTAAGCTGCAGTCTCTAAATAGATAGGCTGACGAAGTTTCAACCTCTCCTCTATCGCCTTTGGACGGAAGTCGAATAAACCGCTTTTGCTGATCTTGTCTGCCATCTCACCGTCTGAAATGCCTGTTGTTGAAGTGCCGTAAGTGTTGATGTATAGATTCATTGGCTCAGCCACACCGATAGCGTATGCCACCTGTACCAAACACTCTTTTGCCAAACCAGCAGCTACAATGTTCTTAGCCAAGTGACGAGCTGCGTATGCTGCTGAACGGTCTACCTTACTTGGATCCTTTCCAGAGAATGCTCCACCACCGTGAGCTCCCTTGCCTCCGTATGTGTCAACGATGATCTTACGACCTGTCAAACCAGTGTCTCCGTGAGGTCCACCGATCACAAACTTACCAGTTGGGTTGACAAACAACTTATAGTCGCCAGCCTTTAGAAGCTCAGCGTAAACCTTAGATTGTTTAGCCACACGAGGAAGAAGAATCTTCTCCACGTCTTCCTTGATCTTTGCGACCATCTGCTTATCCGCAGCATCCTGGTTTATACCATTGCCAGCCAACACAAACTCATCATGCTGAGTACTGATAACAATCGCGTCGATACGCTTAGGACGATTATCATCTCCATATTCGATTGTCACCTGACTCTTTGCGTCTGGACGTAGATACGGCATCAATTTACCCTCTTTTCTGATTGCCGACAACTCACGAAGGATAGCGTGCGACAAATCAAGAGAGATAGGCATATAGTTTTCAGTCTCATCAGTAGCGTAACCGAACATCATACCCTGGTCGCCGGCACCCTGCTCCTCATCCTTTCTGTCCACACCACGGTTGATATCCGGGCTCTGGCCATGGATGGCAGAAAACACACCACATGAATTACCGTCGAACATATATTCACTCTTAGTGTAACCGATCTTGTTGATCACTTCACGAGCAACCTCCTGAAGATTAACGTAAGCGCGGCTGTTAACCTCACCTGCAAGCACCACCTGACCGGTAGTGACAAGAGTCTCACATGCTACTTTCGACTCAGGATACTGAGCTAGAAAATTGTCGAGCACTGCGTCTGAAATCTGGTCAGCCACTTTGTCTGGATGACCTTCAGAAACTGATTCTGATGTAAAGAAATATCCCATAATTCTCTATATTTTATTCTTTTTTATTAATTCTGACGACGGTGAAAATGATAGCCTGAGGCATTTGAAGACGGGTTCACGTTTAAAAACAAAAAACGCAAATACGGATGTATCTGCGATTCATAAAAAACAACTAAAAACATTGAAGAAACTACCGTTTTAGCATTTTTTTATTGTGGTTGCAATCGCACAAATCCGTCCACATTTCATTTTCATTGCAAAATTACTAAAAAATCAGAAACTCCAAAAGAATGGTATTAAAATTATCATCGCCTATTTTGGGTAGATTTTCCCTCATTTCTTCCAATAGTGTATTTATATTCTTTTTTTATACATTTAAGTTTCATTTTGTAGAAAAAATGTAAAAAAGAAAGTGCTATTTTATATTTTTTTTCTAATTTTGCTTTATCTATTGTGAATAGAAAAAACAAAAAACTATACATATTAAATTATGGCTAAAGAAAAAAAATTCATCACTTGTGATGGTAACCAGGCAGCTGCACATATTTCATATATGTTCAGCGAATGTGCTTGTATCTACCCAATCACACCATCGTCTACAATGGCAGAATATGTAGATGAGTGGGCTGCTGCAGGCAGAAAGAACATTTTTGGTGAGACTGTATCTGTTACAGAAATGCAGTCAGAGGCTGGTGCTGCAGGTGCAGTACACGGATCAATCCAGGCAGGTGCGTTGACATCTACTTACACAGCTTCTCAGGGATTGCTTCTTATGATTCCTAACATGTACAAGATTGCTGCAGAGAAGATGCCAGCAGTTTTCCATGTTTCAGCACGTACAATCGCTTCTCACACACTATGTATCTTTGGTGACCACCAGGACGTATACGCATGTCGTCAGACTGGTTTCGCTATGCTTGCTGAAGGTTCAGTACAGGAAGTGATGGATCTTGCAGGTGTTGCACACCTTTCAACAATCAAGAGCCAGGTTCCATTCCT
>JAEEMG010000079.1 GCA_016283095.1 Paludibacteraceae bacterium | reverse complement strand
TTGGGGTAAAACAAATGAAATCTGATAATTATATTATAAAGAAAAGATAAAATAAACAAGTAGCGTGCAAAAAATGGAAGGACAATCAGAATTGACATTTGATAAATTGGTTGATAGAATCATTGTTGTGGATGATTCGCTCCGTCAGCAGGCGGCACATGCTGTCAATTGTCTGCTCACCTCTCGTAATTGGCTTATTGGATATTATATTGTAGAGTTTGAACAAAATGGGGCTGATAGGGCTCAATATGGCGAACAACTACTTAAAAATTTAGCTAAGCGTATCGGTCGCAAAGGCATGGAATGGAGACGCCTTTATGAATATAGATTATTTTACAGCGTTTATCCACAACTAAAAGATGAAATCTTGTCTTATTTTCGTGGGCAACGACAAAATATTCTCAATGATAGAAGTTTAGGGTCACTGACTGCAATGTCATATATGCTTGAAAATGATGATTCTACAATATTGCGACCAATGGTCGCAATATCTCGAGAGTCTTGGATGGTTTCGCCATCTCGTCTTTTCCATTGTATTAGTTATTCAAGCCTTCAGATACTGAGCGAAATCAAAGATTCGTTGAAAAGATCATTTTATGAGTATGAATTGATACAATATTGTTGGTCGAAACGACAACTTGATCATCAAATCTCTAGTCTCTATTATGAACGATCAGCTCTTTCAAAGAATAAAGATGCTCTAAAGAATTATATACAAAAGGAGACTGAGATAATGGATCTGAAGTATATCTTTAGAGATCCTATGACGCTTGATTTTTTAGATATTCCCAATAATGAAGTTTATACAGAAACAAAATTAGAGAATGCAATTCTAAATAATCTCCAAAAATTTTTGCTTGAATTAGGGCAGGGCTTTTGTTTTGAGGCACGTCAGAAGAGAATTTTGATTGATCATGATTATTTCAAGGCGGATTTGATTTTTTATAATCGTATACTTCATTGTCATGTTATCATTGACTTGAAGATAGACCGTTACCGTCATGAGTACGCTTCTCAACTCAATATGTATAAGAATTTTTATCGTCATGAAATGATGCAACCAGGAGATAATCCTCCAATTGGTCTCCTTCTATGTACGGACTATAGTGATACTTTGGTTAAATATTCAACAGAAGGACTTGATGACATATATGTAGGAAAATATATGTTTCAACTTCCGAAAGAAGAGGAAATCCGTCAATTTTTGATTGATAATATGCCTGTCATTGAAGATGATAAATAAGCGTCGAAGACGCGACACATCCCAGCCCAGGGTGTTAACCCTGGGCAATCGATGGCAATGATGGCAAATAATGGCGATCGATTGCAAACGATTGATGGTATAATTGGTAGGATGGTGTGGCGACCGATTGCAAACAATGGCGAAATCGGATGAAAATAAATCCAATAATAAGCCAATTGCCATAAGCGATAAGCTATTAGCCATTTGCCAAGTCATGAAATAACATTACATTATTAGGACTATGCTATATTCAATAGCTCATTTTTTTAAAAACAAATTCCCGTTTGTGTGGGACATTATTGATCTGATAAACTCGTTCTTCTTCTCTTTAAGATATGGGAAACGTTTAGCCAAAGTGTGTGGCAATCTGAACCTATCCAGAGAGAGCAGGGGCGGAGTAAGAGTCCTTGTGACGCCGTTGTCAGAGATCCCGACTGCAGAGATGGTTTTGTTTTTCGACAATCAGCCAGAAGAGGCGTATAAGTATTTCCGTCCGCATGGGTTTGATGCCGAAAACCTAAAAAAAATACAACGAAACAAATCGTTCTTAGCCTATGTGTTTCGTGAGGAGGGAAGCCAGAAAATAGTAGGATATTTTTTCCTGCGAAGTTTCTTCATGGGCACAGCCTATCGAGGCAGGATGGTGGACTGCGGTTATCAAAGCAAAGGGTTAGCCACCCTTGGCAACCAGTTGATGAACGAGATAGGTTTTGGCATAGGATTGCGTATCTTTGAAACCGTGTCACGGAAAAATATCGCATCCTACCGTTCGTCCATTGCCGCCAGCAAAATGAGGGTGGTAAAAGAGATGGGTAACGACGATGTGTTGCTGGAGGTTGTCAGGGAGAATCCTCCTTCAAGCGTTGAAGGCGCGACATGATCCTACTCAGTGGACGATGGTTTTCGAGATGAGAATGTTGGTGATCGTTTGGATGATGATGTGAACCACTGGAATTTGCAATTCGACAATCGAATTTTGGATAAAATTCCGTCTAATCAGAATATATAGTATTATAAAATTATATATTTTTGCAAAGTTTTTCGCCCGGACATATAGATGTTGAAGACGGACAACTTGACTTTTAATGAAAAAAATCAATAAAGAAAAAATCAAAAAGCCTAAAACAGCTTGATTCACAAAAAGATATCAGCTGTAAACAAAAATGATGGAGAATATGTTGCCATATATATCTTATGTGATAATTTTTGCGATCCTGCTTGTAGCGGAAGTGCTATATTTCAGAATAGCCGATAAATATGATATTATCGACAAGCCGAATCTACGTTCGTCGCACACTCAGATCACGCTTCTTGGAGGAGGTATCATTTTCATATTCGGAGCTATCCTTTATGCCATATTTTTTGGATTTAGATATCCGTGGTTCCTTTTGGGATTGCTTATGATCGGAGCGGTAAGTTTCTTGGATGACGTGAAGACGGTGCGTCCGAGATACAGATTGATGGTTCATTTTGCCGCCATGTTGCTGTTGTTCCAGCAGTGGGGCTATCTAGATCTCAGGTATTGGTGGTTCATAGCGGTAGGAATAGTGTTCTGCACAGGAGTGATCAACGTATATAATTTCATGGATGGAATCAATGGAATCACAGGAGGATATTCATTGTCTGTGCTGATACCGTTGATATTGTTGAATGAGGAGAGCCATTTCATCGACAGGAATCTGTTGATAGTGTTGACGATGAGTGTTGTGATCTTCTGTTTCTTCAATTTCCGCAAAAAAGCGAAATGTTTTGCTGGCGACGTGGGAGCAGTCTCGATAGCGTTTGCCATCGTCTTCCTGATAGGCAGATACGTGTCGTACACCGCTAATTTCTGGGCAGTGTTCCTGTTGTTGGTGTATGGCGTGGACGGATGTCTCACCATCTGTCACAGACTCTTGTTGCACGAGGACATCAGTATGCCGCATAGAAAGCATGCCTACCAGCTGATGGCAAATGAGTTGAAGATGCCTCATGTGTTAGTGTCGAGCATTTATATGGTGCTACAGTTGGTGATATCGTTGGGCGCTATTTTCTTGCCAGTCGATCAATACACATATTTCGCAATCGCTTCGGCAGTGTTGTGTGTGGCATACATTCTTTTCAAGATGAAATACTACCATCTACATGAGGAGTATTTGAAGTCTAAGGGCTTGTATGTCGAATGGAGAAAGAAGAAGAACGAGGTGATGGATAAATACAGTGAGGAGGATTAAAATCCGCCAATCTGTCTTGAGGTTTACTTCTAAGAATAATACATAAAATATGATAATAGATAAAAAATTTTTAGACAACTTGTTAGAATTGGCTGCAACCAGTGAGCGAAAACGAACGGCGTTTGATATGCGAACTGCGTCTACAGACAATTCCCAGCGTATAATCAACGCGATGATGCCTGGCACAATTGTCCCGATACATCGGCATGTCAAGACATCCGAATCGATGACGGTGCTTCGTGGTAAGTTGACGGAATTGTTTTTCGACGACAATGGCAACGAAACAGCTCGTTTTGAGTTGGGGCCGGCAACAGGCAATTTAATGGTTCAGATTCCGGCCGGCACATGGCATACTGTGGAAGTCAACGAACCATGCGTCATCTTTGAGGCAAAAGACGGAGCTTATGAGCCTGTCCAGCCAGAGGATATGATGCAGAGATAACACAAACAAGACAATTGAGCGCTGAAGATGTGGCATACTTCAGTCCAGTTGTTTCTTATTCGGTTTCTTCAATAAAAAAGAAATCGGAAAAATGGAATAAAATCTGACTGTAGAAGAGGATGATAGGTTTGGTCTTAGGAATGTGATGTTAGAAGTAAATAGTCCATTTGAAAAAATCTTCCATTAAAAGTGGAATTTAAAAAAACTTAAACGCACTTAATTGTCCAACTGCATAAACCGTTTGGATGTTAAGTGATTAACAAAAAGAATTAGAAATTGATAAGATATGCAAGACTACGGATTGGTCTCTATAATAATGCCTAACTGGAATTGTGCTGCTTTGATTGGCAATACGATTAACACGGTTTTGGCGCAAACGTATGAAAACTGGGAATTACTCATACAGGATGATTGTTCAAATGATAATTCAGAGGCATTGATCAAAGAAATTTCTGATGGTGATCCTAGAATCAAATTCGAGCGTAACTCCGATTTTTCAGGAGCTGCTGTTTCTCGTAACAATGCGTTGAAGAGAGCGAATGGCAGGTGGATCGCTTTCTTGGATTCTGATGACCTTTGGGAACCGGAGAAACTGGAGAAACAGTTGAGATTCATGGTGGATAATGATTATCATTTTTCTTACACCGGTTATCAGGAAATAGATAATAACGGGAATGAGACTGGATGTTTCGTTTCAGGGCCAAAACACATATCCAAGTTTGGAATGTATTCTTTCTGTTGGCCAGGCTGTTTGACTGTGATGTTCGACAGGAATGTGGTAGGACTGCTTCAGATCGCTGATATCAGAAAGAACAATGATTATGCCATGTGGCTGAAGATATGTCAGGTGGCTGACTGTCATCTGTTGGATGAGGTGTTGGCTAAGTACCGTCGAGGCCGTGTAGGAAGTGTCTCAACCCATGGTTGTATGACGATGATAACATGGCATTATAAGCTTTGGCATGAAGCGATGGGAAAGAATCCTGTTTCAAGTGTCTTTTGGACATGTATGAATCTTGTCTGTGGCTCATATAAAAAGTTACGCTATGTGAAGCGAAACTGATGGTTGTGATTAGAGTTTGTAAAAAAGAATAGATGTTACTTAAATGGATTTTCGACCGTTTGGTCGCGTTGATAGGTCTTTTGTTTGTATGGCCGATACTGCTGGTTGTGGCGGTGTTGGTCAAGATAAAGATGCCTGGTGGACCAGCATTTTTTACACAAAAGCGTGTGGGGAAAGACGGCGAGTTGTTTACTTGCCATAAGTTTCGTACAATGACAGTTGAGCACCACGGAAGCACTGTCAGTGTGGCGGGGGATTCTCGAATCACTCCGTTGGGCTCAAAACTCCGTCATTATAAGCTGGATGAACTTCCTGGGCTATGGGATGTGTTGGTGGGCAACATGTCATTTGTTGGCCCACGTCCGGATGTCCCTGGTTATGCGGATAAGTTGGAAGGAGACGACAGGATCGTATTGAAGTTAAGACCTGGAATTACAGGGCCTGCAACGTTGAAATACCGTAGAGAGGATGAGATGATTTCGGAGTATGTCGCGAAAAGACAGGCAGAGGGTGATTCCAGACCGATGCAGGAAATTGCTACTGAATATAATGACAAGGTAATTTATCCGGATAAAGTGAGACTGAACAAGTACTACTACCATCACTATTCATTCATCAAAGATATAGAGATGATATTCGCGACGGTATTGGGTTGGAAAGTCAAGTTTGCTGGAGAAGAGGTATAAAAAATTAAAACACATGATTATGGCTGAAGAAAGAAAAACAATTTATCTCTGTTTGGCTCACATGTCAGAGGAGGGAATTGAACAGAAATATGTAAAAGAGGCTTTTGATACCAATTGGGTTGTGCCAATGGGTCCAAATGTAAATGCATTCGAGCAGGATCTGGCAGATTTTGCAAATAAAAATAGCGACGGCAGTAAGCTTGACCGTAAGGTAGTATGTCTTTCTGCTGGAACAGCGGCAGTGCACCTTGCTCTGCTTGCTTGTGGAGTCGGCCCAGGCGATGAAGTATGTGTGCAGAGTTTCACATTCTGTGCCAGCTCACATCCTATCACATATCTAGGAGCGTCACCAATTTTTATTGACTCAGAGAAAGAGACATGGAATATGGATCCAGCTCTTCTAGAGAAGGCGATTGTTGAAAGAAAGGAGAAGACGGGAAAATATCCAAAGGCAATAGTTCCAGTTGCTCTTTACGGTATGCCATACAAGGTTGATGAGATTATGGCTATTGCCGATAAGTATGGTATTCCAGTGGTTGAGGATGCCGCCGAAGGAATGGGTTCACGTTATAATGGACAGGTGCTTGGAACATTCGGAAAGTTTGGTGTTCTCAGTTTCAATGGCAACAAGATGATCACCACATCAGGAGGTGGAGCTCTTATCTGTCGTGATGCTGAAGATGCCAACACTGTTATGTGGCGTGCCACTCAGGCTCGTGATTCTTATCCGTATTATCAGCATTCCGCTATCGGCTACAACTATCGTATGAGCAATGTGTGTGCTGGTATAGGCCGTGGTCAGATGACAGTGTTGGATAAGCATATAGCGCATCATAAGCATGTACAGGCATTGTATGAAGAGCTACTCAAGGATGTCAAGGGCGTTCATATTCATAAGCAGCCTGCGGATCCACGTTATGATGCCAACTTCTGGTTGTGTACAGCGACTATCGATGAAAATATCAAAATCAAAGGACAGGAGAATGTCTACAAAGAGGTGATAAAAACAGCAGTCGGAGGAGCTGCAGGAGTCATCAAGGCAGTAGACTCAGCCACAACAGATTGCCAGCCAAACGATAATGTTGAGGCTCTGCGAGTATACATGTTGGCAAAGAAGATAGAGTGTCGTCCAGTGTGGAAGCCAATGCACAAGCAGCCAGTGTATGCTAACGCAGTGGCGTATGTCAACGGTGTTTCTGAATCATTGTTTAAGATAGGATTCTGTTTGCCAGCTGGACCATACGTCTCAGACGATGATGTCCGTTATATCGTCGACAGCATCAAAGAAGCAATCGTAAAATAATCCCAGTGCTGTAAGCACGACAAAACATAGCCCAGGACGTAAGCCCTGGGCATTTTGTTTCAAATAAAAGATACAAATGAAAATCCAAGAACTAGAAACATATACACAAACACAGTTTGAAGATTTGAAGCGATTGATGACGGAATTGTCTGACAGAGTCATATTTTCAGAGCAAAAACTCGCAGATGTATTGTCAGACAGAAATTGCCATCTCTACGTCGTTCAGGAGAATGATCGGATCATTGGTTGTGCGACACTCTGTGTCTTTCATTCACCAACTGGAGCAAAAGCATCCATAGAAGATGTGGTTGTGTTGTCAGACTATCGAGGACAGCACCTTGGCAAACAGTTGATGGAATATGTGTTGGCAGAGGCTCAGAAGTTAGCACCGATAGAACTGCATCTGACGTCGAATCCCAAACGCATCGTCGCCAACCAATTATATCCATCCCTTGGCTTTGAGAGAAAAGAGACAAATTGTTATATTATGAATTTGTAATTCATAATGCATAATGCGTAATTGTTGGGATAATCCACACATCTGGGAATTCTCGTAGAGACGCACGGACGTGCGTGTAATAGGACGTGCGTGTAATGATCAATTCATAATGCATAATTCGTAATGCGTAATTGTCGGAGAATCCGTCTGTGGAATTGATTTTAATCGTAGGGGCGATCCCTTGTGGTCGCCCTTGTATTTGAAATAACGTGGTCGTCCAGATTGGATATAAATAAACGAAGAGATGTCGTATTACGGCGTCTCTTCTTCGTATTATGGCGTCTCTTCAGATGATCGCCAATGATGATGGGCAATACGTCGCAAGACGCTATGTACGTATCTGTACGACGAGATTCTGCTATGATGCGATTCCACACATACGTCGTCAGACGTTTAATATTGGTATTAACTACGTGATAATATAGGTGATATTATTTGGCAATGAAAGATAGGGATGTGATGCCACCATATACGTCGCTAGACGTTTAATATTGGTAGACACGATGATGGGATCCCCCCACACACATTTACCCCGTTTAGGGGTTATATCTAATAAACAAAAAAGACGCTGAAAAGCGTCTTTTTTTGTTGTCCTGCAAGGACTCGAACCCTGACAAGCAGTGCCAGAAACTGATGTGCTACCATTACACCACAAGACAATTATGTGTCAACCTCGGGTTGTTTCCCTCAATTGCGACGCAAAGGTAATGTTTAAATTTGAATGTACAAAGGAAAAATGAGGATTTTTTGAAAATTAGGTCTCTTTCTCTGTTTCTTATGTGAATAATGTGGAATGATACGTGGAATAGGGCAGAGTATAAAACAAAAAGACGAGGTTTCCCCCGTCTTTTTATAATATAGCATTACGCTTATTGAAATATCATTTATTCAAGTATTCGTCCATTGCGGCTGCAGCACGACGTCCGTCTCCCATAGCCAGGATCACTGTTGCTCCACCTCTTACGATATCACCTCCGGCAAACAACATTGGTATGCTGCTCTGCATGTTCTCGTTGACCTCGATAGTGCCTTTTCTGCCTACAGAAAGGCCTGCTACTGAGTTTGGAACGATTGGGTTTGGTGACACACCGATGCTGACGATAACTTCGTCGCAATCAATTTCTTCGATGGCTCCTGGAATCTCAACTGGGCTTCTACGTCCACTTGCGTCTGGCTCGCCAAGTTCCATCTTCTGCAAACGGACTTTTGTGACGCGTCCATTCTCGTCGCCGATATATTGGATAGGGTTGTGAAGAGTCATAAACTCAACGCCTTCCTCTTTTGCGTGGTGAACCTCCTCAAGACGAGCTGGCATCTCTTCCTCGCTACGACGATATACGATGATGGCTCTCTCTGCTCCCATTCTCAAGGCTGTACGCACTGAGTCCATGGCTGTGTTTCCACCTCCCACAACGACTACGTTCTTGCCCTTCAAAACAGGGGTGTCGGTATCTGGATTGCCTGCGTCCATTAGGTTGACGCGGGTTAAATATTCGTTACTTGACATGATACCTGTCAGGTTCTCTCCTTCGATGCCCATGAAACGTGGTAGTCCGGCTCCTGATGCGACGAAGATGCCTTTGAATCCGTCAGCTTTCAACTCGTCTACTGTGATGGTCTTTCCTACGATGCAGTTCTTGATGAACACAACGCCAAGAGCACGTAGATTGTCGATTTCTGCCTCTACCACTTTGTTAGGAAGACGGAATTCTGGGATACCATATTTCAACACTCCTCCGATTTCGTGCAATGCTTCGAATACAGTGACGTCGTATCCTTTCTTTATCATGTCGCCAGCGAAAGAAAGTCCTGCAGGACCACTTCCTACTACAGCTATCTTGATACCGTTCTTCTTTATGCTTGGAGCGGCCTTCTTTGTGTCGTTCTCACGAGCGTAGTCGGCAGCGAATCTTTCAAGATAACCGATAGCAACCGGCTCCTTCTTCATCTTGACATACATACACTGGCTCTCACACTGCTTCTCCTGTGGACAAACACGTCCGCAAACAGCAGGTAGGGCGCTTGTCTCCTTTAGCACATCTGCAGCCTGGATAAACTCGCCACGTTCGATGTTCTTGATGAATCCTGGGATGTTGATGCTGACCGGACATCCTGTCATACAAGTAGGATTAGGGCAGTCCATACATCTGCTAGCCTCAGCTACAGCCTGTTCTGCTGTCAAACCTTGGTTTACCTCCTCACGGCATCTTGCTCTGTATTTTGGATCAAGCGAGTTCATCTGCACACGTGGCTGCGCAGTACGCTCTTTAGGTGATTTAGCTTTGCGTAGTTCTTCTCTCCACGCTTCGTTTCTATCTGTTGCCATAATCTTCTTTACTTTGCTATTTTTGCTTTTGCCTCCTGCTCCTGCTCTCTGTAAGCGCCAAGACGCATAAGCATCTCATCGAAATCTACCTGGTGGGCGTCGAACTCTGGACCGTCAACGCACACAAACTTTGTTTTGCCACCTACTGTTATTCGGCATGCACCACACATTCCTGTTCCGTCGACCATGATTGTGTTAAGCGACGCTACTGTAGGGATATCATATTTCTTTGTTAGCAACGACACGAATTTCATCATGATCGCTGGTCCGATTGTCACACATAGATCAATCTTCTCACGTTTTGCGATCTCTTCGATTCCGTCTGTCACACGACCAGCCTTGCCGTATGAACCGTCGTCTGTCATGATCACAACCTCGTCTGAATACTCACGTACTTGCTCCTCAAGGATGACAAGATCTTTTGTGCGGGCTGCCAACACTGAGATAACCTTGTTGCCTGCAGCCTTCATAGCCTTGATGATAGGAAGAAGTGGGGCTACACCTACACCACCGCCAGAACATACCACTGTTCCGAATTTCTCGATATGGGTTGCCTTACCAAGCGGACCTACTACATCCAATAACTCATCTCCAACATTTAGATTGGTGATTTTGGTGGACGATGCACCGATTTTTTGAATCACAAGAGTAATTGTACCCTTCTCTGTGTCCGAATCCGCAATAGTCAACGGAATACGCTCTCCGTTAGCGTCAACACGCACGATAACGAAGTGTCCAGCTTTTCTCGAACGGGCAATCAATGGGGCTTCAACCTCCAGTTTCACCACGTTTTCTGAAAAGAACTCCTTACTTACTATTTTACTCATTGGTAAGAAAATGCTTTAGTTTTGTCAATTTTTACAAAAATACTACGTTTTTTTGGATTATTTGACCGGAATTGTAAAAAAATGATCCGTTGGATGGACAGGGATTCCTCCCTGTCCATTACATTCAAAACGGAATAATGTTATTCTTCGATCTTTCTCTTCTTCAGCTGCCAATAGTAGAAGATGAGCGAAAGACTTGTGTAGACTGCCGCCTGTATGATCAATCCCCAGTGGTAGAACGCTATGTCATTGATTGATGCACCCATAGTGTTGGTGCGGACATATGCGTGTATTCCAAGTGATGACGGGAACAGATATGAGAAATACAACCATTTTTGAGGTATCTCTGAGATTGGCCAGCTGATTCCTGAGATGAATATCAGTGGCAAGCTTAAGAACACGAACAGCATGATGCAGTCCTCACGTCGGTACACTAATACTGAGAACAATATTGAATATGATATGCACGCGATCAGATATGGTACCATCCATGCGAGATATGTGCCGAATGTCGACATCTGTGGCAATCCGAATATCTTGTTGACTACTGCGAAGAAATATACCGCGTCTACAATATAGATTATGAAATAGGCAAGCATCTTGCCAAGGTAAATGTAGACGGGATTCCTGTACAGATCTCCTTTAGGAATAGCAAAACCGAAGTTCTGCTCACGTGTTCCTCCCATGTGCATTCCGATTCCCAACATCAGAGATTGCTGGATGATAAGCATCAGTACCGCAGGAATCAGGAACGATGAATATCCGCTCTGCGGGTTGTACATCGCTTTGGATTCGTAGTTTATAGGCGCGGCTGAAATCTCTGCCTCACGGTTGGTGGAGCTTCCTAATTTGCTCACTTTTATCTCTTTGTTCATGTTCTGTGCCACGACAGCGACGGTGATCATCAGGTTCTTGTAGTACATCATGCTTGCCATGTCACAATAGACACCGACCACTGTTTGGCGACCTTCCGCGATATCGTCTGAAAATTCGCGTGGAATACGTATGATTCCGTAGGCATCCATGCTTTCGAGATATGTGCGGGCGTTCTCCATTCCTGTGGCGTGCGAGATGATTTTTATATCTGGCGACGCGTCACAGCGACGTAGGAATTCTCGGCTTGTGTTGGTCTGACTGTCGTCCACCACTACCACAGGAACCTCTCTCACCACTTCGTTGTCGTAGATGTAGGCGTAGAGCAAAGGGTATGCGAGCGGAAGGATGATCACGAAGATCACGATACCGACGTCGGAAAAAATCTCCTTAAACTCATTATAGCATATTTGAAGTATCTTCATCTTTGTCTTTTTTATGCTTTGTAATTCACCTCGTTGAATGCTTTCTCATACACTTTGATGAAAAGCAGAGGAAGTCCGAGTATTGCCACAAGTATCGCGAATGATTTCCATACATAGATGATGGAATATCCGTCGAGCACTTGATTGACATATATCAGATAATAGTGGCGTAATGGCAGCAGCCATGAGATCGCCTCCATGATTTTTGGCATTGCCATGACTGGGAATGTGAATCCGCACAATGAGATTGACAACACTCCGAGCAGAGACGCAACACTCATTGCCAATCGCATCTGTCCTGCAAGTATTCCGAAGATGGCTGTAGAGAATGCTTGCGACGCGAGTGTCACCAACAGCTGTATGCCAAGCAGTCGAAGCAACGAGCATGCGATCGGGAATCCATTGATTTTATATAGATAGACGTCCATGAATGCGAACATCAGCATGTAGACGGCTGTCTGTGGCAACAGTTTTCCAGCTAATGCAATCACCACATTCTCTCCTGCATCTGTATACCATTTTTTCTGTGTGCCTCGTTTCCATTCCAAACCTATCGAATAACATGTCGCAATGAATATTATAAGAAGCAATATCGCTGGTATAAACATGTTAGTCAGATAGATGGAGTAGTTGAGCGAAGGATTGTTCAACGGGTGTGACTCAACTGTGATAGGCTGAATCAATCCCATTATCCTGTCGTCATCCAAACCTTTAGCTGACAGTGTCGCTTTGGTGATCGCAAGCCCCGACAACTCTCCTAACACCTTCATATTCTTGAAAAGGAATGATCCAGCCAAGAAGTATGCGTCGTTGGTGTAGAAATAGATTGTAGGAGTGCGTTGTGTAAGTGCTTTTTCGGATAGCCCCTGTGGCACATGCACAATTGCGAAAACCTCTCCTTTACGTAGGGCATCCTTGGCATCGGAGAAATTTTTGTATTTCACTGTCAGGTTTGTCTCCTGCATGGCGTCAAGTGTACGTAGAAGCGTGCGTGACACCTGGCTGTCATCTTCGTCGACCACAGCTGCAGGAATCTCATCTGGAGCTCCTTCTTCCATCACGTTGATAAACATGAAACTGAAGAAGACGGGAGCAATAAGCAAACAGAATAGGTAGAGCGGACGACGTCTTGATATCTCGGCCTCTCTAATAGCCAACTTTTTTAATCTGCTAAAAATTGACTTTATATCCATACTCTTTTAGTTTATTTTATAATAGCACTCATACCTGCTGCCAACTGCAGATTCTGAGACTCTGGACGCATCTTTACCTCGAATGTCTTAAGATCGTACTGTCCAAGTGCTTTTGTCGCTTTCCATACAGCGTAGCTGCCTACATTCTTCATTCCGCTTACAGTGGCGTTGATTGTAGTGTCTTTTGCTGGAATATAGACGTTGACTGTTTTGCCAATCTCAAATCCCTTTAGCAAATCTTCACGGATATTGAATGTTAGATAAGCACCGTCGGCTTTAGCCACATTCATGATTGGGGCTCCTGAACCGACCAACTCGCCCTCTTCAGGGAAAATCTCAGTCACAACACCGTCAGCCAAAGCACGGATGATAGTCTCGTTGATATATGAGTTCACTTCTGCGATAGCTCCTCTTGCTCTTGCCACCTGAGCGGCAGCGGCATCCTTGTCCTCTTTCTGGGCACCGTTCATAGCCATGTCATACTGTGATTTGGCAGCTTTCTCTGTAGCTTTGGCCGCTTCAAGTTGAGCGTAAGCCTCATCTTTCTTCTGCGCTGCGATCACACCTTCGTTGTATAGTTTCTCGACTCTCTGGTATGTTTTCTCGTAAACCTCAAGACCAGCTTTTGCCTTCTGCCACATTTCGTATGCGGCCTCAATCTGCTCACTGCGTGTGCCTGCCTGAGCTTTGTTCTGCAATGCCTGTGCTGCACGTCTTGCGGCTTCTGCCTGAGACAGCTTGGCTGCAACTTCAGGAGCCTCCATGATAGCAACTGTGTCTCCCTTCTTTACGAAGTCTCCCTCCTTCACTTTGATCTCCATCACACGAGAAGGAACCTTAGAAGACAAACGATAGTCTGATATTTCAACTTCTCCCTGAATGACTGGTTCTGGAGTCGAATGAGTTAATCCAATTAGAATTACTGATAGAATCACGACGATTACAATGATCGCGATAATGATCACACCGTTATTTTTCATCTTATTGTGTTTTTATTTTGTTTACTTTTTTGTTTTTCGCTTTTCGCCAATGTTGACGAAGATTGCTGACATTGACGAATGTTAATTATTAGTGGGGCATCTGTATTTTGCCGAGTGATTTCTTCAAATACAAGTCTGCCAATAGAAGATCGATTTCAGCCTCTACTGCTGTGCTTTGGGCTTTTAGTAGTGCTGTCTCAGCTTGAAGGACGTCTGCGACAGGGATCATTCCCTCTTTCAATCCTACCTCAGCATAGCGAAGGTTTTCGTGAGCCTCTTTCAAACTCTCTTTTGCAGTTTGTAGACGTTGGCTGGCTTCTGTCACCTTCTGCATGTTCTGGTTGACTTGCAATGTGATCTTCTCTTTTGCCTCGTCGTACTGGTATTCTGCGATTCTAGCCTCTTCCTTAGCCGCTCTCACCTTGTATATTCTCTCTCCACAAGTGACAACTGGCACTTTCAATACGACACCTACGTTCCACATTCCACCGAACTCGTTTTTGATTCCATCGAATGCGGATGGGTTTGTTGTTGTGTATCCACCCATAAGAGCCAATGTAGGAAGGTATTCGCTTCTTGCAATCTTCACCTTCTCTTCTCCAATCTTTTTTGCAAGAGCTAGACTTTGCATCTCATATCGTGCGTTCAGAGCCTCTTCTACGTTGGCTGCGGATGATGTCTCAGGCACTACGAAACCTTCTGCGTCGATATTGATGTCTGCAAGTTCGATGTCTGAGTTCATGTCAAGTCCACAAATCTGGCAAAGTAACATCTTGGATAGAGTGATTCCGTTTTCAACCTGGATCACTGAAACTTTGGCTTCATTCAGTTTGACTTTTACTTTCAAGCCGTCCGCTTTGGTTGCGAATCCGGCTTCGATAAGTCTGTCCACATCTTTATTAAGAGTGTCGATAGTGCGGAGATAGCTTTCTGCCAATCTCTTCTTCGACTGTAGTCCGACGATTCTCCAGTAGGCTTCGTCTGTCTCAACTATCACATCGTTCTCCTTTCCGATTGCTTGGGCGGTGGTGAGCTGCTCCACTTTCTTCATTATATTATGGTAGGCTGCGATTTTGCCACCCATATATAAAGGTTGAGTCAGCATCACGGAGATGACACCGACGTTGGTGTTGTCTATTTCAAATTCTTTTACGATATCCGAGCCGATGGCGTTTAGTTTGGGAGCCATGGCAGAAGACAAATTGTTAGCCATACCTTGAGTCATGTTTTGAGCCATGCCAGGCATGCTTTGCATCATCTGTGCTAGCTGTGGATTCTGCATCATCATCTGAAGCATTGCTGGATTTTGCATCGCCTCTTGCATCATCTGCTGCATTCCTTGTTGCGTCATCTGTTGCATGCTCTGACCCATAGCTGTTCCAGCGTTTGTGCCAAGATTGTTTAGCTTGTCCTGAGTCTCTTCGGAAAGAAGACTGATGTCTTTAGATGAAAGGATGTATGCTCCAGTGGCGGTGATGCGTGGTAAAAACTTTGTGAATGCTGCTTTTCTGTCGTAGTAGGCTTTTTGTTTCTTCGCATCTGCCATTTTCAAGTCGTTGTTGTTGCGGATAGCCAATGCACGGCAGCTGTCAAGAGTCAACACATGCGTCTCTGCATTTGTTAATTGAATGCTGCATACCAATGCTGTCAGTACTGAAATTATTTGTCTTCTCATATCTTTATGTATACACGCTGTTTTACTTTTGCAAAATTACATAAACTCATTTGCAAAAGTATCATCAAACAACTATTATTTGTTGACTAAAACGACTAAATGTATAGAGATTGTGTTCTAAACGTCCGTTAGATTTTTTTAACATAAAATGTGCGTGAAAGTATTGTATATTTGATTTGTAATATAATGTTACTTGTTTCGCTATTTTAATTATAAAATGAAACTTAATTATATCTCTTTGCTTTTATTTTAAAAGTAAATACGTTTTTCTTATATAAATGCAAATGAAATCACATACGGATGCTCAAATAGCCTTAATTTTGCATTGTAAAACGAACGGAAAGTAGAACGGATTGAACATAAAACGAGCTATGCGTTTATATATTGTAACTGCTTTGCAGTAGGAAAAAACGTAAAGCGAACCGAATTTTAATGGGGCAATCTTATTTAATGGATTGCCCCTTATAAAATGAACTGGAAAAGGAGGAGAGCGATGAAGTTTACTAAAATGCATGGAATCTCCAACGATTACATTTATATCAATGGAGCGACTGAAAAGATAGACAATCTGAGTGAGACGGCTATTAAGTTGAGCGACCGTCACATAGGTATCGGTTCCGACGGTATCGTGATTATTTTGCCAAGCAAGACGTGTGATTTTAGAATGCGTATGTTCAACTCTGACGGTTCAGAGGCGGAGATGTGTGGTAATGCATCACGTTGTGTCGGCAAATATGTATATGATAAGGGTCTGACGAATAAAACAAAAGTGTCTCTTGAAACTCTTGCAGGAGTTAAAATCCTTGATCTTCATGTTGTAGACGGCAAGGTTGATACGGTGACGGTGGATATGGGTGAGCCTATCTTGAATGGCTTGGATATACCGACCACATTTGATTTGCCGACGGTGGTCAGCCAGCCGATTGATGTGTTAGGCAAAACAAATCTGACTACCTGTGTCAGTATGGGAAATCCTCATTCTGTGATTTTTGTAGATAATGTCGACTCGTTGGATCTTGAGAAGATTGGTCCATCATACGAGTGTCATCCTGTATTTCCTCGCAAAACAAATACCGAGTTTGTGGAGGTTCATAATCGTTCAGAAGTGAAGATGAGAGTGTGGGAACGTGGAGCAGGCGAGACAATGGCTTGTGGTACGGGTGCTTGCGCTGTTGCTGTGGCTTGTGTCCTAAATGGATTGACTGACCGTGATGTTCGTGTGAAACTGCGAGGCGGTGACCTTCATATAAAATGGAGTGGGGAAGACAATCACGTCTACATGACCGGTCCTGCAACGACTGTTTTTGAGGGCGAAGTAGAAATTTGATTATACAATTCAGATAAGTTGGTATATGGTAACGATTAATGATAATTTTCAGAAACTGCCAGGCAGTTATCTGTTTTCTGAGATAGCAAAGAGAGTGGCTGCATATAAAGAGTCTAATCCGTCGGCACAAATTATCCGTATGGGTATTGGCGATGTTACTTTGCCTTTGTGCGACGCGGTCATAAAGGCTATGCATAAGGCAGTGGATGAGATGGCAAACCAGTCTACTTTCCGTGGATATGGCCCTGAACAGGGATATAAGTTCTTGATAGATACGATTATAAAGAATGATTTTGAACCTCGTGGCGTATCTCTTGAAAGTGATGAGGTTTTTATCAGCGACGGTGCTAAGAGTGATACTGGTAATATAGGTGATATTCTTGGGTTGGGAAATATTGTGGCTGTCACAGATCCTGTTTATCCTGTATATGTCGATACGAATGTGATGGCTGGAAGAGCTGGTGATTTGCTTGCTGACGGACGTTGGAGTAAAATCGTTTATCTTCCATGCACGGCAGAGAATGGTTTTGTGCCTGAACTACCAAAAGAGAAAGTGGATGTGATCTATCTCTGTTTCCCAAACAATCCTACTGGCACAACATTGACTAAGTCGCAACTTGCTGAGTGGGTGAAGTATGCTCTAGCTAACGATGCTTTGATCTTGTTCGACGCTGCATATGAGGCTTTCATTCAGGAGGCTGATGTGCCTCATTCGATATATGAGATTGAGGGTGCAAAGAAATGTGCTATTGAATTCCGTAGTTTTTCAAAGACTGCTGGTTTCACAGGTACAAGATGTGGCTTGACTATCATACCAAAGAGTGTGTTGGCTACAAATGAGAAGGGGGAGAAAGTTCAGTTGAATAAGTTATGGAACCGTCGCCAGTGCACAAAATTCAATGGCACTGCATACGTTATCCAGCGTGCGGCTGAGGCTGTCTACAGTGAGGAAGGAAAGAGACAGGTGAAGGATATGATCGATTATTATATAACTAATGCCAAGATAATCAGGAATGGTCTTGAGGCTGCCGGTTATACTGTGTTCGGAGGCAAAAACAGTCCGTATGTATGGGCAAAGACGCCTGACGGAATGGATTCGTGGAGTTTCTTTGATTACTTGTTGAAGGAGAAGAATATTGTTGCCACTCCTGGTGTCGGATTTGGAGTCAGTGGAGAAGGATATATACGATTCTCTGCTTTGGGAGACAAAGACGCCACAATCGAAGCCATGAAGAGGCTTGGATAGATGTGGGCAGACAGAAAATGATGTTATTTCTAAAAATGTGTCATAATGCAAAACGACTGGGGATGAAATCCTTGGCCGTTTTGTTTTTTATTACATGACCGTATGTCGCAAATGAAAAAAAGGCGGAACATTTGTTCCGCCTTTTGTATTATTTCTTTGAGCCTTTATCTTGGCTTTCTTCGATAGTTTCATCTATCGCTAATTCTTCTTTTTCGGGGCTTAGGCTTATTTCTGCTCCATCCTTGTCGATAAACTTATATTGAAGCATACCGAAATCTTCGTTTTTCAGCAGATTGAATTTACAGTATTTGCGGCGCCATTTCCATTTCAAACTGTTGAAGAAGAATCCGCTATTTAAATATGTGTAGACGTATGGATGCACGAAAATCGTGAAATCTGTGACCTTCTTCTCTTCCTTCACATAACGGATCTTCTCTTCAATCTCATGTTCAAATAGGATTGACGGCTGAGCCTTTCCTGTTCCGTGGCAAGTAGGGCAAACCTCTTCTGTCTTGATGTTGGTTACTGGGCGCACACGATGGCGAGTGATCTGCATCAAGCAGAACTTGCTCAATGGCAGGATGTTGTGGCGGGCTTTGTCGCGAGCCATGTTCTGACGCATTCTGTCGTATAGAGCGACGCGGTTTTCTCCCTTGGCCATATCAATGAAGTCGATCACTACGATACCTCCGATATCACGTAGACGCAATTGTCTTGCGATTTCGTCAGCGGCCGCAAGGTTGACTTCAAGCGCGTTTGTCTCCTGGTCGTTGCTGCTTTTTGAACGGTTTCCGCTGTTGACGTCGATCACCATCAAAGCTTCTGTCTGCTCGATCACCAGATACGCACTGTTCTTGAACACGACTGTTCTGCCGAATGAACTCTTTATCTGTTTGGTCACCTTGTAGAAATCAAACAAAGGAATGTCATCCTCGTAGTACTGGACGATATCTTTCTTTTCTGGGGCAATTTGGTTTACGTAGCTGATGACCTCTTTGTAGACATTCTTGTCGTTGACGACGATGCTGTCATAGTCAGGAGATAGTGTGTCGCGGAGCAGACCAGTCACAGAGTCCATCTCTTTGAGCACAAGTTTTGGCAGATCCTCTTTGTTGAGGTTGGCAACCATGTTCTCCCATTTGTTGATCAAATCTTCAAGTTCTTCTTTGAAATCAGCCTCTTCCTTGCCCTCCGACATTGTACGTGCGATACAGCCGAAGTTTTTGGGCAGACATTTGGAAAGGATCTCCTTGATACGTTTCCTTTCTGCGTTCGACTTGATCTTCTGAGACACGAACACCTTGTCTGACAATGGGACAAGTACGAGGAATCTTCCTGCGATGGTGATTTCCGCAGTCAGACGTGGACCTTTTGTAGAGATTGGCTCTTTCTCAATCTGCACCAATATTTCCTGTCCTGGTGCAAGAACATCCTTGATGTCACCGTTCTTTTCCAAGATCGGGTCTAGCTCTACATCCTGCACTTTAGGGGCACGGCTTCCTTCCATAAGGACGTTGCGAAGGAATCGTTGGGTTGAACGATAGCCTCGGCCTAGGTCTTGATAGTGGAGGAAAGCTCCTTTGTCGTATCCCACGTCGATGAAAGCGGCGTTAAGTCCAGGCATAAGTTTCTTTACCTTGCCCAGATAGATGTTGGCCACGGCGTACTTGTTTTCCGTTCCTCTGTTCTCCGAGTGGTAGGATGCGAGTTTCTTGTCCTCAAGGAGGGCAATCTTTACTTCGTTTTCCTGAACGTCAATAATAAGTTCGTTATTCACTTTTAATTGTTTTTGTTGAGGACTAAATGCAATCTTATATATTTGTAAGACATCTGTATGATAAACCCATATTCATGTCTAGACGAGATAATGTTCTGAATAACAAATGATTGCACCGTCTTCATGGTCTTAGATAAAAAGAAAGAACAAACACTGAGCTTTTTACGGCAATCAACGTTTGTTCTTAGCTTTCTTTTTGCAAAATACCGCGAAGGATTATTTCTTCTTATGACGATCCTTCTTTAGTCTTTTTTTGCGCTTGTGAGTAGACATTTTATGTCTTTTTCTCTTCTTACCGCTTGGCATAATCTAATGTATTAATAATTTTTACTAAAGTTCACTTCCAGCTTATTTCTTGCCTTCTACGCTCATGTAGTCTCCATTCTCGTAAATGAAGTCCTTTGTTGCCTTGAACGCAGCTATTTTGTGTTCAGGGATGATGATTGTACTCTTCTGAGTGATGTTTCTACCAGTCTTCTCTTTTCTTGTCTTTACTAGGAAAGTACCGAATCCGCGTAAGTAAATGTTGTCACCTTTACGCATCGCTCTCTTAACCTCCGACATAAAACCCTCAACTACAATAAGCGTATCTTCACGGCTAATTCCTGTGCGTACAGATATCTCATTAACTAATTCTGCCTTTGTCATCTTTCTTAAATTTCAAAATTTTATACAAAAGTAGAGAAAGATTGTCTTATTTGCAAAAAGTATTTGAAAAAAAACTCATTAGGGGATATTTTGCTTTTCGTTTTTGAAGAGTAAGCGTAAAAAACTTATTTTTGTACTGTTTCACTCGCTATTTTAGTGATTCACATTAAGAAAGAAGGATGATATTCAAGGGCTCAATTTTACATCTGAATGTAATGACTTTTGCGTCGCTTTTTGGCGCAATCTCTTTCTGTGTCGATGTATGTGCGGAGGAACAGGACGTGGTGGAACAAAATATTGAAACCAACGAAGATTCTACCTCATACGGTTTTTCATATAATGTGGATGAGATTGTTGTTGTCGGTTATGGTGAGGCCCGCAAAAAAGATCTGACAGGCGCTAATGCGACTCTTTCTCCATCTCAGTCGATCCAAGGTGAAAATGGCAATGTTGAAAATGCGATCCAGGGTAAGATTGCAGGTGTCGATGTGTCGATGAGTGAGGGTGGTGAAATGGGTGAGGTCGAGATTACAGTGCGTGGCGGAACTTCTATCACCGGTAACAATGCTCCTTTATATATAGTGGATGGTTTTCCCGTCGACAATATTTCCAATATTTCTCCTTCCGACATTGAGAGGATAGATGTGTTGAAAGACGCTGCCGCTGCTGCGGTCTATGGAGCGCGATCTGCATCCGGTGTTGTGCTTGTCACTACAAAGAGAGCAAAAGAGAATGGGTTGAAGACATCGTATAAATCTCAATATGGATTCCGTACATTTAAAAATAAACTGAAGGTTTTGTCGCCATACGATTATGCGAAATTCTGTTATGAGACGGCTGCGATGAAGAGTGAGGAGACGTTGGAGTCGTTTATTTCCGTGTATGGCTCTTATGATGAACTTGCCAAATATCAGTCGGTTGCGCAGAATGATTGGGTGGAGCAATTGTTTGGTGAAAACGGCTTCTTTATGGATCAGTCTGTTATCACGACTTATAAAAACGACAAAACAGCATTCAAAATAGCATACGATTTCAATGATAACAATGGAATTGTTGTTGGGCAGAATTCGCGTCGACATAATTTTGGCGTGAATATCAATCATGAGGTGTCAAAAAATTTGTCGTTTGATTTGAAAACCTCATATTTTAATAAGGTGCAGAATGGTGCGGGAGTCTCGACGGAAGGCAGCAACACGGATGCCCGCTTGAGAAACGCATTCCTTTATTCCCCTTTGAATATAGAAGACGTGGAAGAGTTTGAGACTGTGTCGAGCACGTATAATCCTGTCGAGGTAAACAACGCTGATTATCGTAAGCAAACTCAGAATGGAGTGAAGGGCGATTTGGGTGTTACGATTTCTCCCGTCTCATTTTTCAATTTGAATTCGCAGATTGGTGTGGATGGATTGTTCCGTGAGACGGATCGCTGTTATGGAGTCGGCACGTCGCAGGCATTGAAGAATGGAAATGCTCCGATGACATCTGTTCTCAACCTACGTCAGTCCACTTTCAGAAATTCCAACACTGCTCATTTTTATCCTTTGCAGAAATTGAAACGTCATTCTTTGGATTTGCTTGTCGGAGAAGAATTTATAAAGAAGAAAGAAAAATATATACAAAGCGAGAGCAGGTATTTTCCTGAATATCTGAACGCTGAGCAGTGCCTTGCCAACATGAGTCTTGGCACTCCACAACCGTCCAATTCAGCAGTCTTGCCTAATGATGTGATTTTGTCGTATTTTGGACGTGCAAACTATTCTTTTAAGGAAAGATACTTGTTCTCAGCTACTTACAGAGCCGACAGATCAAGCAAATTTGCGTCGGACAAACAGTGGGGATATTTTCCATCGGCTTCAGTTGGTTGGAGAATCAGTGAAGAAGAATTTATCGCAAACTCTTCTGTATCAAAAGTTTTAAGCAATGCGAAATTGAGATACAGTATCGGTGCGACGGGAAACAACCGCATCAGCAATAATCTATACCAGCAGGTCTACTCGTCGCCATCTGATGCCGACGGAGTGCTAGAGATTGATGGTGAATATCTTTCATATTTGAAGACGGGAGAGTATAAACCAAATCCTGATCTTACTTGGGAGACAACGGTTTCTCGCAATATCGGCCTTGATCTTGGCTTGCTAAACAATCGAATCCAACTGACATTTGATATCTATCGCAATACCACTGAGGATTTGCTTTTGCAGACAAAACTTCCATACTCTTCTGGATACACTTATATGATGCAGAATGTCGGATCGACAGAGAATAAGGGTGTGGAGTTGTCGTTGAATGTAGGTGTTGTCAACAGAAAGAATTTCAAGTTCGACGTTGATTTTAATATCGCTTTCGCAGATACGAAGGTAAAAAGCTTAGGTGGAGCAGACAAGATGGAACTGTCGTCTGGCTGGGCAGGTTCGGAGATCACAGGTGATTATATCCTTGAGGTGGGGGAGAGCGTAGGCAGAATGTATGGATATGAGACGGACGGCTGGTATACGGTGGATGATTTTGAGTATGAAGACGGTGCATATAGGTTAAAGGAAGGTATTGTCTCTGATGCCACATTGTTGGCTGGCACTATCCGTCCCGGATCATTGCGTTTGAAGGATCAGAATGGCGACGGTACGATTGATGAGTCGGATAAGGTGGTGATTGGAAACGCGTTGCCGAAGCATACGGGTGGATTAGGCTTGAATTTCAAGATCTGGAGTTTTGACTTGTCTGCCGATTTCTATTGGAAATATGGAGGAGACGTGTATAATGCCAATAAAATAGAAAATACCACTACCAACAAATACTCATATAGAAATATGTCAGCCGACGTGGAAGGATGTTGGACATATTTAAATAGTGAGGGTGTATTGGCGTCGCCTGAGGAGATGGCACAGATAAATGCCAATGCCACAATGTGGTCGCCGATAATGGCGAGGTATGTGTTCCATTCGTGGGCTGTTGAAGACGGTTCGTTCCTTCGTCTGAAGCAGTTGACATTGGGCTATACGCTGCCAGACAAGGTTGTGAAGCAGTTGAAATTGTCGAAGGCACGTGTGTATGCATCTGCCAACAACCTTTTCTGCTGGACAAAATACAGCGGTTTCGATCCTGAGGTAAGTGTTAGAAGAGCAACGTCGGCTACACCTTCCGTGGATTATTCCGCATACCCTAGAAGCACGGCATTTGCATTCGGATTGGATGTTGATTTTTAGGTGAAACATTTAAACGTAATTTTTTGTAAATTGTTACATTGACATATCTTTTTTTGTACATTTTTAAGAGAATTTTATGCTTTTTTTTTAGTTATTTGTTTTTTTTAACATTTTTTTATTAGTATTGCAAAGTATTCCAGAGTTTGGAATATAATAATTTTAATAGGGTGAATTTAGTCCTTTGTGGACCCAAGTAAGCATATTATGAGTCGAACAGGATTTCAATTTTCAGCTATGCTGAAGCGGGCGAAAATAAAGTGTGTTATTAGCTTGCTACTATTTTTATCGTTTTCCATTCAGGTTTCTGCAAGAGATGTAGGAGCCCCGAATATTGATTTCTCCGAAGGAAATTTCAATGGTTGGACGATGGAAACAGGAAATTATTATCGTCAGGCAGATAGCACATGTACTTATGAGTGGACAGGAAAGGTTACGCAGTCAACTGATAGATTTCGCCTAATCAACTCAGCTATTTCGGAAGATGACCCTATCATAAAGTGTGATGATTTTAAGGAAAACCAGTTTAAGGATGGAGCAGTTACAATGCGAATAGGAGTCCCTGGATATTTAAAGGGAGCGGAGGGGAACGGTTCAGCAAAGGCGGCGGCCGAGAGAGCGTCGTATAAGTTTACAGTCACGGAAGAATCTAAAGTGTTGATTGTTAATTTTGCCTGTGTCCTTCATGATCCTGTAGGAAATGGAGCTGCAAGCAGAGCAGAGCACACGGGTGAACAGATTCCACATTTTGGAATGAACGTTGAGTTTAGGAGTCCGACGGGAGTAGTTTCCACTGAAGCGTGTGCATCGTTTGAAAGTACAGCCAACAAGACAGCCACATATTTGAAACAACCTAGCAGACCGTGTCAGTATTCTGAGGAATCGGGACGATTGACAGAGTATGCTTATTTGCCGTGGACTTCAACTATTTATAATTTGCAGGACAAAGTCGGTTATGAGGTGACTGTCACATTCCAGACTCATGACTGTTTGCGTGTGCCGACAACGGGAAGAGATCCTAAAGAGGGAGCAGGTGGACATGAGGCATACGGATATTTCTATGTAGAGACAACAGATTTGAAATTGGATGTAAACAACTGTGAGAGTAGTGGAGAGAATGCCACTATCAAGGCTCCGAAAGGATTTGCCCATTACGAGTGGAAAGTCGACGGCAATGATAGCCCGATATTCCTGTTTACTGGAAAAGACAGTAGTGAAGTGGAGATAGACCGTCGTCTGATGACTTCCAATTCCAAGTATACATGTACAATGCGTGGCGAATTGGAAAGTTGTAGTTCGATCACATTGGAGACGGAATTGCTTCCAGTCTCAGTGAAGCCGGATATGACATTCAAGGTAGGATGTAGCGGTTATGTGGAGTTTACAAATGCGTCTACTTTGAATACAACTGATGATGAATTGTTCAAATATAATTGGGATTTTGCGGATGGACACAACTCTGTTGTGGAAAATCCGACGCATAAGTTTTCAAAGGCTGGTAATTATAAGGTGAAACTGATGGCCGCGACCAAGCATGGATGTTCGGGAACAGATTCTTTCAATGTGACTATTCCTGATTATCCTACTGTGATTATTGACGGTCAGGATACAGTGTGTCAGGGAGCGACAATAGAATTGTTCGCGCAGAACATTTCCCAGAGCTCGAAGGTCACATGGATGGATTCGACAAAGTCGATAATAAGTAATGACATGAGTACTCAGGTGACAATAGAGAATAGCAGCTGGTTTTATGTCCATGTGGTTGATGACCTTTCTTGTGGATACGACGACTCACTATATATCAATCGAGTGCTGATGCCAAATATCAAGTTGACCGCTACAAGAGATACGGTTTGTTCCGGAGATTCAACACGTATTACGGCATCCAGTCTGGTGTCGTGCACATATGCGTGGAGCAATGGAAAAACAGGATCACGAGTACAGGTTATTCCTACTCAGACACAGACATATAAATGTCAGGCGATCTCATTGAATTTTGGTTGTATGACGGAAGATTCCATAAAGATACATGTCAATCCATCGCCGATAGTCGATCTTTGGGCTCCTGATGAACTATGTTCTGGAGAAAGGTCTACTATTTATGGTATAGGTGCAGAAAGTTACGAATGGGATTTGGGTGTTGATCCTGTATCTGGACAGGATATCGTATATAGTGGCCCTGCAATGGAAATAGTCCCTTATTCAGATACGTCATATACGGTGATAGGCTATGATAAATTTGGATGTAAAGGGACAGCGAGTAGGAAAGTTCGCATCAAGCAGAGTCCACTTGTTCAGGTAGCTGATTTGGTGGATGAGGTTTGTCCAGACGAACAGGCGAAAGTCACAATGCTTTCCGCACAAGGATATACCTTTGAGTGGCAGGATGGCTCTACTAATTCTACTTTACAAAAGAAAATCTCAGAAAATGAGATTTGGAAGGTAAAGGTGAGTTTGAATGGTTGTACTGATTCAATGTCAGTACCTGTATATGTCTACCAGCTTCCTTTGGTTACCATTTTATCCAAAGATGAAGTATGTTCTTTAGATACGGTCAAGCTGTCAGTTGTTGGTACACCGGATAGAATAGAATGGATTTATCCTCCTGCAGGACACGATTCTGTGGCGTTTGATGTGCCAGACGGACCAACAGAGTATCAAGTTGTAGGTTATAGTGTGGAAGGATGTCCAAATCTGGTCACAAAGGTTGTCAATGTCAACATGCCTGTTCAGGTAGATATCCTCGCACCAGACAGTGTTTGTGTAGGAACCAAAGCTGAATTGGCATTCCAGGGAAATGTGGAAAGCCAGAGATGGTATGCGGGTGATGTATATTTTGATTTCCAGAAAGAGACGAGCTTCTTACTGAGAGAGCCTGTATGGATCAAACTTGAAAGTACAGATAAAAATGGATGTAAGTCGAAAGATTCGACTTATGTGGATACGATAGCCCGTCCTGTTATAGAAATATTAGGAGATTTTGAGGTTTGTCCGGGAGAAGCCGCCCAAGTAGATGCTACTGGTGCCATCGAATATGTGTGGCATGATGGAGTGAAGGGAGGACACCGTGCATTCAAGATAAACGACGAGACGCTGAAAGTGACGGTGACAGGAACTCGTAAGGGATGTTCTTCACAAGCAAGTGCTGTGCTAGGTACGCTTCCTGTGCCTGAATTGTGGGTGGATGGAGACAGTGTGGTTTGTCCTGGAAAATACACTTCAATTAAGGCTCATGGTGCGGCTACATATAATTGGGGATATGGTTTGGATGGAGAGTCTTTGGAAGTATCACCGTCGGTTCCTACCAAGTATACATTGACGGGAACGGGATCAAATGGATGTCAGTCGACCAAAGTTGTGACAGTTTCTTTGAGAGAAGTACCAGACGTGAAGATCACTGGTGATATAAATGTATGTAAAGACAGTGTAGCAACGATTGTCGCATCTGGTGCGATGGATTATTCATGGAAACATGGAAAGCAGGGTGAGACATTGATTGAGAAGATTACGGGAGAGACAACATTTGAGGTTATTGGAGTGGATTCGTTCGGCTGTCAGAACACAGCTACGTTCACAATCCTTCCTGTTGATCCACCTGTACTTTCATATTTGGGAAGTGTGGATGCATGTAAGGGTGAATATGTTCATCTGCGTGCTCAGGGAGCCACTACATTTGAATGGTATTATGGAAATGACACTGTCTATACTCCAAATCTAGATTTCATTCCAGAATCCGATATGTACGTGAAACTGGTCGGAACTCGTTTGAATTGTTCTTCAGACATGAACATCTTTATCCATCAGCTCACTCCTCCTAACGTGTTAATCACAGGAGATAAGATAGTCTGTCCGGGCGACAAGGCAACTATTACGGCAACAGGAGCGAGATCGTACAGATGGAATACAAATGAGGTCGGCCCTACTATTACTCAGTATCCAATGCTGACCACTACATATTATGTTACTGGAACAGATGAGAATGGCTGTACAAACACAGTGCCATACGAGCTAGAGGTTTACAAACTTCCAAAACTTGATATCAAGTTGTCGTCGGTGGAAGGATGTGCTGATGAGGGAGACAAGGTCAGACTGTCAGCGTCGGGTGCCATTTTCTATGAGTGGAGTGCGGAACCGGAACCTGAGGATTTGTCGGCGAACTACAATTCTGAGTCTATGGAGATTGCCATTTTCGCAGACACAAAGTTCACATTGTTGGGTCGTGATGAAAACGGATGCGAATCGACAACTCAAAAAAGTGTGACACTTGCAAACCGTCGTACGTTTGATTTCACTGTCACACCGGGATGGATTGATGAGACAAACCCAACTGTTCAGTTTGTCGGACTATCACCAGTCGAGGCAGAATGGACATGGCAACCATATTCAACAGCTCAGGAGTTGAAAGGACGTACTATGAACTACCGTTATGAAACAGAAAAGGTAGGAGATTCGGTAAGTGTGTTGGTACGTGCTGTTGATGCCGCAGGATGTGTGTATGAAGGAATCACTTCATTGTATGTATGGAAAGATATTTGGGCTCCAGAGGCATTCACGCCTAACGGAGATGAGAAAAACGACGGATTCAGATTCTATGGAGGCCGCTACGTCGACGAATTCTCATATATCATATACAACCGTCTTGGAGAAATCATGTATGAAGGAAGAGGTTTGGAAGACAGTTGGGATGGTAAGTGGAATGGAAAAGAATGCCCATGGGGTGTATATGGCTGGGTTTACAAATATAAATGTAAGTTCGGAAATCTTGAGAGAGAGGGAGAAAACAGAGGATTTGTTACCCTCGTAAGATAAAAAGGATATGAAAAGACTACTACAGATAATATTGTCAATATGGATGGCGGGTGTGTGTGCTCATGCGCAGGATTACACATTCTCCAACCATAATATTGTGCCATTTAGTCTGAATCCTGCGATGGCTGGAAACGCGAACGCTATACGTTTGGGTTTGAACTATCGTCAACAGTGGCCAAAATTGGGAAATAAGTATAATACTGTTAGAGCCTCGTACGACCAGAATTTCTATAAACGAATGTGTTCTGCTGGTCTGTCATATGCTCTGGATAGTTATGCAGGCGGCATCTACAGAACTAATGAGATAGGTTTGGTTTATGCCCACACATTCCAGTTGAAGAGTGGAAAAGCAAACAAATTTTCGGTTACGGCAAATGATGGTGTTTTCCTGCGTCTCGGAGTACAGGGCTCGTTATTCATAAACAAGTTTGATTTAAGCAAAGTGACGTTTGCCGACCAATATGATTTAGGTACTGGTAATTTGTATGGCACCGCTACTACAGAAGAATTTGAAAACGAGACTTTCCGTTTTGCTGATTTCAATGTCGGTGCGGCATTATGTTTTAAGGGATTCCTGACTTTGGGCGCGGCCATGTACCATTTGTCTGAGCCTGAGAACGGATTCCAAAAGACAGGTAATAATATTTTGTACCGTCGTTTCGCTGCTCATCTTAACTATATCAAGGATTTGGAGCTTTCAAACGGATTGTTCGGACGAAACACATTATCCGATACATATCTTTTTGCCAATGCCTCTTATCAGAAGCAGGATGTGTGGAAACAGTTGGATTTCGGTGTGGGAGGATTCTTCTCTCCGTTTATGGCAGGAGTATCATTGAAGTCGGACTTGTCTGAAGTGTCGTATGTCTCATTTATGGTGGGAACATCGATAAAGAATTTGCAAGCATACTACGTTTATGATCTATTCACGTCGCAGAAAAAGAATGGATCATGGTCGCATGAGATTGCTTTGATATATATTATACGTACAGTAGAAAGATATCCGTGTCCTGTGGTTTATTGGTAAAAAACAGGATGAAATTTATATAGGGTGATAAATAGCTGTCCAACATACTTTTGGTGAAAAAGTGTGTTCTGTATGTAGAAAAATGTAGTTTCTTTTTGTTGGTATGTAAAAAAAACTACATTTGCTGAAACTTTATTACTCCAAGATCTAATAAAGATGGCAGTTTTTTGCCTCTCGTTGGATTGGCTTTAAATTATCCTAAAAAAGATAACACATACTCTATTAACATAACGTACTATGGAAAACTTATACTCATTCAACGTATTCAGTCTTTTTAGAACATTAGCTGTCTCTGCAGGTTGTTTGTCTGCGGTCTCCGCTTCTGCTGCTATAAAAATCACTGAGATTATGCCGAGCAATATATCCACTATAGTCAGCGATAAATATGATTATAACGGATATGTTGAACTTTATAATGATGGGGGACAGATCGACCTGAATGGTTGGACTGTGACAAATGAGAAGGCGGGGAAGACGGATTGGACATTGCGTCTCTCTCAGTCTCACGTTATCAAAAATGGTTACAACCTGCTTTTCTTTGCAAAAGATGACGTCGCTGAATCAAGTAGTAGTGACGCATCCGCAATGAATCCTTTGTTTGCAGGTACTGTTTCTCAAAAACTTACGTCTGATGCTGGCAAATTGATTTTGTCAAATGGCTCACAGACAATTTCAATCGAATATCCAAAGCAGTATCCGCATATTTCCTACGGAGAAGGTGGATATATGATACCTTCGCCGGGTACAGAAAACACTCCTGCATATAGCATATCAGACAGGGTGGCGTCTCCTACGTTTACTGGAACAAATCCTGGTGTTGTATATGCTGGTGGAAATGCTACGGTTCAGCTTCAGTGTTCAACTGATGGTGTCCAGATCTATTACACATTGGACGGAAGTATTCCTACAAAGGAAAAAGGAATTGTTTACCAATCTCCTATTAATCTCAACACTACAACTATCGTGCGTGCAAGAGCATATAAGGATGGTAAACTTTACAGTGACGTGGTGACTGGATCATATCTGTTCACTGATGAACTCTATTCCACTTGTGGTACTTCTAAATTGCCGATTGTATCGATTACCTCGGATGAAGAGAATTTCAATGACCCTAAGTTGGGTATTTGTGTTGTCGGAAATAATGGCTCTCGTGCTACTTGTTCCAGTGACAATGCTCAAAAAGCCAACTATTATAATGACTGGATGCGTCCTGCAAACTTTGAGTATATAGTCGACGGTAAGGTTGTGGACAATCAGGAGGTTGAGGTAGGTGTGTTTGGTGTTTGCTCACGTCAGCATGCGGTGAAGAGCTTTAAGATTAAGGCTAACAAACGTACTGGAAACAATAAATTCCAATACACTAAATTCTTCAAAGACAGAAGTTACACAAAATATAAAGCCCTTGCCCTTCGTAACGGAGGAAACGGTTTTTATATGCATCCGCGTTGGAGAGAAGGATATATGCAGACTCTCGCAAAAGGAATGAATATCGACTATCAGGCATACCAGCCAGTTGCTTACTTCTTGAACGGTGAGTACAAGGGCTTGATGGGATTACGTGAGCGTACGGATGAGGATTATATCGAGTCTAATTATGGTTACGACGAGGATGAAATCGAGTATATTCGTTTAGTGAAAGAAGAGAAGAAATACGTGGCTCAAATTGGAACTGATGAGGCATATTATAAGATGGAAAACCTTGCCGCTAACAATAATGGTGACGCAGATTTCTACGATAAGTTGTCTCAGATAATGGATATTGATGAATATATTGACTATCAGATTATTCAGCAGTTCTTGGCAAACACAGACTGGGTTAACAACAACGTAAAGCTTTGGAGAAAGAAAGACGGTGGTAAATTCCGTTGGTTCCTGTATGATGTTGACTTTGGTTTGTCGACAAGCTCAATGTCATCCCACAATATGTTGAATTACTGTTTGACAGGAAGCACATCTGACGGTGGTGGTTCTATGTGGGGCGGTGGCACAATGCCAGGAATGGGTGGTGGTACAATGCCAGGAATGGGTGGTGGTACAATGCCAGGAATGGGTGGCGGAGGATTCCCAGGAATGGGTGGCGGCTTTTCTATGCCAGGTATGTTGTCTTCGGATGAGTTGCATCTCTGTACTCTTTTCAAAGGATGTATGGAGAATGAGGATTTCAAATATCATTTCTTGGATAGATACACATATTTGCTAGAGACACAGTTTACCGAGTCTCGCATGACTAAAATTTGTGATTCTATAGCAGCTCTTGTTAAAGAGGAGGCTTGTGCGACTATTGAAGTTAATAAGGTATGCACACAGCAAGATTATGACGGCGCTATTCAGAATATGATCAATTTTGCTAAGCAGCGTCCTTCTGTTATAGAAAAACAGCTCGTCTCTTATTATGGAGTGCAGTCGACAAAAGCCAATGTGTCTGTCCGTATGACTTTCAATGGAAATGCTCCTGAATACAGATTCTTGGTTAACAAGATTGCAAGTACTTCTGACTATAGCCGTCAGCTGTTTGTCGGTGAAAGATTAAAGGTTGAGGTTCGTGTTCCGACGGGATATAAGATTCAGTCGTGGAAAATCAACGGTGAGACAAAGAATGGCACAGCAACGTCGTACCTTGATAGTGTAGCGTCTTCAGGAATGAATATTGAGGTGGTATTTGCCACTGATTCTGAGTTCAAACTTCCTAAGTTGTTTATCAATGAAGTTTGTGCTTCTAACAACAAAACAGAGGATGAGTATGGATCTAAGCCAGACTGGATTGAGATCTACAACAGTGAGAATCATGACGTCGATTTGGCTGGTATGATTGTGAAGAATGTTACTGCCAACGCTTCTTCGGAGATTCCGTACGACTATTCGTCGACTGTGATTCCGGCAAAGGGTAGAGTGATGCTTTGGGCTGATAAAGAGCCTGCAAGCGGTCCATTGCACTTGAACTTCAAGTTGAGTGCTGAAACATCTCAAAAGATTCAGTTGGTAATGCCTTATGCTGGTAAGGAAGAGGTGATCGATGAGGTCACTATACAAAAGCATGAGCAGAACGGATCGTATGGAAGAAAGTCGGATGGCTCATCGGACTTGACGGTCTTTGGTGTTTGTACGACTTCAAATATCGGAAACCAGTTGGCTACACCTACTACAGAGAATGGTTCTCTGATCTGTACGGATCAGTTGGCAGGCCTTTCTGATGTGGCTGCGGATGAGATTGTTTATCCAAATCCGACAAATTCGGAGTGGACAATCAACGTAGATGGTGAATATGTGGTGTCGAATATGGTAGGTCAGGTTGTTGAGTCTGGCGACGCATACGCAGGTATGACATTCGGTGGTGATTACCAAACTGGTATCTATTTGTTGAAGATCGACGGCAAGGTGATCAAGATAGTAAAGAAATAAACTCATATTTTTCATATCATTTCAATTTTAGGAAAGGCAGAGAGGGTGACTTCTCTGTCTTTTTTTTCGTTTGTGGTGGAGTGGTGTACCAAAACCTACACTATATGTATATAAACTTGTATCATTCATCTAATTTTTTTAGATTTGTCGTGAAATTTAGTAAAAGTATTAGCTTATGGGTAAACTGCTACAAAATATTTTGTCTTATGGATTTGGCACTGCTATGTTAGCATCATCAGCGTCGGCTTTTGCGGACGATACGTTTGATCTCCTCGGACAGTATGAAACTGTAGAAGCTATGGGATCAGGTTGGAATCTGGGCAACACGTTGGAGGCCAATTCCAATGGAACGCCAAGTGAGACAGTATGGGGAAATCCCCAAGCTTCTTCTGCTTTGATGAAACTGATAAAAAACAGTGGATTCAACACAATTCGTATCCCTGTTTCTTATTTGAGTAAGATTGGTTCAGCTCCAGACTACAAGATTGATGCCGCTTGGCTTTCAAGAGTCAAGGAGGTGGTGGACATGGCATTGGCAGAGGATCTCTACGTGATCACCAATATCCATGGCGACGGTTATCATGGAGTGACTGGTGGCTGGCTTTTGTGTGATGCTCAAAATCAGACAGAAATAAAGGCTAAATTTAAAGCCGTTTGGCAGCAGATTGCCACAACGTTCAAAGATTATGATGAGCATCTGATTTTTGAGTCGATGAATGAGGTGTTTGATGGCACTTATGAGTGGCAAAATCCAGGCGTTCCATATCCAAATGCTGGCTATTATCAGAATATCAACGATTATAATCAGATTTTTGTGGAGACGGTACGTCCGATCAGCCTCAACAATGCCAAGCGTTGGTTGTTGATTCCAGGCTGGAACACTGATATAGATCTGACATCTGAGGCAAAAGGGTTTAAAATCCCTGAAGACAAATATGTAGACAGATCTGTTTCTGGCAAACGTCTTATGATTTCTGTCCACTATTATGCACCTTGGGATCTTTGTGGTGACGACACAGATGCTGGCGTGACTCGCTGGGGTGATGAGGCATGGGCTGAAGATTCTAAGAAATGTACTACTTATGGCCAGGGAGCAAACAGTGAAAGCACGATGACTGGTCAGTTTGATAAACTAAAGACTTGGTTCACATCACAGGGCTATCCTGTTGTTGTCGGTGAGTATGGTACTGTCGATAAGACTGCTTTCGATTCTGAAAATTCCAAATACACCGCTTATTGGACTAAGACACTTTGTGAGAACGCTCGTCGTGTGGGTGCTGTGCCAGTGCTTTGGGACAATGGTCATCTAAGTACTGCGAAAGGTTTTGCCACAATCAACAGAGCAACAAACACTGTCGGTCGCACTTACATTGTGGACGCAATCAATGAAGCCTTTGAACAGGAAATCGAGATTGACACAACAGCTCCAAAGACAAAACTTGAGTTGATCACAAGCTATATCGTCAATCTGACAGTCAACGATGCAAAAGAGAATCCGACATTCAAATGCCAGTATTCAGGTTGGGATGAGGTTTCAAAAGAGATTTCAGGCACAGCAAAGAATATCGATGTCGATTTGTCTCCTGCGTCAAAGAAGGAAGGTTTCACCAACTTAGGCTATTTGGTATATACTAATGATTCATCGTATACATTTAGTGTTAATAAGATCATAATCAACGGATATGAGTTCACAAATCCGATTGTGAATAAGAAATTGGAGGCGGCTCAGTATAAGAACTCATTGCCAAATATCTGGAGTGGAAATGACGGTGAGTATTTGTCAGACAATGGAAAGGCGATCCTTTCTATCACAGCTAACGCGATTTCGTTGATGCTGAAACTAGAGGATGATAATTCTTCTGTTGATGAAGTAGACGCGGTTGCTGCCAACATTATCCCAGTCGACGGAGGTATAGCAGTGCTTGGTGCGGAAGGTAAGGCAATTGAAGCGTACACTATGTTGGGAACATTGGTTGCCAAGAGTGTCGCTACTGATTTTATGACATCATTCAAGTTGCAGAATGGATCTTATGTGGTTAAGGTAGGAAATCAAGCTTACAAGGTAGTTGTAAGATAATTATACTAACTAGACGCAATTTTAATGAAGAGGGATGCAGTCGCGTCTCTCTTTTTTTTATGATATTACGATTCAGTATTTTGCTTTGCCTTTATTGTTCACTTATAGACATAAAAAAAAGACGCGATAGCGTCTCTTTTTTGTGTTGCAGCAGTCATCTCGACCCCTATCAACCTGAGTTATCATATATTACCTTACAACTAGACTTTCAATTTAATTTTCCTTTTTCCCTTCCTATCTTTCACATTGTTCTTCCGAACAATGTGAAAGTAAAAGGAAATTAGGACTTGCTTCTTTCGAAGCTAACGTTGATAGAAAAGATAGAATTTTTTCAAGTCTACGTTATTAGAGTATTAGAGTATATAATTATTGTATGTGTTCTAAATAACTAACAGTTGAAAAAAGTATGTGTTTATGTTATTTTAGTTTTATAGTTTAGTTTTTGTTTTATTGTTATTAGAGATATTTGCTTTTCGTTTACATTGCGAATATATGACAAGTAGGTTGGATGTATCGGATAAAAAATCGGCAAAAAATGCCTTTTTTTTAGAAAGGCATAATTTTACGCATTTAGAGTAGGAAAAATCAATTAAATATGATGTAAAATTCAATCATATCAAATACAAAAATGCCCATTTGACCGAGAATTTTTTAATGGTATTACAAAAAATATAATTTATTTGTCATTTACCATCACTTTCCCACCGTCTACAATATAAATGCCTTTTTTTAGCCCGTTGAGACAAGATTCTTTTCTTACTTTAGCACGGATGATATGTCCTGACACATCGTAAACGTTCACAAATCCATCATCTTTTGACATTGTTGATAGATGATTGTTCACACCAGTATATTTGTTGTACCCAGTGTCAAGAATCCCAAATGCCATTTTGTAGTGGTCTGCAAAATTTTCGTATGTATGTTGGATTGTGAAATACTCTTCCCCATTTGTGGCTTCTGGAAAAATACCGTATGTTGTTATCTCAAGTTTTATAAGTTTACCTATCCAGCTATCCTCAAAGCCAAAAGTGATACCACTTTGATTTTCTACCTTATGGGATGAATTTATAATGGTGTCTCCTGTCGTATTGTCTGTAGCGACAATGTCAATGAAATTGTAAGAAGAAACTCCACCTAATTTTGTTGTGAGATGTGGTGATGCCACCGAATCTGGTGCCAATTTCATTATATAACATTGTTCTTTGAAAGTGTATAATGCACCATGATATTTTTTTGTGTCGAATGAAATTTTGGCTATTGATAAAGTGTCCTTATATACATTGGGTACATAATATACGGTGTCATAATATGGCTCGTTGAACGGAACATAGTTGTGTAAAATAGGAGTCTGTCCATCAAAATAATCAGTTAGATTGGTGTTGATGGAGAAATCAGAATCGTTAATCAATACCTGTATGCCATTCTGAGCATTGACATTTAGCACTACAGTCGATATAAGACATATTAGTGCAATTAATTCTCTTTTTAACATTGTGGATTAGTTTAATTAATTTTTTTCAAAATTTCTTATTCTAGACAGGCTTGTCTGTTGTCTGTCCGGATAAATTTATTTCGCATTGCGAAAATATAAAAAATTCCCCAATTATCATTTATGTTTGGAGAACGAATCTTTTCGCATAGAAATAAAGATAATTATATAAGGCATGTAGCTCCAGTGACAGTTTGATTCAGATTCTTTTATCAAATGTTCGGTTTTTATTTGCTTTAAGAAAAATTAAGACTTTTTCTTATGTAATAGTTTGATTAATTAGTACGTTTGTGGCGTTGAACTAAAAAGTAATAACAAAATGAAGAAAATTTTTAATTTGGCTGTAGCCATGTCTGTAATCGCTTCTTCTCTATTCTTCGCATCTTGTGGAGAGGATGATGACGATGATGACGCTCCAAAGCAGGAGCAGAACAACAACAATGACAATAACAACCAGGGTAACAACAATCAGGGCAACAACAATCAGAACAACGTTGGTGCAACTACATCTATCACGGCTGTAGCTGGTGACACTTACACTATTTCAAACTCTAAGATTGGAATAACAGGTGCGTCTTTGTCTATCGATGCAGTTTCTGGATCAACAGTTACTGTGACTATTTCTGGTTCTACTATCACAGTCGGCAGTGCAAATGCAGACAAGTCTTATGCAATTTATGTTGCTTCTGATGGTAGTGTAAAGGCTGCTTCTATGTCAGAGGCTAAGGCTGATGCAGCAAATGTATTGTTTATCTGCAAGGCAAATTCAGTTTTGGCAAGCGCTACATTGGCTAATGATGCTACAATCAAGACTGGAGCAGGTGTTACTACGTTCTTGAAGATGTAGTAATAACTCTTTAGACTAATTTTATGAGGGTGCATGTTAAGTATAACATGCTCCCTTTAATTTTGAAACATAATCCTTAGTGAAATGAAAAAGATTTTTAATTTGGCTGTGGCTATGTCTGTTATTGCGTCTTCTCTATATTTCGCTTCCTGTGGAGATGACGACGAGGAGGAGCCTACTAAAAGAGAACACAAAAAAAACGAAAATAACCAAGGAGACAACAATCAGGGAGGAGACAACAACCAAGACAACAATAATCAGGGTAACAACAACCAGGGTAACAACAACCAGGGTAATCAGAATTCTATTGGAGAACCACAAACGTCTGTTAAAGTGGCAGAGGGAGATACTTTCTTGATTACAAATGAAAAGCTAGGTATTAAAGATAAAAAGATGATTGTTGCTTCGATCTTCAGAGACCAGATAGTATTAAATGTGTATGGCACACTATTGTATATGGGTAGCAATGGTGACTACAGACCTTACGCTATTAAGTTTAATTCTGATGGTTCTCCTTCTGCTTGTTATTATAAAGATGCTTCGATGTTGGCAGACAAAGTTTTGTTTGTATGTAAGGATGATTTCGTAATCGCTAGTGGAACTTTGGATACATCTTCAGTGATCAGTTCTGCGGCTGGCGAGACGACATTCAGAAAAATCAACTAATAATTCCCAAATATTTCAGGAGACATCTGTAAGGTGTCTCCTTTTTTTGTGTGTTAAAATTGTGTTAAATTTATTTAACAATTGTGTTAAGTTTATTTAACAAAAATTAAAAAGATTGAATTTATGTGATTTGTATTTTTGTACGGTGATAAATACTAACTTTAATAACTATGAAAAAAATATTAGAATTGCTTTTTTGCTTGGTCGCTCTTCTGACGTTATTGATTAGCACTCAGTTTATGGAGAATGTTGACGGTGCTCAGAATGAAAATAATGCGACTGCCTCTGACAAGCAGGAGTCGGTGACAGATAATGTTGCCATGTTAAATGATCAGGAATAACCTTACCTTATCTTTATAATTATTTATTAGCAAACAATGATACCCGCCTTACTTCTGTAAAGAGCGGAGTGTCATCTGTTTTGCATTTTTCTCTTGTTGCTTGACGAAAATACACAAAAAAGAGATGCGTTGATTTGCATCTCCTTTCTAATCCATTATTAATATGTGTTTTTTTTCATCCACACTGTGATATCTATTGCTGGATGTATTTGATTCCAGATGTTTTGCTTCGGATGATTATTGTTTTAGGTAAAGACGGAATGGCTTCCATAGTCTGGTATTCGCCTATATACTTTCCATCTATAGAAAATACTTGGTACGGAGGTGTGAACCCATTTTCTTGTGAAGATATGGCTCTCGAGACAGTATTGTTGGCGTCACATTCGGTAAGCGAAAACTGTACTCCCGTCTCCACTTCTTCGCCTTCCTTATATTCGACATCTTTTATGATGACGGATTCACCTGTCGAAGCGGTGATGCGGAAAGTGTACGGACCGATTTTGCTTTTATCCTCGTCTATTCCAGCATTCTCCACAAAATAGTTGTAGTCTGTGCGTTTGATTTCCTCCCAACTGCCATTTTTTTTCTGATATTCAAGCATATCTATCGCATACAGATGGTCGTAGATTGCCATTTTGAAGTAGAACTGACTCATGCCTGGCTCATATTTCACTCGGATTCCGCCACTCTCACGGCATGGAATGAAGCACCATTTGATGGGAACTCTGCCGTCTTCAAGCTTGGCTATTTTTGTGAATGCGTCTGTGCTGAGGTCAATATCTCCATGTTTGCATTCCGGACATCTGTCCACAATCTTAAGGTCGATCTCACCGATTGGACCGATCACATGTACGCACGCTCCACATGTCATGCTTTCGTCGTACTGCTCATGGTTCATGGCGCAATGGTAGAAATCACCTTCGTCGACAAAGATTCCGCAGTTGCCTCCGTTTGTTCCGGCTATTCCTCCATATTGGGTGCCCTCACCTGTATACCAAGTGGTGTCGCATGAAGTTTGGGCAAGTAGAGAAGCTGAAGTTAGCGACATTATGAAAAGTAGTATTTTTCTCATATTATGTTGTAAAAAGTATGTGCATTTCTGTTGACAACAAAGATAGAAAAAATTACAGACATATATCTATTATTGCTATTTTTGCAGTATGAATCGAGAGAATGCGGACAATACGATGATGAAGATTTTGTCGAAGTATGCAGTCGACGGGAAAAAGCCGATGGTGATGCTTCATGTCTGTTGCGCACCATGTGCCTCTGCGAGTATAGAGAGGATACATCCGCTTACTCGATTGACCCTTCTTTTCTATAATCCTAACATCATGCCACAACAGGAGTATGAGAAACGCAAGTCTGAACTTATACGAATGGTGAAGGAAAATCCGGATTATGCCGACGTGAAGTTTGTGGATGTCGATTATGACAACTCTGAGTACTTGCAGTTTGTGCGTGGACATGAGAAAGATGAAGAACAAGGCGAACGATGTACTTTGTGTTTCTCTTTACGTTTGAGAAAAACTGCCCAGATGGCCAAACAGTATGGTTGCGAATTTTTTGCGACGACGCTGACAATCGGACCTAAAAAGAATACTGATGTGATAAGTGCAGTGGGGCGTGGAATCGCGAAAGAGGAGGGGATAGAGTATCTGCCTACCGACTTCAAAAGGAAGAAGGGGTATGAGCGCAGTTTGCAGCTCAGCAATGAACTGGCTCTTTATCGTCAAAGTTATTGCGGATGTGCATTCGCAAGAAAATAATTACTACATTTGTAGCAAATGTTGAAAATGAAATATTACATAACGATCATAATGACGCTGATAGCCCAACTGTCGATGGCGTGGACTATCGGAGGTCGTGTCACTGACAAAGAAAATCTTCCTATCAGTGATGCTTCGGTGGCGTTGTTAGGCACTACGGTCGGAACTTTGACGGATGAAGATGGACGATTCTCTTTGGATGTGAAGAGTGATACAGCGATTCTGTCGGTTTCGATGCTTGGCTATACGGAGGAGAGATTCAAAATCACTAAAATGTCGGGATATCTGCGAATCCGTTTGCAGGAAGATGACATCGTCCTTGACAGTGTGTCTATCGTGGCTCAACGCAAACAATCCAATACAGTGGTTCTTATCGACGTGAGCAACATGCGCAATGTGCCCACTGTCACAGGAGGAGTAGAAGGATTGATCAAGAGCCAGGCAGGAGTCGTTTCCACTAATGAGTTGTCTCAGCAGTATTCTGTGCGAGGAGGAAGTTATGATGAGAATAGTGTCTATGTCAATGGAATAGAGATCTTCCGTCCGCAGTTGGTGCGTAGCGCGCAACAGGAGGGATTGTCTTTCGTCAACCTTGATATGGTAGAGAGTGTGGAGTTTTCTCCTGGAGGTTTTGCTGCGGAGGTGGGAGATAAGATGAGTTCAGTGTTGGATATACGCTACCGTAAGCCAGAACGTAAGTTTGAAGGTAGTGTGTCAGGAAGTTTTTTGGGAGCAACCGCGTCGCTCGGAAGCAAAACAGGAAATTTTTCACAATTGCATGGATTCCGATACAAATCGTCGGCATATCTTTTGAATAAGGAAAATGCGGATTCCTCAATCTGTAATTATGATACTGATTTCATTGATTACCAGACTTATCTTACATGGGAGATCTCTCCGAAGTGGGAAATATCGTTGCTTGGAAATATTGCTCGAAACAAGTACAAATATACTCCAAAGAGACAAGAGACTATATTTGGCTCAGTCCTTGAGACCAAGAAGTTTACAGTGGACTATGAGGGACAAGAGATGGATGATTACTCAAGTTTTTTTGGAAACCTGTCTCTTGATTTCAAGCCTCGAAAAAACACCAAACTTTCTTTGCTTTGCAATGGATATCAGTCTGATGAAAATGTGACATATGATATTCTTGGGGCATATTATTTGAGCGATGCTGTCGACAATAATATCAACAAGGATTATTCGAAGGGCACAGCAGCGTATTTGGATCATGCGCGTAATTATTTGAAAACAAAAATAGTAAGTCTTACCCATTTAGGAGAGGTCAAACTGACGAAGAATACAATGAAATGGGGATTGACATTGCAGAAAGAGAAAGTTGATGACAGGATAGAGGAGTGGGAGATGCTGGATTCTTCAGGTTATTCACAGCCGTTGCGTAATGATTGTTTTCCAGTATTCTCGAATCAGTATTCCGACATAAATATGGAATCTACAAGATTTATTACATTTTTGCAGAACACATTGCATGGGGAGACTGATAAAGGACGAATTATATTTACATCAGGCTTGCGTTTCAACTATTGGTCGTTCAACGATGAACTGTTGGTCAGCCCACGAGCCTCAGTCGCATATTTTCCGGAAAGATGTTCCAATTGGGGATTCCGTTGGTCTGTCGGCCGATATTTCCAGTCTCCTTTCTATAAAGAGGTGAGGGAAACATTCAAGAATGCGGATGGCGACGTGGAGGTGCGACTCAATGATAAGATACAGTCTCCACGATCATGGCAACTTGTGGTAGGTGCTGATAAATATTTTTCAATGTGGAAGCGTCCGTTCAAGTTCACATCCGAAATTTATGGAAAGTATATAGACAGGTTGATTCCATACACTGTTGATAATGTAGAAATCGTCTATGAGGGTGAAAACAATGGAAATGGTTACGTTGTTGGCGCGGATGTGAAACTTTTCGGTGAGTTTGTCCCAGGCACAGATTCGTGGATTAGTGTGGGTTGGCTGCGCGCAAGGGAGAATATCTATGGAGATGTGGATCAAAACGGAAAATCCATTGGTTATATGCATTCTCCAAATAGCCGAATATATAATGTGTCTTTGTTTTTCCAGGACAAATTTCCGAACATAGATCAGTTGGAAGTCAATCTGACTTTGAATGTTGCTGGTGGATTCCGTTATGGAAAACCGGGAGATGCGGAGCGAGACAAATACACCTCTGCTTCATACTCACGTGCTGACATTGGAGCTACATATAGTTTGATGCAGGGAAGAGACAAACTGATGACAAAACCGGTGTTTCGCAAGCTCCGTGCTATAAAGTTGTCGTTTGATTGCTTGAATCTGTTTGATTTGAATAATGTAAGCAGTTATACGTGGGTGAAAACTGCGGATAGCAACCAATGTCCGGTGCCAAATCACCTGACAGGCCGACAATTGAATTTGAAACTTAGAGTAGAATTTTAACATACTTTATTAAGATGGAAAATAAAACATATAAATATCCGTTGACAATTCTCACAGGCTTGTTTTTTATCTGGGGATTCATCACATGTTTGAATGATATGTTGATTCCTTATTTCAAATCTGTGTTTGAGTTATCAAATTTCCAAGCAAATCTTGTCCAGTTCGCTTTTTTTACTGCGTATTTCGTGATCTCTCTGATTTACTTTTTGGTCAGCAGACACATAGGGGATCCGATTGACAAGGTCGGATATAAGAATGCCATTATAGCAGGATTGCTTACGTCGACTGCAGCATGTTTGATCTTTTTCCATGAGGCTGGATCAATGAGTCCAAGTTTCCCAATCTTCTTGTGTGCATTGTTCTTGCTTGGCACGGGATTCACATTCCTACAGATTTCTGCTAATCCATTGGTGTCGATGTTGGGTACTCCAGAGACATCATCAAGTCGTCTAAACCTTTCTCAGGGATTCAACTCTCTTGGCACAACGATAGCTCCTATAGTCGGGTCGTATGTGATATTCAATTTCTTCAATGATACAGATCCATACAGAGGTGGAGCACAGGCTGTACAGATTCCATATTTGGCACTCGCTTGTATCCTTCTTTTCTTGGCTGTGACTATTTTCTTGTCTGATATCCCTGATATGAGGCAAAAAAAGAAGGAAGACGATGGAGATGAAAAATTGTTGGCTTCAGACAATTCCGTCTCGACAACTATTTCTGGTACAGTGAAAAAAGCGAAGAAAAGTGCGCTTGAATATCCTCATTTGGTGTTCGGAATGTTTGCTATATTCTTCTACGTGGGAGGGGAGGTTACGATCGGAAGCAACCTTGTCACTTATATGAAGGAGTGTGTCGGCATAATCCAAGAGTTTACTGCAGGAAGATTTTTGGCATTCTATTGGGGAGGTGCGATGATTGGACGATTTGTTGGATCTCTTTCTATGAGTAATATGGACAGCGTAAAAAAGTATGGTTTCATGGCTGCTGTGGCACTCGCTGGCTTCTCCTTGATTTTTGCAATCACAGGATTCAATATTGAAGAGGTTCTTCCATTTTTCGGATATTTGGTGGCTAACTATTTTGCTTTCATCTCTGCAAAAAGTGTTCCGTCTCGCACATTAGGCATTTTCGCGACTATTAATATAGCGCTTATTACAGCGATGTTGGTGTTTGATGGTATGCTTTCATTGTGGTGTATCTTGGCAGTCGGATTGTTCAACTCCATCATGTTCTCAAATGTTTTCACGTTGGCGATACGAGAGTTGGAGGAGCATACGGCTCAAGGTTCATCTTTGTTGGTGATGATGATTCTTGGAGGTGCGGTAGTTCCACCATTGCAAGGATTGTTGGCTGATAATATTGGAGTACACATGGCATTCGCGTTGCCAATCGTATGCTATGTTTATTTGATGTGGTATGGATTTAAGGGTTGCACAATTCGCAAATAGTGCTAACTTTGCTACAAAATTGAAGTAAATAAAAAACATATATAATTATGACAGATATGGTAAAGCCTTACGTCGTAGGTATTGACGTAGGTGGTACGAACACAGCGTTTGGAATTGTAGACGCTAACGGTAAAGTGATTGCAAGTAGTTCAATCAAGACACAGCAGTTTGGAGCTGATCTTGACGCGTATATCAACGAACTTCATTCTGCTCTTTCTAAGCTTATCGCAGAGAACGGTGGAATTGAGAAGATCAAGGGTATAGGGGTAGGTGCTCCTAACGCAAACTACTATACAGGTAATATCGAAAATGCTGCAAACCTTCCTTGGAAAGGCACTATCGAGTTCGCTAAGATCCTTACAAACAAGTTCGGTGTGCCTTGCACTCTTACTAATGATGCTAATGCTGCAACAATCGGAGAGATGATGTATGGAGCAGCAAAAGGCATGAAGGATTTCATCATGATCACTCTTGGTACAGGAGTCGGATCAGGTATTGTCTGCAACGGAAAGCTTGTTTATGGTCATGACGGTAACGCAGGTGAGCTAGGACATGTCATTGTTCGCCGTGGCGGTCGCCAGTGTGGTTGTGGACAGAAGGGATGTCTTGAGACTTATACTTCAGCTACTGGAATTATCCGTTCTGCTCAGGAACTTCTTCAGGCTTCAAACGAGCCATCTGTTCTTCGTGAGATTCCTCTTGACAAGATCACAGGTCTTGACGTATGCAACGCAGCACGTAAGGGAGACAGAATCGGTAAAGAGGTTATGAAGAGCGTAGGAGTCATCCTTGGTGAGGCATTCGCAGACTTCGTTAAGTTCTCTTCTCCAGAGGCAATCGTGATGTTCGGTGGTCCTGTAAAGAGCGCAGACTTGTTCATCGACGATTTGAAGGCAACAATGGATGCGAACCTTATGCCAACATTCCGTGGCAAGATCAAGGTGTTGACATCTCAGCTTAAGGATGGCGACGCTGCTATCCTTGGAGCATCAGCGCTTGCTTGGTAATTGAAAACGCATCAGTGGAGACGGGAATATTCGCGTCGCTGCAATGAAATCGATAAATAAATATGTAGACGGTGATAATTCCGTCTACCATTAAAACTAAAATAAATTATGGCTAAAGCACCAGAGTTTAAGTACGCTCCTATGTTCCAGTTGGGCAAGGACGACACAGAATACTACTTGCTTACAAAAGAGGGTGTATCAGTAAGCGAATTTGAGGGACATCAGATTCTAAAGGTCACTCCAGAGGCTTTGACAGCAATGTCGAACGCTGCATTCCGTGACGTTTCATTTATGCTACGTCGCTCACACAACGAGCAGGTTGCTAAGATTCTTAACGACCCAGAGGCTTCAGAGAATGACAAGTATGTTGCTTTGACATTCCTTCGCAATGCAGAGGTGGCAGCAAAGGGAAAACTTCCATTGTGCCAGGATACAGGTACTGCAATCATCCACGGTGAGAAGGGACAGCAGGTTTGGACAGGTTTCTGCGATGAGGAGGCTCTATCTAAGGGTGTTTACAAGACATACACAGAGGAGAATCTTCGTTATTCTCAGAACGCTCCACTTAATATGTTTGACGAGGTCAACACAAAGTGTAACCTTCCTGCTCAGATCGACATCGAGGCTACAGAGGGAATGGAATATAAGTTCCTTTGTGTGACTAAGGGTGGTGGTTCTGCCAACAAGACATATCTATATCAGGAGACAAAGGCAAGAATCCAGAACCGTGGCACTTTGATCCCATTCTTGATCGAGAAGATGAAGAGCCTAGGTACTGCAGCTTGTCCTCCATACCACATCGCATTTGTGATCGGTGGAACAAGCGCAGAGAAGAACTTGCTAACAGTTAAACTTGCGTCTACACACTACTATGACTCTCTTCCAACAACAGGAGATGAGACAGGTCGTGCGTTCCGTGATGTAGAGCTAGAGAAGGAGATCCTTGAGGAGGCTCACAAGATTGGTCTTGGAGCACAGTTCGGTGGTAAGTATATGGCACATGATGTTCGTATCATCCGTCTTCCACGCCACGGAGCATCATGCCCAATCGGTCTTGGAGTGTCATGTTCGGCCGACCGTAATATCAAGTGTAAGATCAACAAGAACGGTATTTGGATTGAGAAGATGGACGACAAACCATACGAGTTGATTCCAGAGTCGTTGAGAAGCGCAGGTGAGGGCGATGCAGTTAAGATCGACCTTAACCAGCCAATGAGCGAGGTTTGCAAGATCCTTTCTAAGTATCCAGTTGCAACTCGTTTGTCGTTGAACGGAACAATCATCGTAGGTCGTGATATCGCACACGCTAAGCTAAAGGCAAAACTTGATGCAGGAGAGGATTTGCCTCAGTATATCAAGGATCATCCTATCTACTACGCTGGTCCAGCCAAGACTCCAGAAGGCATGCCATGTGGATCAATGGGACCTACAACAGCAGGACGTATGGACCCATACGTAGACGAGTTCCAGGATCACGGAGGCAGCATGATCATGCTAGCAAAGGGTAATCGTAGCCAGGCAGTCACAGATGCATGTAAGAAACACGGCGGATTCTATCTTGGTTCAATCGGTGGACCTGCAGCAATCCTTGCTCAGAACAATATCAAGAGCATTGAGTGCGTAGAGTATCCAGAACTAGGAATGGAGGCAATTTGGAAGATTGAGGTTGAGAACTTCCCAGCATTCATCTTGGTAGACGACAAGGGTAACGACTTCTTCAAGCAGTTACAGCCTTGGTGTCCAGGTTGCAAGAAATAATGAGTTTTGAGTATCTAAACTCTATACAGAGCGAGAGGACGAAAAGTCTTCTCGCTTTTTTTGTCTCCGTAGAAGCAGGTTTCAAACCTGCCCACAATTGATATAAGCGGAAAAAAACACGTATTTACAATAAAATTTCCGCTGATGTATTGAATTGAAAAGAATTATACTGACTTTGTAGCGGAAAAAATCACGTATTTACAACGAAATTTCCGCTGAGATGTTGAAATTGGGTAGACGGGAGGGTCTTTAGATTCTCTCGTCTTTTGTATTGCTCTTGTCGAACTTTTTGCTAATTTTGCAATTGGTATCGCAAAAAGATACTTTGATATTATTTTTTACGAGCGTTTACTCGTTTTGCTTTGTCTTACAAATCGGCAAAATTTGAAAATCCCAAAGCAGACGATGAGTGGATGCCTGTGCTAAAAGAGAATATCTGTGTCCTCCGTATGCCTATTTTATAGGTGTACGGTGGATTATAGAATGATAGTTAGCGCAGGAATCTCTTGTTGTGTGTTAGGGATAGGGCTTTGCCGAGCCTGTAAGACGAATACACGATGGGTACGATTCCTGCGCTTTTTGTTGTTATAAGGTTTTGGGGAGTTGGGCCTTAGTATTGTACAAAAATGAAAAAACTATTAGTTCTTTTGATGGCATTTATCGGTGTGAATGCATCAGCCCAAGATGTTATTGTCAAGCGTAACGGTGAGGAACTCCAGTGTAAGATTTTGGAGGTTAGTAAAAATGAGGTGACGTACAAACGATGGTCTAATCAGGAAGGACCAACATTTGCGGAAAAGAAATCAGAGATCTTTATGATCAAGTATGAGAATGGAGAAAAGGAAGTGGTGGCTTATGAGTCTCCAGCTTTGACTGTTTCTTCCGTCACTCCAAATTTGTCGACTTCCGTGCCAAGCGAAATGACACTTGCGGATCCGACTCCAATCTCAAATGTATATTTGGAGTATACTAGTCGAGGAAAAAGAAAGTCAGGAATTATAAAGTGGGGACACATGCAGTCTGACGAACAGGCTCAGTCTATTCTGACAAATGATTGGCTTGATTATAAATCAGCCAGAAAAGATGAAAGAAAAGGCAAAGTGTTGGCTATTACTGGAGGAACTCTGTTCCTTGGTGGATTATTGTGGACAGTATTTTATATCGGAAATTATATGTATTATTTGGAAGACAAAGAACGTTATGATGAAGAGGTTGCAAGGTATCAGTTGGTATATGGTTATAATTCAGACTGGCAATCAGATTCGTATATAAAATTATGGGAAGAGCGTGTGTCTTCGGGTAGAAAAGAAAAAAATATATGTTTGTGTTCTATGTTAGGAGGTTTGGTCTCTGGATCAGTTTTGTTTATCGTCGGAAAGACCAAAGCCAAACGAGGACATAAAAACGCTACTCAAATTGTAAACAAGTACAATGATGAGTATGAGAAGAACTCTAAAAAGACAAGTATGTCCAAGCTGGAGTTTAATATCGGATCAAAGGGAAATAATCTTGCATTCACGTTGACATTCTAAAAATATGAAAAAGATATTATTGATTTTAAGTGCGTTGTGTTCGTTGTCGGCATCAGCACAAGATGTGATCGTCAAACAGAATGGCGATGAACTCCAGTGTAAGATTTGGAGGTGAGCAAAAATGAGGTGAAGTACAAGCGTTGGACGAATCAAGATGGTCCTGCATTTGCGGAAAAGAAATCAGACATTTTTATGATCAAGTATGAGAATGGCGAAAAAGAAGTGGTGGCTTATGAGTCTCCAACTTTGACTGTTCCTTCCGTCACTCCAAGCTTATCAACTTCAGTGCCAAGCAAAATGACACTTGCTGATCCTACGCCAATCTCAAATGTCTATTTGGAGTATACTACTCGTGGAAGAAGAAAGTCCGGAATAATAAAGTGGGGACACATGCAGTCTGACGAGCAGGCTCAGTCTATTCTGACAAATGACTGGCTTGATTATAAATCAGCCAGAAAAGATGAAAGAACTGGTAAAGTGTTGGCTATTACTGGAGGAACTTTTAATTTTTGTGGATTATTGTGGACTGCGGCACATATTGTTTATTGTAAAAGATTGGCAGATGAAGATTATGATAGGTTAGAGTATAAACATGCTAAAAATATTTCAAGCTTATCAATGTTGGCAGGATTTTCTATAGGAACTCCATTGTTAATCGTTGGTATAGTCAAAGCAAAGCGAGGACATAGAAATGCCACTCAAATTGTGAACAAGTACAATGATGAATATGAGAAGAACTCTAAAAAGACAGGTATGTCCAAGCCCGAGTTTAATATCGGATCAAAAGGAAATAATCTAGCATTCACGTTGACATTCTAAAAATATGAAAAAGATATTATTGATTTTAAGTGCATTGTGTTCATTGTCGGCAATGGCACAAGATGTGATCGTCAAACAGAATGGCGATGAAATCCAGTGTAAACTCATTGAAGTCGGGACGGAAAGTGTCAAATACAAAAGATGGTCGAATCAGAACGGACCTACTTTTGTCGAGGAGAGAGACGATGTTTTCATGATAAAGTATGAAAACGGAGAGAAAGACGTGTTTGGGGTAAAAACAGCGTTGCAAAAAAATAATGTTGCTGTCAACCCGTCGTCGGCAATGACAATTCCAAATTTGAGATATGACAAAGTCTCAATATCTGGATTATATTCTGGCAGTACTGAAATACCATTAGATTATGCACAAACTATTATGGGCACAGATTGGAGTGAATTTCAGATGTATCAGGATAAAAGAAAGAAAGGAAAAAATCTTTTGGTTTGTGGTATTGCCTGTAATTTTCTGAGTACAGGAGCCGGAATTGTTGGAATCGCCACTGGAACATTTCCATTATATATTGTTGGTGGTGGAATGCGAGTGGCAAGTTATCCTCTTTTGGCGATAGGAATAGTGAATTTTGTAAAAGGACAGCGAGGTTGCAAACGTTTGGCAAAGCAACATAGTTCATCTTCAATCGGATTCAATCCTGAATTTGATTTTAAGGCCGGGGTTAATTCGATGTCGTTGACGATGAATTTTTAATCCCATGAGGAGACGGTGCAGTGCCACGTCTCCTTTTGTTTTTTTGTTATTAAAATGTTCATAATTTTATTTTTGAGCTATCTGTTTTAATTTCCGAAAAATAATTATTTTTGCGGACGATATTTAAATCCTACGAACGTTTACTCGTTTAGTCAAAATGTTGAATGATAGTAAATCACTATAATGGGTAAGATTCCGACGTTTGTATAATGTAATTGTGTATAAATAAATCCTCACGGAATCGGGAAGAACAAAAAAACAATGAAACGACTATTTTTAGTCCTAGCGTCGATGGCGTCAATCGCCTCGGCTATCGCGCAAGATGTTATAGTGAAGCGCGACGGTGAAGAAATCCAATGTAGAATATTGGAAGTCAGCTCAAACAAAGTTAAGTTTAAGCAGTGGAAAAACCAGAATGGTCCTACATTCGTGGAGAAGAAAGCAGACATCCTTATGCTTAAGTATGAAAATGGACAGAAGGAGGTAATCTCTTTCTCTGGCCCAGTCGGAGAGACGAAGGTAGAAGAAACTGTAGTCGCAGGGACTCCCGTCGACTCGGTAGCATTGGCTGATACAATGCCAATTTCAAACAATTATTTGGAGTACGCAAGAAAGGAGCAGTCAGGTCTGTTGAAGTGGGGACGCAGCATCACAGAGGAGCAGGCTCACACTGTTTTAGGCAAGGATTGGACTGATTTCACACGTGCACACAAGAGCGAGCGTGTAGGAAGAGCGATGATCTTTACTGGTGGAGCTTTGGTTTTCGGTGGTGGATTGTGGACAGCACAGTTCATTTGGGCTTCAAAGGATTATAATGATAAGAAAGCGGCTTATGAGAACCATGTGGCTGAGGCTAACGCAAACTATGCGGAAAAAGTAAATGATCTTTACGCAACATATAATGCTGCTGATGTAAAAAGAATTGAGGCACAGGGTATTTTGAACAATGCAAATACCGCATTGTCCAATGCAAATAAGGAATTCGATGATGCCGAAAAAAATTTTAATATAATTAAAAATAGATTCACAGAAACGACAGAGGAGTACCAAAATGCCAAAAAAGAATTTGAGTCTGCGCAAACAAGTTTGACAAACGCGCAAACAAGTTTGACAAATGCACAAAATGGATTAAATGATGCAGAGAAAGAGGCAACTGCCGCTTACAATGCATATAAATCGTTTGATAGCGTAGACAATAGAGATAATAATTTCAATACTTATTTCTATAATGCTTCATTCAAGTCGGATATGAATGACGCAAAACATTATAAAAAGGCTACTTTGTATCCAATGATTGGATGCTACGCTTCTGGTGCAGCTTTGCTTGTATGGGGAATTATTAAGGAGAAGAGAGCTCATAAGAAGGTGAATGAGATTGTCAACAGATATAATGTTGATCCAACTGAAATCCCAGCAGAAGTGCCAGCAGAAACTAGCTGGAAGCCAGAATTCGACATGGAGGCGAGAGGTAATGGTCTTGCACTTGTGATGAAATTCTAAAAAATACAGATAAATATGGAAGCAGGAGAGTCTGATGATTCTCCTGTTTTTTTTATTAATTTGAAATAACTACCATATCGTTTAAGAAACGAAATGACAATAATCGTTTCTTGTGTTAAATTTATTTAAAATAAAGAGGGTTTTATATCAAATTCATTTTGTGACATATAAATCCCTATTATCTTTGCATCAAACATTTACGGTAACAGTAAAAAAGCTATCTACATGTTGTGATTAGTTTTTCGAATGTGTCGTGTGTTTAGTTGATCATATTTATTAACTTTTAATTTTATACACTATGTCATTTAGATCTAGTTTAAATTTAGGCGGTAAGGAGTACGATGTGCTCGACTGCAGTTATTCCCTAAAGCGTGATGTTGACTCTAAGGGTCGTCCATCTTCCAACATTTATGGTGGCAAAATCACAGTAAGAGTTGAGTCGACTGAGGACACAACCATTTTGGAGACAATGGTAAACCAGTTCAAACCATTCAACGGAAGCATTGTGTTCAAGAAAGGTGACGAGGAAGGCAAGATGAAGGAACTTTCTTTCGAGAACGCCTACATCATTGAGTTTGCTGAAGGTATTGACATCGTAGGAACAGCCCCAATGTCAATCACAATCACGATTTCTGCACAGATCATCAAGATCGGTGGCGCAGAATACGAGGAGAACTGGCCAAAGGCTTAATCAAAAGTTTTAGGAGAAGGCTTATCGTAGCCTTTCTCCTTTTTTATTGATTAATAAAATGTTTAATTTGGGTTGTAGAGTTGAGGATTTCAAAGGGCGGAACGCCCTTACTCCTGTCTCTTCTGCGAGTTCGCAAGAACGAGCAGTCAATAGATAAATTTTTGTTTTAATATAGCAAATTTGACAATCGAAAGCTTAAACGGTTTGTAAATAGCCAGCGAATTGTTTGTCAGTTTTTAGGGTTAGAACAATATAAAAATAGAAAAATAATTAAGCATGTCACAGAATTTGAATCCCGTACAGCCGAAAGTGCTGCTCGACGGGGAAAATATATCTTTTGAGTCACTGGTCTTAGAGCAAAGCATGAATTCATGCCACAGATTCGAAGTGGTGTGTGAATTCATGTCACAAAATGAGATGTGGCAGCAGACTCCGCAGAAACTGTTGAACCGTATAGGATCACGCGCACTGATCACATTTGAACATCGGGATTCAGGCACGCCTTATGAATTTTCCGGTTGGGTGACGGATGTCCGCATCGACGCATGGGAAAGTGAGCCGGACTATGAGTTTCTTAACCACAGGAGCAACCGTGTCCATATCATAGGAGAGGGCGATATCGTGAAACTGAACGGCTCACGCGGAATGGATTCATTTGTCGACAGCCAGCTTAAATCGATTGTGTCTCAGTCGACGCAGAAGTTCGGAGTCACAGTAGAGTGTGAACCTAATTTCAACGGAGTCATCCCATACGTGATGCGATATCAGGAGAGTGTGTTTGAATTTCTCAACAGACTCTCGAGCACATATAACGAGATGTTTTTCTACGACGGAAAAACCGTCATTTTCGGTCAGCCGAAAAAATCACCTGAGGTGGCATTGACATTCGACCATGACGTGTTCAGCCTATGCACACGTGCCTCAGCTCTTCCTAGCAGCATCGCAGCTTATGAATATATCCATGAGACAGACAAGCAGGTATATATGGAAGGCACTAAGGATTCTGGGTCTGGACTGCTTTCCAATGTGAAGGGATGTGCCGACAGATTGTACGATGATCAGGAGTTGGTCGCAAGTTCATCTCCAGTCACGTCGGATTCCGATCTTAAGACATTGCTCGACAAGAAGAGCAAGACGATAGGCGGCTCAATGCTCAGCATAGAGGGCCAGACACGCACATGCCAGGTGGTGTTGGGCGGAATAGTGGAAGTGATCTTCCCAAGC
>JAEEMG010000078.1 GCA_016283095.1 Paludibacteraceae bacterium | reverse complement strand
TAACGGCCATCATGAATAGTCTTCATCGTATGCATGATACGTCGCTGCACAGGTTTGAAACCATCTTCTATATATGGGATAGCACGGTCGGTGATAACATACGAGGCATAATCCAAGAACCATTGCTGATACATACCGCCAAGATGCAGGCGCGCATCCTCACTGTTCATATCAGTCACAACATAACTGGAATGTCCGAGATTCTCGTCGTCGTTTACCGATTCTAGGTCATCTATGTTTTCGTCTTCTCTACTCATACAATACAAATATTACATAAATTGCCTCCAAATATACAAAAAAAATCGAGAATAGGGGAAGTGGATTTTCCATTTTATATTTTTGAATAAGCTTTAATCTTTTGATAATTTTGCAGTCGTTATATATGATTGGTTTGATTTAGACAATATGAACGGAATTGCAAAAAACTACAACAAAACTAAAACTGCCTGCTATCTCGGTTTTATCACTCAGGCAATCGTTGCCAATTTCACCCCACTTCTTTTCACTGCATTTCATCGTGAATACGGAATTCCATTAGCAAATTTAGCTTTGATACCAGCTGTATTCTACATCATCCAACTAATCACAGACTTTCTTTGTGCTAAATTCAAGAATATCGACTACCGCAGGAGCATCGTCATCTCTGAAATTGCGGCGGCGATCGGACTCGTCGGATTGGCTTTTATACCGTCGCTATTCAGCAATCCAATGATAGGAATTCTCATCTGCGTCTGCATATACGCAGTGGGAAGCGGACTTATTGAAGTATTGTGCAGCCCGATAATAGAGGCTTGTCCTTTCCCCAACAAAGAAAGCACAATGAGTCTGCTCCACTCCTTCTACTGTTGGGGAGCAGTCGGCGTAATTCTAGGTTCGACGCTTTTCTTCACATTCTTTGGAGTGGACAACTGGAAAATATTAGCCTGTGTATGGGCATTGATACCTCTCTACAACATTATCAATTTTACCACTTGTCCTATCGAGCCTATTGTGGAGGATGCCAACGGAATGAACATGGGTCAGCTTCTTAAAAACCAAATGTTTTGGATATTCCTTCTTTTGATGGTTGCTGCCGGAGCATCAGAATGCACAATGGCACAGTGGGCATCGGCATTTGCGGAAGCGTCATTAGGAGTAGACAAAGCTGTTGGCGACTTGGCAGGACCATGTGGATTTGCATTTTGCATGGGGCTTGGCCGACTTTGGTATGGCAAGAAAGGTCAGAATCTCGACCTGACTTCCTACATGACCGAAGCTGGTATTCTATGTTTCGCTGCCTACCTGACAGCATCCCTATCCCCAATTCCACATATTAGTTTGATTGGTTGCATGATCAACGGATTGGCGGTCGGTATCATGTGGCCAGGCTCCATCAGCATCACATCGAAACGCATTCCAACGGGTGGCACTGCCATGTTTGCAATGCTTGCTTTAGCAGGAGACATGGGAGGAACGTTAGGGCCATCACTTGTGGGAATCTGTACAAAATCCAGTGAGAATATACAAAACGGTCTGCTTGCCGCATCCGTATTTCCAGTCATCTTAGTGGTTTGTCTTTTCAGAATCAGAAGATACGGGCGATAAGACAAGCGAATCATAAAAAAATTTGGCAAACAACCATTCGCCACTGCTGGATCTTTAATAGATCTTCTCGCATTGATTACTATTCGTTTGTCGTTGTGGTCTGCCTACAGCAACGACAAACCAAACAAAAATTATCAATCTATCATCTTGCGTTTGTCAATCCATAAATTGACAACCAAAAAACAGTAACCTGAAAACAAAAAAAGTGGAGAATCTTTCGACCCTCCACACGATATCTGTCTAAAAAATCTTATTCCTCATCCTCCAAGAATCTCTGATACTTAGCTTTCTTCTTTGGAATTCTGTATGAAATCAAAACCTCATGAGATTGTCTTGACAGTTTTGAGACTTCACCCAAACCAAGGTTGAAAGCGTAACCGAAGCGAAGACGTTTTCTTTCCATACCTATTGTGAATGTCATCTCATTTGATGAGAACCATGCTCCAGAACCAATATCAGGACGATAAGTGATACCACCCCAAATCATTCTGTTGAAGAATGCCTGAACATTAAGTTCCACCTTGCTTACTTTATTTCTGTGCATCAAAACGAATGCCGGACAAATCGCCAAGAAATCAGATGGAGACAATGTCGCTCTTGTGTACAAATAGAACTGACGGCCTGGAACATTAGTCGTAACTATCTCCTCATTATTCAAGATATGAACAATAGACGCACCAAACATCAGTTTAGGAGTTGCCAACTCCATACCGAAATCCATATCTGGTCGGAATTTCTTCTCTGGATCAGCAGGGAATGATGGCAATCCATACTCTTGCGGATCAATAATTCTATGGTCTGTAGGATCCCATGAATGGTAAAGGAAACCGAAAGATACACCCATAGAAAGCAACATACTCTCGTTCATATTGATATGGTAAGCGTACGCTGGCTTGCAGATAAATGTATGGTTTGCTATACCCAGGTCGTCATAACTCATTGAAAGACCGAAACCTGATCGGATAGACTCGATATAATTGCACACATTAAAAACTCCATCTTTCGGAGAATCCTCAAAATCAGACCACTGAGAACGACCAATCAAGAAGAAATCAACATCATCACTGTTTCCAGTAGCCGCAGGGTTGAAGTTCAATCGAGAGAAGAACTGCTGAGATAGCATCAAATCTCTTTGTGCGAAAGCCGATATTGCGCTAAACAAAACTACGCAAATTGCTAAAAATCTCGTTTTCATAATATATTGTCCTCCTCTTCTCTTATTCATTCAAAATCTTAATATCGGCACGACGGTTCTGCTCGTGCTCAGCCTCAGACTGTGCATTTGGAATCACAGGATCGTGGAATCCACGTCCGACAGACACAAGTTTGTTTGGGTCCAAACCACGGTTAATCAACATTCCTCGGATATAGTCGGCACGTTTCTGCGACAACTTGACATTGTATGCATCAGAACCACGGGAGTCGGTATGTCCAGAAACCTCAAAGATCGCACCAGGGAACTCGTTCATCGCGCTTACCAACTCATCCAACTGAGCCTCATACTCTGGTTTCATCGTAGCCACGTTGAAATCGAAGAACATTAGCACCCAGTGGAAGCCCTTAGGCTCATCAATTGTAAAGTCTGGTATCAACTCTGGCTCACGAGTCGCAACAAACGGAGCCGGACGATAGATATCATCACTACCCTTACCTCCTGTTCTGTTTGACATGTACAAACAGATCTTAGGAGATCCTATCAAGTTGTAATCATTTGAACTTGAGTTGAATACAGAATCCAAATGTATTGGAGTGTCCCAAATCTCTAGTTCCTGCTTATTCACCTGACCTGTTGTCGTATCTGTAGATTCACGAGTGATTGTCTTCAAATGAGAGACATAGATATCCAAACCACCATATCCACCTCCACGGTTGGATGCAAAATATAGCAATGTGTCATTGTAACACCACGCATAGTCATCACGCGCGTTTGAATTCATCGGGATAATACTATCACTGGCATTCTCCGGCATCTTCCAACGGGTATTGTCAGTCGCCTTACCTCTGTCTATATACCAAATATCTCGTCCACCAAAACTCTTCTTTGGAAAATCCGCTGAGAAATATATTCTGTCTCCTCCTTTTGCGATAGAAGGATTGAAAAATCCGGATATTCTATTGTATCGGTATGTCCAACCAGCTGTGACTGTCGAACTACCCTTGATCGGTTTACGCACTTTATTCAAACCCTGAATCTCTAGCTTCACTGGCTCTGTATACGAGCCTCCCATCCATTTCGCCTCATACAAATCAGAGTTTCCTACCTCATCTGTCTTTGCAAAATAAATTGTACGACGCTTCTGATCGTATGCAAACGTTCCTTCAATGCCAAGATCCTGCAACTCCGGACATGGCTCGATATCTACTAACTCATAGGTGTCTCCTATTCTTGCTATATAAGCACTGTCGCCCTTAAAGAACACTACCTTTCCATCTCTATATAACGACATCGGACGCTCCTGCATCTTTGAGCTGGCCTGAGAAGACGAAAATTCGTATCCTTCTGTGAATTCCTCATGCACGGCAAACGACGGTAACGCAAACCCGACCGCAACAATCAGAGATAAAACTATTTTCTTACTATTCGCAAACATAGATAAGTCAATCTTAATATAATATTATCCTTTCTTTCGTGACTTACGCCACTTGAACAATTTACAAAGTAAGTTATAATTTTTTAAAATCAACAATATTTCGATAGCATTTATTAACAATAATTAAAAAAAATGCTAATAAACATTCATTGGCACATCACCTTTGACAAACACTCGCTATTTATCAACAACAGTCGCACAAACTGGGCATCTTTATCCTAATACATCGCTGTTATCTAAACAAAAAAACGTATGATTCTTGACCTATTTCATGACAGGAACTTAAACATATTCCGATAAAGGACAAAAAAAAGAGATATCTGATTGCTCAAATATCTCTATTTTACTACACATTTAATGTAGCACAAAAGGATTTAATATTAGGACTAAACTACAAAATGAATCCGTCATCTCGACGTACACTATATACACTACAAAAACTGCGCCAACTTTACATATCAGCATGCCAATTTTATAAAAAAGTTTCAAAAAAGGTTTTATTTTACTATAAATCAATAAAATAAAAATCAAGAATTAAAATACATACTTTTTACAAACTCTCGTTTTTTTATAAAAATTCCGCTGATTTTTAGATTTTGCTTACCTTTGTTATCAGAAAAAATCATGTTATGACTATAGAAGACGCTCGTATATACTGTTTAAGTAAACCTCACGTCACCGAGGATATGCCATTTGGCGACGATTATGTGGCATTCAGAGTCGGTGGCAAAATTTTCGCAGGACTTCCTTTGGAGAAGCCCAACCTACTCGTTCTGAAATGCGATCCTGAGATGTTTGATGAAATGGTGGTCCAATACTCTGCCATCGAACAGGCATGGCATTGGCATAAGCGTCTGTGGATGCAGATTCATCTCGACGATGCTGAAATCACCACCGAACTGGTAAAATATCTCACAGATATTGCCTACGAATTAGTGTACAGCAAGTTAACAAAGAAGGTGAAAGCAGAGCTAGAATTATAAATGCGGAATGTAGCACTCTTTTTTATTCCATATCTACTTGACCCAATGAGAATATATATACGTAATGAATTAAAATCACCACATATTTTTCATTGGCACAATAATTTCTTCGACATTTTCATGATGCTCTAAATAATCACTCAAAAAATCAGCCACAACAGGTAATGATTTAAAATCCTCTTTCTTATAATCCTTTGACATATAAACTATTTCCAGTCCTTTTTTCCTTGAATATTTAACAATCATCGGGCGAAAGACCCCATTTGGAGCAACCTTTGTTTTAGCAAGATATATTTCATGCAACAGTGTTTCTTCTTCCTCAAAATCAAAATCAATCAGATTTCCATCTTTATCAATTTTACGTACTGGGAAATAGTCCGAAAACACAACACTATCGTTTAATACCGGCATACAGTTTATTAAATAATCTTTATATTCCGAATGTATCATGGCCTGATTATCAAAAAAATCAATCTTTAACTTTCCTTGCTTCAACAAAGCATATTCAGTAATGACCGAATATCCATATTTTTCTATCAACACGGATTCTTTTTCTTTTACAACTTCATCTATTTTTGAAAAATCAAAACCTCCTCTATGTTCAGAATAAACTTCAATTGAATGTCGAAGAAAATTCATGTACTCATCCTGATCAACAGGCAATCGATAATATGATTTATAAAAATATTCCTTTACACAATACTCAACACCTGACACGACAGTCTCTGGCAACACATTCCTATTAACATAAGACATGCCACATGATATAAGCAAAGCTTGAAATAATGCAAAAACAATCAATTTAACTTTCATTGCAATATATAAATCATAAATTACTTTTTGTCTTCAATGTTATACTCTTTCATTAAAAGACTTTTTAGAATCATTTTAGAAACACAAGTTGTCTAATTTTCATTATAACCTATTACAGAATTAATACCTGTATTTTTAGCTAATACAAAATTTCCCCTTTTTCTCCGCTCGTGCTTACGCACTCTCGGAAGGTAATGGGAGCAAGGGCGTTCCGCCCTTTGGAATCCTCATTTCCAGGACTCCATCATCTGAGTTTTAACAATCGCTTTTTGATGTCAACAAAGATAATCATTTTTTATTCCTGACAACCGTGTAAACGGTTGTCAGGACAGTCTATGGTTGGCAAGCTCCGAAGAAGATTGGCTACAGAACTCGCGAGCGTAATCAAAATGATTATCTTTACAGTAATCATATAATCGTCTTTGAGCCTTTTTTGAAATGGAATTACGAGGATCAAACACATCATAAGAAAGCACAAATGAGCCATCATCATATTGTCCATTGTCTCTAAAAGTCTCATTTCTTTCCGCTATCTTTTGTGCGACTCATTCTAACAAATATCTGAATATCGTCTTCAAAGCATGTTCTTTCGTATTACAATCCGACAAAAGTTTTCCTTGTGTCATTTCATCAATACTTTTTCCAACACCTACAGATTTTAGCGAGTATGGTTCACCATTATAGAATGCTGTCCATGGGCAACGCAAAAAAACAGGTTGAATAGAGACATTACTTCTTAGTGCCAGGGAACTACCGTCGTCGAAACATAAAAAAACAACACAGAAGTCATAAAATTCCTCTATATCTATTTTATATGTTTTTGAGAAAATAATACTCTGCTTTTGCTGTGTTATATTTAATGTATCGAGACTCGCAGAAAGAAAACGCAATTCTTTTTTCCCGATCGAGTGCCTTCTGTTCCAATAATAATCCAAATAAAAGTACCTGTCTAGAATATCAATATTTTCATCCTCCAAAAGTTCAATGTCTTTGTCAAGTTTATTCTTATAGTTATTCAAATCATTTTTTGTTAGTTTTATATAAGACGTATCTTCAACTCCACACATTACATCATAAACACATTGTTGCAGTTTTTGGACAGATGCTTTGGATATATTTTGTGGCATATTCTCAAACATATGATCACCTGTTTGATTTTCTTTTGTTTTAACAAAACCATCTTTACTTGGCAAATATGTTAAACTATTGAATGATGATTCACATGCAATAATAAGTCCCTGGATTATTATTTTCTCTATTTTCTTCTCTCTAAAATCATCAAACTCACTTTTGTACGATTTTATCGAATCTATCTCTTGGTTTATTTGATACTTCTTGAAATTCTCATCACACATATATACGCCTTCCTTATCTTTCCATAAATAGCTGACTTTTGAGTCCAAGTCAAGATACCTGTACCATTTCTCAGTTTTCTCAAGAAGTATGTCTTCCGCCCTCTCCTTGCAATAAATGTGTTTATTTCTCACATAATAGTAGATGCCATTGTAGTATACTATTATATTATTGTGAATAGTATCTCGATTTTGGCAATCTAACTGGATTGGTAGTTCAGCTCTCATTTTGTATTTAGTCTCTTCATCACTACATACTTTGCTCAAAATTCCATTATCCGTCAGTATCCATAAACAGTTGTCGCCCTCACATGATACGGTCTCTCCATCGTTTATATCATCCGAAAATGGATTCCCGTCTTTCTCACCATCCACTTCCTTCCACTCAATATGCTCTTTGTCTGTTTTGTAGACGAAGCCACGTTGATGCACATAATAATAGTTTTTATCTGAACCTAAAGTTAGCTTGTCAGACTCTGTATCGTATTTTGACGTCACCGGTGTAGGAATCCGAGAAAAAGAACGTCCATAGTCTGCAGACTTATAGATTTCATTGCCAGAGGTAATCCAAAGAGAGTGGGTTTCTTTGTCGTATAATATATCATGAACAATTCGATTAAAAAGCCCTTTATCCCATGTTTTTCCTTTATCTTCGGATATATAGAGATCATTTTCTCGGTCGACTAACCAAATGCGTTTTTCTTCATCCGAACGCATCAACATTGCCGAAGGACAAGAAATTTTCTCCCAAGTATTTCCCTTGTCCGCAGAATGTAAAATAGAATAAGCATATTTTTCATAGACGAAGAGATCATTCTCACCTATTGAGAATATCTTATCTTTACAACATCCAGTCTTTAGAATGTGTCTCCAGACTTTTGTTTGAAGGTCTGCCTTAAATACACCATTATTTCGTTCCAAAAGATACAATTCATTATCTGACGTGGTTGTCATATCGACATGATTTAAATCAAACACATCGAAAGAATCTCTTATTGATCCGACGGGAGTGATTCCAGATATTGTTTCTCCTGCATCAAATATCGAACAACTAACAATGAAGGAAAAGATTGTTAGTATTGCAAGACGTAAGTATTTGAATTTACATAAATTATCTTTCATTCTAAATTTCCAATTTATTTTCTATACTCTTTTCGACGGTTTATTCATTTTCAAAAACATAATGATAACCTACAAAGAATAACCAAGACCACGTATTTAATAGATCATAATTTTTGTGCCGTCTTTTTCTTCCTCATCCAATTCTATCAAAATTGTATCTGAATGGATTGCAATATCTTTTATTTTTCTATTCCATAAAATCGTATCGTTATGGGTTCCATCCGATATGCTTACGTATGTTTTGTAATTCTGGTCTGGTGCTCCCCCGATGCATCTGACATATTTCACATTAATATTACCATGTGTTTTAGACAACTCCACCTCTTCCCTTTCAAAATCAGGAACTGGAATACAAGATGGCATTAAAACAAGTAAGAACAACAATGATTTTCCCATAAGCATTATTATTAATCTACAGCATCGGAAACAAATATAAGGTATTTATCGGACAATAAACACATTTATGTCATACCACGAGAAAGAAGATTTTTAAAAATTATAGCCCACTTACCGTCTTCCTTCTTAATAAAATATTCATATTCATAACATCGATAAGCATAAAACAATTGCACCAGACAATATGACATAGAATCGGAACATTGATATATGTCATGCACTTTTATCAAAAGTATAGGGTTACTGCAAAAATATCTATCATTATACATGTCTGACCATCTTTTTTCATTTGACGTCTCCCTATATCTCAATTTGTATTTTGTACTTTGTACAGAAATCGTATCATAAATGTCACAGCCCAACATGTCTTTTATAAACTGATCATATTGTTTCCAATCTTCTAAAGATGGTTTTCTATGTATCCTTATGGCAGTTTTGGGTTTCCAAACATAAATCCTTTTTGCCTGACCTGTAAAACGGATAAATGTTTCATCCTTAAGTAAATCTTCTTTTAGGACTGGAATAACTGTTTCATCCTTTCCAAATGTACTAAAAGAAACAGAGAATAACAAAAGAATAAATACAAGCGTCTTTTCCATTTTATTCTGATAAAAACTATTCATAAACTCTGTATATCTTTGTGGAATATTGCATTTTAGAAAATGCTTATCGGTTTGAAAAGTAACGATATATTAAATATAATAGATAAAAAAAAGCAAGAACTGCAATCCACATAACGGTCATCATCAGCGTCGCTTTTAGACTCGCTATGAGATCAAGGTCTGAAAAAGACACCCAGAGTATAAATACAACACAGACTACCAAACTTTTAATTATCGCTTTTTTGCGAGAAGTTGCAAATATGCAATAAAATATAATAAAAAGTGGTGAAAAAGCAATAATTAATCCATTTAAGACATCGATTAACTCATCTAATCCCTTAAAGCATCCAATCAAAATTAAAAGGAATGCCATAGAAAGCCAATCTATGAATCTTATATTGTTTCCAAAATTTTCTTTTTCATTTTTCATAAATGCCTCGATTCTACTACAAATTCGATATTTATAATAACGTGAGTTCGACGAATTGTAATCTGCAAATTAGCAATAACGAACAATCATAAAAAAAAATGCTTTTTCCACTTTATGATTGAATTCTTACCTCTTTTTCTCATAAAACCCCGTTAACTTTGTGTCTCTGCGGTTTTATTAAATTCTGTGTGCTCGCCTGCTTATCGCACTATGGAAGGTGTTAGGACATTCATTTCTGCAAACTCGACTTATGATTCGCTCATAATTCGTTCCATAACAATTTCAATTTACACGATAGTTGCAAATACAACAAGATTCCTACATCTTCAAATAAAACTCTTTCGTCAGTCTTATGTAATCATCCGTATATTGGTGGCGGACATCTGTCTCGATTGCGAGTTTTTATATTTTAAATCCAGCATTTATAAAAATTACTTGTCCATTCGAAGTGGCTTCCATTCTTTTAGTTCTTTTTTACTAAGAGGTGTCACTTCAACGATATACTCAACGCCAGTGAATTTACAATACACTTCGCCCATGTAATCTTTGATGATTATTGGAGATTGCAAAGTTGTCCATCTATTACTATCTCCCCCCCATCCAAAATTCATGTGGACTTCGGTTTTCCCATTCTTCTCCCTGATACCATCTATCACTACCGCATGTCCCTTGCGCAAACCTGCATATAATGGGATGTTGTTTTTCAGATTCTCTCGAATGATTTTTTCCAATCCCATCTTTCCCTCTTCCTTCATATAATGACATTCGAATTTGGCTGGGATATGTTTTGATTTTGAATCAGACATCTTCGACAAAACATGTTCTTTTCTCCAACCATGCTCTGATGCTAACGCAATATTTTCTATGTACTTATAAAATTCAGCATTAGCAGATTTATTGTAACCTGAATACGCAGGCAACTTATTCATATCCACTTTATCCTTGTCGAAATCTCCATAATAAACATTTTTGTCGGTTGTGTAACGATGAGATCCGTAGACATTCAATCCAAGATGATTTAATATCTGAGCATACGCAATTATATAACAGATTCCATCACTACTATTCCACTTATAATAACCATATTTCCCTCTTTTCCCATAAAAATAGCTAAGCGGCTGATCCCATTGTGTTTTCAAAATAGGTTTGATAGCATTTTTGATTTGTGGCCCTCCAACTCCATTTTTATAAACGAAGTCAATACCATTTGTTCGTGCATAACGTTCCGCAAAAGAACCTCTGTCTACAATCAATGTCGCATCCAAAGGGAAAGCTTCTTGTCCAATTGTAGTTACTGATGCTGGTATCTCTACAGATTGCAAAGAAGTACATCCAACAAAAGCTCCGTGCTCTATTTCCTTACATTTGTTTGGGATTTTTACTTTTTCAAGATTACGACAGCCACTAAATGCTCCAGCTCCTATTGAAAACAACGAATCTGAAAATTTTATTTCTTTTATATCGTCTCTTCCCCAATATTTCAAATTTCCAACCATATAGATATCAACATGGTCATTCTCCTTCGTAAGGTCTAACGTCAAACTACCCTTCTCTTGAATAAAATCGACAATCTCTTTCTGACCACGTCCATAAGAATATGTTATGCCAAACTTCCTTGCATATTGTTCCGCAGCCGATCGCTTGGCAACAATCATCTTCGCATCCACAGGAATGGCCCACAATCCAATATAGGTTACAGATGCAGGTATTTCAACTGTTTTCAATGAGTCACATCCGTCAAAAGCGTCATCCAATATATACTTACAGCCTTTGGGGATCACTAAATCCGTAAGATTTATACATCCTCTGAACGCAGATTTTCCAATGCTTTTTAATGAGTCTGGCCATTTGATTGTCCGCAATGATTCACAGCCTAAAAAAGCACTGTCCAGAATATCTTCACAACGTTTTGGAATTCGCAAATCAGTAAGATTCTGACATTTCTTAAAAGCAGACATGCCTATTGTCAACAAAGAATCATGGAAAACGATATTCTTTATATCATCTCGTCCCATGTATTGTCCCTCGTCTATACCATATATATCCAAATCTTCTGATTCTACCGACAGGTTGAGCGTAGAATCATTCTGACTACGATTTTCAGAAAAGATATTTTGTGAAAAAATCAAAACAAATAGGTACAAAAATAATCCTTTAATCTCACTCATGACTCGTTTCAAAACAATTTCAATTTACACAATAGTTGCAAATATAACAAATTTCTACATCTTCAAATAAAACTCTTTCGTCAGTCTTATATAATCATCCGTATATTGGTGGCGTATTTCTGTCTCAACAGTAAGGGTCTCAATCTCAACATTTTGCATTTTGCATTCATCATTCTTAATTTTCACAAACTCTCCCACCACTCTTTTGACTTCCGCTCCTGGTTTAGGATAAACCAACGTCTTTTTTCTTAAATATAACCCATATTCCTCAGCAATCTTCTCAAACTTTTCATGAGCATCCGTCGGCAATATGATGGAAAGGGATCCGTCATCGCTCAGTAGCGTCGACGCGGATGATGCCAACTCTGAGAATGGAAGGCTATCGGTGTGCCTCGCCAACGTGCGGCTGGCTTTCGGTGCTTTCAGACTATCCTCAAAATACGGTGGATTGGTGATTATTTTGTCGAATGCCGACGGTGCAGCCTCCACAAATTCCTGCAACGATTTCCCAACTATAGAGATCCGTCCAGCCCACTTCGACGCTTCACAATTCTGCGTCGCTCCACGCACGGCATCCTCATCTATGTCAATCCCGACAATTTCCGCCGTCCCATTTCTCTGTGCCGTCATCAGGCACAACAATCCTGTGCCACAACCGATGTCGAGCACTCGTCTTGCTTTCTCCACATCCGCCACAGCTCCAAGTGTCACGCCATCCGTACCAACTTTCATCGCACATAGTGACTGGTCTATCTTAAACTGTTTGAACTGAAATATATGGTTTGCCATTTTGAATGTTTTGCCTTACATAATAAAGGGCAGGAATCAACCCTGCCCTATATAAAATTACAATTGTCCCAATTTCACAAGTGTCGCGCAACGTTTGGTGTCAAGGCTAAACTCACCTCGCTGAATCCATCCGTAATATCCGGGATCCGTAACGAACACTTCTTTGAGCTTCTTGCCTTTATGCTTTCCAAAATTGACCACGACATCGTCCTTATCATCGAAAACGAATCGTCCTTCAAAGTCAACGACTCTCTTCTGTGTGGAGAATTTCGACAGCCACTTGATATCATTCTCAAGATCAGGATATCTGTCTAGTTGAGCCTGAAGCACTTCATATGTGGCTTTAGTGTCGGCCATGGCTCCATGGGCTCCGACCAGTTCCTTATCACAATAGAATCGGTATGCTGCGGAAAGTGTACGAGCCTCTTTCTTATGAAAGATTGTCTGAACATCCACAAGACAATGTTTGCGGACATTCAAATCAATATCACAACGCAACATCTCCTCCACCAACATCGGAATATCAAACTTATTCGAATTATATCCAGCTATATCACAACCTGAAAAATCACTGGCTATCTGGTGTGCCACATCCTTAAACTTCGGACAGTCTGCCACATCCTCGTCTTTTATATGATGGATGGCTGTAGACTTTGCAGGGATCGGCATTTCCGGATTGATACGGATTGTCTTCTGCTCCTCCATTCCATTAGGATGGATCTTCAGATATGAAATTTCTATGATTCTATCTTTTGCCACATCTATTCCGGTAGACTCCAAATCAAAGAATATCAGTGGTTTAGTAAGTTTAAGTTTCATACTAAAGGATTTATAGAGTTGTCATTGGCATTACCAAGCATAGCATCTCATAGTTCTGCTGCTCCTCACCATCCTCCGATGTATTGAACAATGGCTCTACCACCACTCCACGATATGGGCTTTCTATCTTCATCACAACATCTGATGTCTCCATGTATGAGCAGAAGTTTGTGATAGACTCAGTCTTGAATGTCATCTCGAATGGCTCTCCACTATATGCGCAAACGACAACCTCTGTCGCAGCTGTTCCGAAATCCAAACTCTGGGCAGACACCGTGATCTGATTCTCACGTACGTCAAACTTAACACCCTTGTTAGACTGCTCTGCAAATGGCTCGATATGGCGAACTGCAGAGATCAATGAGTTACGGTCGATAACCAACTCTTTATTCCACTGGATTGAGATCGCATTCTTATAGTTAGGGAAGTTTCCTTCAATCTGGCGGCAAACCAATGTGAAGTCGTTAAGCTCAAACAAGATGTTCTTTGAATCCCACGACACAACGACATCCTCACCCTCCTTGCCAAGGATAGACTTCAAAAGTTTCGCAGCATTGGCAGGAAGTATCACTGAACAGTTGCCAGAAGCCTCAACAATTGAAGATTTCACCTGAGAAAGGTGGAACATATCTGTAGCCACGAATGTGATCTTGCTATCAGCCGCATCAATGTCAAGATAGATTCCCATCATTGTTGGACGAAGGGTATCTGTGCTGACAGCGAAAATAGTGTGAGAGATTCCCAACGAAAGTGTCTGTGCCTGCATGCGCACTGTATTTGTGTTGCTAGCATCCAATGATGTCAATTTTGGATAAGCATCTCCGTCTACACCATTATACTCTGCTTTCCACGAACCAGAACTCAACTTGACAGCGTAAGTGTTCATGTCAATATCGAAGTCGACTGTTCTGCCGTGAAGCACTTTAAATGTATCCAACAAAAGTTTTGCAGGCAAGGCTATCATTCCTGAACCATCAACGTTCTCGACATCCATTCTTGTCGCCATGGAAGTCTCTCCGTCTGAGGCAGTCAACTCTAATGTACTGTCTGTCAAATTAAAAAGGAAATTATCGAGAATTGGTAACGCCGTCTTTGAAGCCATCACACGGCTTGTTGCTGTAAGACGAGCCATCAACTCGTCGCTATTCACTGAAAATCTCATAAGTTTTGATTTAAATATTTCTTCAAAAGTAGTGAAAAATCACTACTATATCATATTCTGTTGATTATTTTTAATGTAAACATATTTTCCACGTCTACATATTACATGTTTAGACGCACGTCCGTGTTCATGAGACGCACGTCCGTGCGTCTCTACGATTATACGCTGACCGCACCTTTGATTGGCGGATGGCATTCGTAATTCTCCAACACGATATCATCCGCTGTGAAATCGAAGATATCCTTCACATCAGGATTCAATCTGATTCTTGAAAGATGCAACGGCTCTCTGCTCAACTGTAATTTCACCTGATCGATATGGTTGTTGTAGATATGAGTGTCTCCGAATGTGTGGACGAAATCGCCTGGTTCCAATCCCGTCACCTGAGCCATCATGAGAAGAAGCAACGAGTAGCTCGCAATATTGAACGGCACTCCCAAGAATAGGTCAGCGCTTCTCTGATAAAGCTGCAAACTCAATTTTCCATCTGCCACATAGAACTGGAAGAAACAGTGGCATGGAGGAAGATTCATGTTGTCGATATCCGCAACATTCCATGCTGACACAATGATTCTGCGTGAGTTAGGATTGTTTTTGATCGTCTCCACAACCTCCTTGATTTGGTCGATATGTCCGCCATTATAATCTGGCCAACTTCTCCACTGATATCCATACACATGGCCAAGACCACCATCAGGATCAGCCCACTCATCCCATATATGCACATTGTTGTCGACAAGATACTTGATGTTGGTGTCGCCCTTCAAAAACCATAACAACTCGTGCAACACTCCTTTGAAGTACACTTTCTTTGTTGTCACCAATGGGAATCCGTCTTTCATCGAAAAACGCATCTGATGACCGAATATACTTCTTGTGCCTGTGCCTGTACGGTCGCCCTTTACGACTCCCTCATCCAACACTTTCTGCAATAAATCTAAATACTGTCTCATCTTGTCTTCCTTAATACATATTATATGTAGTCTTCAACACACGGAACTCAGTACGACGATTGATCTTGTTGGCAATCTCCTGATTTTCTTTTGAAAGTGCGTCGATAAAATCTTCATTCAATTCATCATTCTCCTTCAAGAATGAATACTGTTTAGCTAAATTCTTATCCACCACAACAGGCTTGGTCTTTCCATATCCTTTTGCAGTAAGACGTGGGGCTTCTATTCCTCCCTTGATCAGATAGTTGACTACACTCTGCGCACGTTCTCCAGACAGAGCAAGGTTTCCTTCCGCACTACCGACCTTATCGGTATGAGCGCCAATCTCAATCGTGATATTAGGATTATCCTTTAGCAGTTTCACCAACTTATCCAAAGCGTTTGACGACTCTGCTGTCAATGTAGCTTTACCAAACTCAAAGAAGATGTTGTCAAGACCGACTGGTTTTGATACAGACGCCAATGTGAATGGGACATCAAATGTTTTTGAATCCTCAAGACCAAGTGTGTTGACAGCATTTTTCTCGTTCAAGTAGCCACGACAGTTGCCAAGCATCACATATTCCACTCCAGGTTTCACCTCAAATGAGTATGAACCATCATTTTTTGCTTTGATTTTCACGTTTGTACCGTCAGTTCCGACGATTCTGACATTCGCGTCGCCCAAAGCATCACCGTCAGTGTTCTTCACCTTGCCAGATATGATATATCTGATAGGAGGAGCGACGAATGTGTAGATTTTATCGTAGCCCTTCATCTCACCACGGTTGCTGGAGAAAGCTCCTTGCTCCGCACCTGCAACAAACGAGATTCCAAAATCATCGCCATTGGAGTTGATTGGAGCACCCATGTTCTCCACCACCCATTTCTTTGCTGTGTCCTCTTTTGCGCGATAGATATCCAGACCTCCGAATCCTTCATGACCGTTAGATGAAAAATAAAGTGTGGAATCCTCACGGATGAACGGATACATCTCATCTTTATCTGTGTTGATGTCCGGGCCAAGGTTTTCAGCAGCGGAATAAGTCTCTCCCGTCTTCATACATCTCCAGATATCCTTTCCTCCAATACCACCTGGCATATCAGAAACGAAATAAAGCCAGTTGCCATCAGGCGACAACGCAGGATGAGCCACTGTGACCGAACTGTCTTTCAACACCATCACACGTGTTGCCTTGCCCCATTTTCCGCTCTGACGCTGCGACATCCAGATCTCTCCTCCATGAGTCTCACCCTTAACATATCGGCAACGTGTGAATAGCATGATTTTTCCATCCGACGAGAAAGATGGGCTTCCCTCATCATCCTCTGTATTGATGTCAGAATCAACAAGTTCAAGATTATCCCATTTGCCTACAGCATTCTTTTTCGCAAAATAGATATCATTGTTTGGTGTACCTGTGATATTGCTCACCTTATGGGCTGTCTGCTTGTTGTCACGTGAGGATGCGAAATATACGATTGTGCTGTCGCCTCCAGGGAAACGTGGACTGCTCTCACTCTTCTTGCTGTTGAAGAACGGATCCTTGAAGACCTCATAGCGTCTCTTTGCCTTCTCCCACTCAGAATATTTCAAAGCGGAAATCTTTCCGTTGAGCGCGACAACCGAATTAGGATTATGCTTCAAGTAGACGTCGTACATCTCAGCAGCCTCCTTGTTTTTCTTCTGCTTGCGAAGCACATCAGCATAAAGCAAATATGATGTTGTGTCTGCATACTTGTATCGCACACAGTTCGCCAACATTCTCTCCGCTTTATCCGTCTCTCCAAACTTATCATAGCAATCACCCAATCGGTAAGCCACGTAACCCTTCAGCTGCTTGTCTGCCAACTTGACACGAGAATAGGCAGTCTTGTATATGCTCGCAGCCTTATGGTACTCACCGATCTCATATTTCTTGTCGGCCTTGCGGATCTTCTTATTCACCGAACAAGAAGAGATAGCCAGCAAAAAAAGAGATGCTATAACACAAATTGAATAATTCTTATTCCTCATACTTAAAATCTTTCGTAGTCAACAAACGAATAGTTGAAGTCGTTCTTCTCATCCGCCTCGTGACTTTCCCTGCCTACCTCAATCCATTCCATAGGATTCAGTTCAGGGAAAAATGTATCTCCATCTGTGATTTCTGTTTCCACCTCAGTCAGATAGACCTTCTTTGCGTATGGCAAAAACTGCTTGTAGATTTCCCCGCCTCCGATTATAAACACATTGCCTTCCAATGTTTTGTCGTTCAGCAAATCCTCCACACTCTTCACAATATCACATCCATCAATAGCATCAGTAGAACGAGTGATCACAATATTGCGTCTGCCTGGAAGCGGACGGCCGATCGATTCGAATGTACATCTGCCCATCACAATCGGATGACCAGTGGTAAGTGACTTAAAACGTTTCAAATCAGCAGACAAATGCCAAGGTATTCCACCGTCTCTGCCAATCACATTATTTTTGCTTGTCGCTACTATAATTGAAAATTCCATCAGTTTTTTTATATTTCAATGTGCATTCTGCACCATAAGTCTACAAATTTACATATAATAAATGTTTAGACACAATTTTGACGACGTTATTTGTCAACAGATTTTTCTTTTACATAAACGTATTATTTGGTTCTTTCCTCAAATAAAAGTAGGATTTTTATTCTGAACCATTCACAACACAAAAAAATCCCCCACCATTGGTGAGGGATTTTCTATATGATATCAATTTGGAATCTTATTTCTCCAAGCAAGCGTCAAGCTCTGCGATGATCTTCTCTTTATCCATCTTCTGTCCGATGAATACGATCTTCTGCATCTTGTCGCCGTACTTCTCATCCCAGTCGTTCAAAATCTCTGGATTCTCTGCCAAGATCTCCTTCAACTCCTCCTCTGGAGCTGTGCAGAACCATTGTCCTGCCTCTGTCACTTTCTTCTGAACTCCAGCCTGCTCAAACATATACGACATTTCCGGATTTATGCTGAAATAGCACACTCCCTTTGTACGAATGATGTTCTTTGCCCATTTCTTTGAGACAAAAGCCTCAAATTTGTCAAGGTTGAATGCTGGTCGACGGTAGTATACGAATGTTCCGATACCATACTCTTCAACCTCTCCTCCATCGTGATGATGATGGTGATGGCAACAACAATGTGGATCATCACACTCTTTTCCATCTTCATGATGATGGTGGTGATGCTCATGTTCGTCATCATCATCGTCGTCGTGATGGTGGTGGCAGTGGTGTTCGTGCTCGTCGTCATCATCGTCGTGATGGTGGTGATGATGATGATGGCCGTCAGCATCTGCCTTCTCCTCCTCAGTCAACGGACGCTCCAACTCCTTTATCCATCCAGCTGAGATAGAAGCCTTCTCCATCTGGAATCTGCCAGTGTTTATAATCTTATCCAAATCCACATCAGCGTAATCACACTCAATGATCTCTGCGTATGGCTGGAGTGTCTTGATAATCTCTTTGATTCGTGCAAGTTCCGACTTCTCAACTTCAGAAGCCTTGTTAAGCAAGATGATATTGCAGAACTCAATCTGCTGGATCACAAGGTTTTCTATATCCTCTTCATCAAGTTCCTTGCTCTTCAATGCATCTCCGCATTCAAACTCACTCTGTAGACGAAGAGCGTCGACAACAGTGACTATGCTATCCAAAAAACATGCCTCTCTGCCTGCATACTTGCTGCTCATCTGCTGAAGAGAGACAAGAGTTTGAGCGATAGGAGCAGGTTCACACACACCGCTCGCCTCGATCACGATATAGTCGAATTTATTCTGCACAAGGATCTCATTGACCTGCTCCACCAAATCCATCTTCAGTGTGCAGCAGATACATCCGTTCTGCAATGCCACAAGGCTGTCGTCTTTCTTGTCGACCACACCACCCTTCTGTATCAAATCGGCATCAATGTTGACCTCGCCTATATCATTTACAATCACAGCGAATTTGATACCACGCTTGTTAGACAATATATGGTTTACCAAAGTTGTCTTTCCGCTACCTAGGTAACCAGTAAGTAGCAATACCGGAATTGATTTTGCTTCCATATTCTAACTAATTAAATCTCTTCTTTATCTCTTCCGCCGTCACCACAGTCATGATTGGCTTGCAGTCTGGCGTAAAATTATAATTGTCACACGCAAAAAGTGATTCACACAAATGTTTGATCTCAGCATCACTCATCTCCTTGCCGTAACGTATAGCCTGGCTCTCCGCCATACTCTGAGCCACTTTGTCGTTCATGATGAGATCATCACCGATCTCTCCTTCCGAAATAGACGAGATGATCTCCAACAACGACGCCACATTATCTTCATTTGTCTTGTCGGCCGGCACACCACGTATCTCATACACATCACGGGTGATAAGTTGCAGATCGTAGCCAAGATTATTTAGTTGTGGCAGAATATCCTCCACCGTCGCAGCTTGAGCGGCTGAAAGTTCAAGTGTCTGACGGAACATCACCTGATGCGATGGAATCGGTGAATCTTTCAGCTCCGACAGGAATTTCTCATACAGCACTCTGATGTGAGCTCTGCGCTGGTCAATATACATAAGATTATCGCCCGACGAAGCCACGATATATCGTCCTGCCAACTGGAAACAGTTGCCTACTTCCAGGTGTATATCCGTCGACTGCAATAAAGATCCATTAAATCCTTTGTGCTCAGTATGAGTTTCTCGAATATCCAAAGCCGACGGGATATCTTGGTAATCTATAGCATTATCGCCACTCGGTATTTCAGGAGAGGCTTTTTCGAAATAATCGTAGATATTGCCGAATGTACTTTCATTGTCATTTGGCTTGAATCGTCCGCCACATCCGGAATATTTTCCGCTTGATGAGCTGTTGCTCGACCCGGATGAGGATCCAAAATGTTTGAACGGATCAAAATCTGTATCTATATTCAGATCAGGAGCTTCCAGAGTAGCCTTCTCAAAACCAGGGACATAGGCATCATTTATATTGATGTCAAAATCCAATGTAGGGAAGATATTGCATTTTCCCAACGACTCTCTGACGACCGCAGTCAACACCTTATAAAGATCTTGCTCATACTCAAACTTGATCTCCGTCTTCGTAGGATGGACATTGACATCTATCTGATGCGGATCGACCTCAAAATATATGAAAAAGCTTGGAGACGTACCGTCGTGAAGCAGACGGTCGTATGCACTTGTCACTGCTTTTCTGAAATACGGATGCTCCATATATCTTCCATTGACGAAGAAGAACTGCTTCTTGTTTCGCTTGATCGCAGTCTCTGGAGTACCGACATATCCGCTTATTTTTCCAAACGATGTCTCAGCACCGATTGAAAGCATCTTGCTATTCAGTCCGTTACCGTAAATCTTTCCTATTCTCTCTCGTATATTGCTCTTATTCAGGCTATAGCAAAGTTTATCGTTATGATAAAGCTCGAAGAAGACGTCGGGATAAACAAGAGCGATACGTATAAAATCACGCTCGATATTGCCAAACTCCACATTGTCGCTCTTCATAAACTTGCGTCGGGCAGGGACATTATAGAAGAGGTCTCTGACTGAGAAGTTCGCACCCACAGGACACGACACTTTATTAATAGCCTCAACTGTGCCACCAGATATCAGCACCTGTGTACCAAGTTCATCCTCCTCACGTCTAGTGCGGAGCTCAACATGTCCGACAGCGGCGATACTGGCAAGAGCCTCTCCACGGAATCCCATTGTGCAAAGCACACTCAAATCCTCCACCGAACGGATCTTTGATGTGGCATGACGTTGGAAAGCCACGACCGCATCCTGCTCACTCATGCCTTTACCGTTGTCGACCACCTGAATCAGAGTGCGTCCCGCATCCTTCACTATGACACGAATCTCTGTTGCACCGGCGTCGATAGAGTTTTCCACCAACTCCTTAATCACCGAACTTGGTTGCTGCACAACCTCTCCAGCAGCAATCTGGTCGGCGACCGTATCCGGAAGCAAATGTATTATATCGTCCATAGTTTTTCAGATTCCAAAATATTTTAGGGCCAAGTAAACAATCAGCACTGCCGCAGAAATAACGACAACCTTCATCAATTTGTTTTCGTCGGCGACACCAGCTCTACCTCGCTGTTCACGTAGGAAACCGTGTTGCAAAGTGGTGCGGTGAGGAGTTCGTTCCTCTTCTTTCGACGAATCGGATGTTCTTGGTTTGAACTCTGTGTCATCGTCAAAGTCAACAGAGTCTTCCTGCATAGCACGCTCCCTTTCCTCCTGCAATTGTTTGCGAATTCGCGCTCTACGCTGCTCCATCTCCTCCTTACGGGGATCCCAATAACGTGGAGTATAGTTGAACTGACGTATTTCCGGTTTACTGAAAAATCCCATATTTAAATACCCATCTGGTGGGCCTTTTTAATTTTCTTATACAAGTTGGAAGCAAAGATAAGGCTTTCCAAATCCTCGTTTCCTGTGTCATAAATCTCTGTGTTGTTGCCTTGCCAACTCTTGTGTCCCTTACTGATGAAAACGATATTCTCACCGATTTCCATCACAGAGTTCATATCATGAGTGTTGATAATTGTAGTGATGTTATACTCATGTGTGATTTCAAGAATCAAATGGTCGATAAGCAACGATGTCTTCGGATCCAAACCAGAGTTTGGTTCGTCGCAGAACAGATATTTAGGATTCAACACAATAGCTCTTGCGATAGCCGCTCTCTTCTGCATACCTCCACTTATCTCAGACGGATAAAGATCCAAAGCACGGAGAAGATCCACTCTTTCCAGACAGAAACGTGCTCTTTCCTCCATCTCCTCCTCACTCTTATTGGAGAACATACGCAATGGGAACATCACGTTCTCCTTCACCGTAAGAGAGTCGAACAATGCGGAACCTTGGAAAAGCATTCCAATCTCACGTCGCAACAGATTAAGTTCTTGCGACTTCATCTGCGAGATGTTTCTTCCGTCATACAGGATTTCACCGCTGTCTATACGATGGATTCCAGCCACAGACTTCATAAGCACCGTCTTTCCGCTACCACTCTGACCGATAATAAGATTTGCGCGTCCCTCAAGAAGATTGGCAGAGATGTCGAACAACACCTGCTTGCCATCAAACGATTTGTTTACATTCTTAACCTCAATCATATCTCAACTTTTTAGGACAACAACAATTTAGTCAGCATCACGTCGAAGAGCAAGATGATCACACTGCTGTTCACCACAGCATTTGTACTCGCTTTTCCCACTTCTCTCGCTCCACCCTTCACAGTGTAGCCATAATAAGAGGCCACTGATGTCACGATGAACGCGAACACCAGACTCTTCTCTATCGAATACTGGATACTATATGGCAAGAACGAGTATTGGATTCCTTGTTCATACTCCATCGGAGTGATCATTTCCGTAAACAAAGCCACACCGAAACCTCCGAGCAAACCAGTAGTGATACTGAATGTTACTAGACAAGGAATCATTGTGACGAACGCCAATATCTTAGGCAGAATCAAATAGTTGGCTGAATTGACACCCATAATATCCAAAGCGTCAATCTGCTCTGTGATTCTCATTGTTCCGATTTCAGATGCGATATTAGAACCGACCTTACCAGCAAGGATAAGACACAAAATCGCAGAAGAAAACTCCAGAATCATAGTCTCACGAGTGGCATAACCCGTAAGCTGAGACGGAAGGAACGGACTCTCCGTATTGATTCTCATCTGAATACAGATCACCGCACCGATAAACACAGAGATGATACACACAATCGGCAAAGAGTTGATTCCCTGCTTATGTAGTTCACGCACATATTGTTTGCCAAACATCTTCCAACTGTCTGGTTTTTGGAATGTCTTCCACATCAATCTGCTATAATCGCCTACCCTTTCAATGGCATTCATAATTAGTCGAAAATTAGTTCATCCGCAAAGATAACAATTTCAATGCGAAATGCGAAATCAGGAATGCTAAATAAAAAACAAAACTATTTGCGATTCGCACCGTCACATTAAACATCATATTCTTTCCTTATATAATATGTATTATATGTAATGACCATGTTTGGGTATCGAACACTGTCCAAATCAAACAATGTCAAACAAACACAACTTACGACAAAATCACAACAAAAAAGAGCAAAAATATACAGCCTACTATCTGAACAAAACAAACATTTTCATGGCTATATTATCGTTCGATAATCGAACACTTTCCATATTTGTCGAAAAACTATGTTAAATATCATTAAAAATTGCCGTTTCGTATAAAAAAAAAGAATTTTTTCGTGCGTCGTTTATCTTGGACAATATAATTTTGCAAACGGTTAAGAGAGAAGGATTAGTCCCGGCTTCTATCTAAACTTTAATATTATCACGGGATTTATTAAAACTTTATATTTATTAGGATGAAAAAATTATTTTTACTAGCGGCTACTTTGTTCAGCATGACTGCATTTGCACAGGAACAAGGAGAAGACAATGGATTCGGTTTGAAGATACACGCAGGTATCTGTGGAAGTAGCTACGGAGCACAGAAAGTAGAAGCAACTATACTTGGAGTATCTAACGAAAGTGATTGGAAAAAAGATGAGAATCGTTCAAACAAGCCATTGTTTGGAGCTAGCATGGACAACCGTTGGTATGTAGCTAACCCTGGCAACTTCGGTATCGCTATCGACGCTCGTTGGTTGGACATCGCAATCGGAAAGTCTAAGTGGGAAAAAGACGGCAAAGAATATCTAAACTCTACAAATGTTCAGGTAGGATTTTCAATGCCAGGTGTTGTCGGTACATTCTACATGGACAACGATATGGCAATCGACGCATTCTACAACCTAGGACCAACACTTGCTGTTTCTTCTACAGAGTCAACTCTAGACAATGCAGTTTATGACGCAATGGAAGACACTAAGTGGGGATTCGGTTTCTCTCACTTCCTTGGTGCAGCATTCCGTTACAAAGTATTCCAGGTAGGTGCTGAGTACAATTTCGCTCACTTGAAGTCTGTAACTTGGTTCGAAGACGACGAGGATCCAGTAAACAACACTGTCAACTCAATTTCTGAGACAAAAACAAAATTCGACAATTTGCGTATCTTCCTAGGTTTCAAGTTCTAATTTGAATCCTATTCAAACAATAAAGGCGAGTCAATGACTCGCCTTTTATTTTTTCCCCACATCAAACATACAATGTTATGATTAAGGGATTTCCTCAATATTTCACATCATATATGCCAACCCCACCGTCAGCAGGCAAAATGGGATGCTCAAGATTGTGGTCCACTTGAGATCAGCGCCCAAATAATAGAGCATGCACGCTGAAAAAAGAAGGTTGAAGACGGAATTGACCGCTATTGCTTCTCCTCCCAAGCCCGCCGCAAACCACGCTCCGGCTATGGTGACACATACCAGATAGACTAACAGGTCTATTCGGTTAAACCCGTGAGTGACAAATGCCGCCTTAACTCCCAACACCAACAGCACTGCGGCATGTGTCAGGAATAGCGGACAAAGTGCGTTTTTAAACACTTCAAACATAATATCCTATTTTTGTTGCTGTGCGGCGAATGCCATCGCATACAATCTCATCTGCTTGATCATCGCCAACATTCCGTTGGAACGTGTCGGAGTAAGATGCTCCTGCAAACCGATCTTGTCGATGAAAGTGAGTTTTGCATCAAGGATATCCTGAGGATCATTGCCCGACAGAATATACACAAGGATGGATACAATTCCGTTGACAATCTCAGTGTTGCTCTCGCCTTGATAGTAAACCTTTCCGTCCACCATCTCCGCATTCACCCACACTTTGCTCTGACATCCTTCAATCAAATGGCTGTCATCCTTGTAACGGGCGTCGATTCCGGCACCGTCGTTACCCTTATCTATAATCAACTGGTAAATATCCAACCAATCATCTGAGAATGAGAACTCCTCTATGATTTCCGCTTCTCTTTCGTCTATCAAACTCATATCTGTAATTAATGCTTCTTTCTGTTAAACATTGATGCCACTCTTGCCAATCCGGCTACAAATGTATCAATCTCTTCTTTTGTGTTGTAAAGGGCAAACGACGCACGCACTGTTCCTTCAATTCCGAAATGATGCATGACAGGTTCAGCACAATGGTGACCTGTTCTGACAGCGATACCCAACTTGTCCAGAAGTGTACCGACGTCATACGGATGGATATCTCCAATCAAGAACGATACCAATCCGCTCTTCTGATCATTCTCTCCGATGAATCGCATTCCGTCGATCTCCTTCATTTTCTCTTCTGCATAAAGTCGCAACGACTCCTCATATGCGTGAATCTCATCCATTCCGAGAGCAGAGACGTAATTGAGTGCCGCAGCCAACGCTGTCGAGCCGATATAATCAGGTGTGCCAGCCTCAAACTTGAATGGAAGTTCATTGAATGTGGTGCCAGCGAAACTTACATTCTTGATCATCTCTCCACCACCCTGATATGGAGGCAGTTTATCAAGCCATGCCTCTTTTCCATAAAGGACACCTATTCCAGTAGGTCCATAAACCTTATGTCCGGAGAAGACGAAGAAATCAACATCCAACTTCTTCACATCCACCTTTATATGAGGTGTCGACTGTGCTCCGTCCACAAGTACAGGCACATTGTGAGCATGCGCGATTTTTACAATCTCTTCCACAGGATTGACTGTGCCAAGAGTATTGGAGACGTGGGTCACAGAGACTAATTTGGTACGTGACGTGATCATCTCCTCCAATTTCTCCACCTGTAGATGTCCTCTCTCATCAAACGGAATAACCTTTATCTTGATGTCTTTTCTCTGTTGCTGAAGTTGCCAAGGAACGATGTTGGAATGGTGCTCCATCTCCGACACAATGATTTCATCCCCGTCTACACACTGGCTTCTGACAAATGAATCCGCCACAAGGTTGATCGCTTCTGTTGTGCCACGAGTGAAGATTATCTCACACGATTTCTCAGCTCCGATGAATTTCTGTACTGTCTCTCGTGCCTCCTCATGAGCGACAGTGGCTGTCTGGCTCAAAAAGTGAACTCCACGATGGATATTGGCGTTTTGTGTTGAATAGTTGCCGACAATTGTGTCAAGCACTATCTGCGGTTTCTGCGTAGTAGCCGCATTATCAAAATATATCAATGGTTTTCCGTAAACCTCCTGGCCTAAAATCGGAAAATCCTTACGAATCGTCTTTATATCAAACATTTGCTTTTTCGTTTTACGGCTGTTCGTTTTTTTGGACTGCAAAATTACAAACTTTTTACAGCATTTTTCAATATATCAAACAATTATTGCCTAATATTTTACTTTCTGCTCACCTCAGGCCTACATTTCACTATATCAATATCATACAGATTGACCCTGGTCTCTTTTTTGCCAAACGTCACTTTAACCATCTGAGCCTTGTTGCCATCCTCTCTCTTTTGGTCAAAGACAAAATTTCCAAGGCTGTATATCACCGTACAGTTTTGAATCTTTTTCACCGGTTGCACAATATGCGGATGATGCCCCACAATCACATCCGCACCAGCAGATGCCAATAGCATGGCATCCATTTGTTGCTGATTGGATGGGAATGGCATAAACTCTATGCCCCAATGCACAACGGCAATTATTTTTGTATCGGGATGTTTTAGTCTGTAAGCAGAAATATGGTTTGCCAACTCGTTGCCTTTCGCCATACATATCCCAGGTTCACCGTCTGTCTGGATCCAGTTTTCAAGTCGCAGAGACACACTGTTGAAAAGAGCTACTTTGATTCCGTTTTTCTCCAATTCAACAGGTTTGGCACGCTCTTCATCCGTATAGCCAAACCCCATCGGGACAATGCCATTGTCGTTTAGTGCCCTGACAGTATGTTCCAATCCAGTACTGCCTTGGTCGTAAGTATGGTTGTTGGCCATAGCGGCATGGGTTACTCCACATTTTCTTAACGACGCTGCCCACTTCTCATCAGCTTTGAAAATATACTTTTTCATCACTGGGGTGTAGACGTCGGTAAGCGGACATTCAAGATTGATCACCGTCGCATCAGCCGCCAGAAAGGAATCTTTTACAGCCGAAAAAATATGGTCGATCCCATTCCGCTCTATCTGCGTCCTCACTCCACGGTCGAGCAAGACATCGCCTGTAAACAGAATGCTGAACTCATCTTTGTTAGTGGAGACGCGATGCCCCACGTCTCCAGAAGAACAGCTATTTGCTATTACGGCTAAAAAGAGAAATATGTATTTAGCAACCCGACGAATACAGATAGTCAACATTATCTCTCTTTACAGGCTTGTTGATCATGAATGGTGTGATCCAATCTGGAACATTCGGACATTGAGGACTCTCATTCAATTTTTGCCATTCCTCGTCAGTCAGACGTTCGTTTAATGAACGTACAAACTCATAATAGCTAAATGTTGCTCCACGAGTCAGATAGAAATGACCATTTATCTCCACTACCACATAAATCATGTTGGCTCTGCCGACTCCAGCATGAAGGATTCCACTCTTCTTACATGACAATACATTTCTGGTGTAGATATCAGCCACGACTGGCATCTTTTTGTCTACATCAGCCACGGATGTCCAATCAGCATACAGTTTATGATCAGCTAAGAAACCTACCGTCATATATTCTACATTACTGCCGATAGTTCTTATCGTCTCATACTCTTCTGTTGTAAGTCGTTTGCCTTGCAACTCCTTCTCACTGATGCGGATAAGGAAGTCCACAGTTTTCAAAAATGATTCTGTCTGACCACTCAGGTTTCTACCTACTTCAAAATTGTTTTCCACATCGTATCCTGCACGTTTTGCCATCTCGTAAGTTTGCTCTATGGCCTGCTTCAACGTTTTCCAGAATTTCAGATTCGGCTCAACATAACCGACAAGCACAGGGTCTGGCAAATGGTCTTCATCTCCGCCGCCGCACTCCGCACACACTGGCTGCACCGCATACAAAATCGAGTTGTGCTTCAATTCCGACCATGACGCCAACGCACTGTTCAAGTTTTTCAGCTGCCAACTGCTGGTTTGCATATAGCCAGGATATTGTTTGTCTGGTGTCTGCAATTCAACCAACATGTGGATCCATTTGTTGTAGGCGGTTTTTTCCCACTCATTGAAAGCAGAGAATTTGTCACTCGCCTTCTTTCTGTACATCGGATATTCCTTCCACTCCTTATTATCTTTGAAGAATGTATCGTTAAGTGCTTTTGCCGCTTTTATACCAAAAGCATCAAACACATCCACTCCACGCGGATATGCACGTGCAGCATTCGGCAAACTGTCAGCCATCATGTTCAAGATGTCTCCATCTGGGACATAACGTTGTGGAATAAAATTGATCTTTGGCTGACAGCTGATCTGAATCTTAGGTTGAATACTGCTCTTGCTCTTGTTGGCTTCGATAATAGCGACAGATGCGTTATCCATCACTTTTGGATCAAGCAGTTGCTCGAAGTCGACAATTCCAAGTTTGTCCAATTGAGTAGACAGTTCAAGAATCGGAATATTGTTTGGCTCGCCCATCAAATAATTCAACGGATCGAATGCCTGTTTTGCAGCCTCTTTTACATCAGCGTCGCTATCATTGAAAACTTTCGCCATGAAGAGAGCTTTCTGCAAACCGTTATTTTGAGCACATAAGTAAGCAGTCTGAAGCCACATCATCGTACGGAAGTATCGTTGGCTTGCTTCTGTTCTTGTATACTGGGCACGTGGCTTGAACAAACTATATCCAAACTTGGCATCTGTCTTCAAAAGTGGAGAAAACTCGTCATTTTCCGCTTTAATCAGCTTCAATTCCGCATCATACAACTCTTTGAATGAGTTTGGAACCTCATATTTCGATTCGTTGAGCAGAGATAAAGCAACAGCATAATATGCGACAGAGAATTCAGCTATCTCTTTGAGTTCTGGATCTTTAATTGTTTCTGCTATTGCTTTAGATTTTTTGTAAAGACCTCCACACATCTTATTTAGAGCCGGAGTTATAGACTCCTGCTCTATGCCGTCAAGCACGTAACGGTTGTAGAGGCTGAAAAGTTGGAGCATAATATCCGTGGTGACGTAGCTTGGCACCATATTATAGTCGTTCTGCTCGTAGATTTGAAACAGCTGTATATAGTTGGAAGATTGCAAAGCAAAACCATTCTTTTTCAACAGCGGCATCAAATCAGGATCGTCCATAATGCTTAATTTATTCACTATATGTTCGGCATTGTAGAGTTTGAATCCTTCCACATTTGTATACCTCTCATTCTCCAGTTCAGCCATACGAGCCTTAACTCGCTTGACAAAAGCCTTTTCTGCTGGAGTCAGAGATGTCGATTCCTTCAAACGATCGTAATCATTGTACCATCTCTTCCAATAGTCGGAACTCAAATCCGCCTTCAGTTCCCAATAACTTCCACCGTCATACGATTTTTCTTCATAGTAAGTCTCATAAATAAGATCTTCATACCATTTCAAAGAATAATATCTTGCATTAAGTTCATACTCCTTAAACCAGAACGCATGTTTTGCGTATGGATAGTGATACAACAAGTACAGATCCGAATACGATAATCTGTTGAGATCCATATTGTAGTCTATGGAATCTAAAAGTAAACTGTCAAATTCTGCTTGTTCTGTTTCCGCATTAACCGAAATACTATCGGAATTGTTTGTTGAGCCTGGCACCTCCGCAGCTTTATCATTGCAAGCCGCCAATATCACACTTGCGATAAATACGCATGCCATGTATATTCTTTTCATAGGCTTTTTATTTTGTTACGTAATTTTCAAAATTTAATCCAAAAACACCAAGTTTGAAACGTATCCCCTTAAAATTCCGACTGTTGATAGAATCAGGAAATATACGCTCGTCATACTCGTTTTGAGTGATGACACGTGCAGGGACAGAATCACGTTCGATATGGAAATCAATCAGTTCACTGCCGGCTCTGGATCCCAGCCACAACGGTCTGATATGGCCGTAAGAATTGAGTTGGAAAATGAACAACCGTTTCCCCTTATTCTTGAAATACCGAGTGCTCTTTATCACACCCACAGCGATCTCTTCCTTCCCGTCGCCATCCAAATCTCCATGATCTAGCCGATAGACGGGATATTTCAGCATCCACTCAGAAACCACTGAATCATTGCGGATGAATTTCAAGAAATGCAGACTGTCGTTCACCTGGTCCAATCTCACGATTCCACCATTACACTGAAACTCATTTGTCTTGTCGGTTGAAGAAGAGCAAGTGTAAAAAGCAATAGTCGTCAGACAAAACAAAACCTTGGAACAAACCCTCCATATCTTAATTCTTTTCCTGATCCATTCCATATCTATTATCAATGCAAATAGGCTCCATACCACATATAATTGGACACGGAACCTATTTCATATTTATAGTCATACCAAACGAAGTATTTCTAAATCACTTCACCAGATTGATATCGTATGGAGTGATCTGATAAACGAAATAATTCAACCAATTGGTGTAGAACAAATTCGCATAACTTCTCCACCTCACATGAGGACCCTTCTCTGGATCATTATCCTTATAGTAGTTGATTGGAGGTTCGATCGGCAAACCCTTCGCCAGATCACGACGGTATTCGCCATCAAGGGTGAACGGTGCATACTCTGGATGACCCGTCAAGAAAAATTCTCTGCCATTGTTTGCCATCATCATGTAAGGGCCAGGGATATCACCCTCGATATCACCCTCGGCAAGTATCTTCAAATCTGGCACCGCCTCGACTTCTTCTCTATCCAATGTACAGTGACGGCTGTGAGGCACAAAGAAAGTGTCGTCGAATCCACGGAAAATAGGATTCAACGGTTCAAGAATCTTATGCTCAAACACGCCAAAGATCTTTGAGTCCGTCATCACTTTGTTGATGCCATAAAAATGGTAGAGTGAAGCAAAAGCTCCCCAACAAACGTAAAGAGTAGATGTGACATGGGTACGTGCCCAGTCAAAAATCTCCGTCAACTCGTTCCAATATGTCACCTCCTCATAATCCATAAACTCAAGAGGAGCACCTGTGATGATCATACCGTCGTATTTTTTTTCACGCAACACATCAAAGCTCTTATAGAAAGCCATCATGTGTTCGATAGGAGTATGCTTCGATGTGTGACTAGAGATCTGCATGAACTCAATCTCGATCTGCAATGGCGAATTAGACAAAAGACGGATCAAATCTGTCTCTGTCGTAATCTTAACAGGCATAAGATTAAGTATCACGATCTTCAATGGTCGAATGTCCTGATTGGCTGCCTCTATCGAATCCTTGACGAAAATATTCTCCTTTTTCAATTCATCAACAGCTGGCAAATTCTTCGGTATATTTAATGGCATAAAACCTCCTTCATTTAGTTCTCTCCTCAATTTCTTTGCAAAGGTAAGCATTTTTTAATACTTTTGAGCAAATTTACAAGTGGAGTATGAATATATTTGTGATAATAGTAGCCGGAGGTTCAGGATTAAGAATGGGTACGGAAATACCTAAACAGTTTCTGCCGATTGCCGGCAAGCCAATCCTTTTGCGCACCATTGATGCTTTCAGAAATGCAGTAGACGGAATTAAAATAATCGTTTGTCTGCCTGCCACTCATTTCGACTATTGGAACAAATGCTGCAAAGAGTATGGTTTCAATGCCGACGGCATCACAATTGTTGAAGGAGGAAAGACGCGTTTCCACTCCGTGCTGAATGGATTGAATACCATCCAGGCCGACGGTGATGCTCTCGTCGGAGTGCACGACGGTGTTCGTCCTTTCGTATCAGCAGAAATGATCAACCGTTTGTATGATGCTGCGGCAAAACACAAGGCTGTTGTCCCTGTTGTTGATTCAGTCGACTCCGTACGTATTCTCTCACAGAATGGAGAGAACTCTCAGATAGACAGAAGAATGGTCAAACTTGTTCAGACTCCACAAGTGTTTGATTTGCAACTGCTGAAGCGTTCATACGGAGCCGGATTCATCGAAACATTCACAGACGATGCTAGCGTGGTGGAATATGGAGGGCACAAAATCACATTGGTTGAGGGCTGTCGTGAAAATATAAAAATCACTACTCCTATGGATCTCGCTATTGCCGAATTTATATTGAAACGATAAACGAGAACTAAAAAACTATAAGCCATTTAATATTTAAGACTATGTCAACAATAAATATAGAAATAGAAGTGCCATCATCAATGCCTTGGTCAAAAAAAGATTTCATTGATATGGTTAAAGCCTATGCTAAAGCATTGGTTAATGTAAAATTAAAGGAGACAAAAAAGGAGGAAACTGAATACGAAAATTTTGTAATGTCGTTGTGCGGAGAGAATGAGGACTTTGTCTCAGCAGAAAAAATGTGCAATGACATTAAAGAATTCAGGACAAAACATAAAACTCGTAAACACCAAGCATTTTTCTCGATTTGATAATTTGGCATTAGAGAATTGGAGAAAAAGATAAATATAACACTAATAATTTGTCGACTGCATTCTACAGAACAAGGGAACTGACACACTGCAGAGGCGTATCTCCACGCAAAGCAGAAGTGTTGAAGGGAGAAATAGAAGTGTTTCACCCAGAAGACTTGTTGTATTATTTCCCCTACAGATACATCGACAGAAGCAAATTCTACTCCATCCGTGAAATTTCAGGTGCAAACACCTACGTCCAGATAAAAGGCAAAATAGTATCGATGAAAACCGTCGGCAAAGGGCGACAACTGCGTCTCACCGCAGAATTTTCCGACGGAAGAGACTCCATATCTCTTGTGTGGTTCCAAGGTGTACAATATTTTATCGACCGTATTCAGATAGACAAAGAATACATCATCTTCGGCAAACCTACCGTGTTTGGTGGCAGATGCCAGATCGCACATCCTGAGATGGACACCATCGAGTCGGCTTCAAAAAAACATCTCACCAATGGTCTGATGAGCATGTACAACACCTCCGACAAGATGAAACGCAACTATCTGGATTCCGCCGGCCTTCGACAAATCATCATGGATGAGTTGCAAAACCTGAAAACGTCGCCTCTCGAAGAGACTCTTCCTGCTGACATACGTGAGCGTGAGAATCTGATGGAACTCAACAGAGCTATCTGGAACATCCACAGTCCGGAAAACTCACAAACATTGGCAGAAGCCCAATACAGACTGAAGTTTGAAGAACTTTTCTATATCCAGCTGAAGATGCAGCGCGCGTATAAACGCCAGATCAACGAACATGGTCTTGTGTTTTCACGCATCGCTGACTATTTCAACAACTTCTACAACCAACAACTTCCCTTCCCTCTCACAGGCGCACAGAAACGTGTGCTGAAAGAGATACGTGAGGATGTCCGCACAGGCAAACAGATGAACCGTCTGCTTCAGGGTGACGTGGGAAGCGGAAAGACCCTCGTCGCCACAATGACAATGCTTATGGCTCTCGACAATGGCTATCAAGCGTGTCTGCTCGCTCCGACGGAAATCCTTGCCAACCAACATTTCGAGACTATCTTCAACCAGCTGACTCCAATAGGCGTCAACGTGGCTCTTCTTACAGGAAGCACGAAAGCCGCAGTCCGCAAAAAACTGTTGCCGTCGATAAAATCAGGGGAGACGCAAGTGCTCATCGGCACCCACGCTATTCTTGAAGACACAGTGGAGTTTGCCAACCTCGGCATGGCAATCATCGACGAGCAACACAGATTCGGTGTGGAACAACGTTCCAAACTATGGCATAAGAACACTGTTCCGCCCCACATACTTGTGATGACAGCGACTCCCATTCCCAGAACACTGGCAATGACTCTGTATGGCGACCTCTCCGTCTCCGTGATTGATGAATTGCCTCCAGGCAGAAAACCGATCCAGACCTATCACCAATACGACACCAACAGAGAGCGTCTGTACCATTTCATGCGTATGGAGATAGCCAAAGGAAGACAGGTATATGTGGTGTTTCCGCTGATAAAGGAGAGCGAAAAACTGGATTTTGAAAATCTTACCGCAGGATACCAACGACTTTGCGCTGTGTTTCCTCAACCACAATATAATATATGTATGGTTCACGGCAAGATGACGACCGAGGAGAAAGACGAGAACATGCAGAAATTCGTGTCAGGCCAGGCAAATATTATGGTTGCGACGACGGTGATCGAGGTTGGAGTGAATGTGCCTAACGCCAGTGTGATGGTGATAGAGAGTGCAGAAAGATTCGGTCTCAGCCAGCTCCACCAATTACGCGGACGAGTAGGACGAGGTGCGGACCAGAGCTACTGCATTTTGGTGACAGATGTCAAACTTGCCAAAGAGACAATACGCAGAATGGAGATCATGACCCGTACCAACGACGGTTTTGAGATTGCGGAAGCCGATCTACGTATGCGTGGCGAGGGCGACATTGAAGGCACACAGCAGAGCGGCACACCGATGAAAATGCGTATCGCAAACATCGCCACCGACGGTGTGATCCTCATGCGAGCACGTGACGCCTCAATAGCCATCATAGCAAATGATCCAGATCTGAAACTTCCAGAGAATCAGATATATGTAAACCAACTCGCACACCTGGCACGTGAGCTGAACGTATGGGGAAACATTTCTTAATTCATAATGCGTAATTCATAATGCATAATTAAAATACATGCCGACAATGCAATGATGCCCACCGTCGCCGAAGGTGACACATTGTCACAGGCAAGCGTAACCGACTCCTGCAAGTGCAACGAGCGGAGGTGTCGGATAAAAAGAAAGAATATGATCAACGAATATATAAAAAATGCGGGCATAGCCCAGCTAAACGAAATGCAGGTGAAGATGCAGGAAGTGTATCAAAAAAATGACGCCATCCTACTACTCTCACCTACCGGATCAGGAAAGACATTGGCTTTCCTGCTTCCTCTTTGTGCCGATGTAGTGAAAAACGGAACAAACGCGCTGATTCTCTCCCCATCGAGAGAATTGTCGCAACAGATATTTGAAGTACTGCGAAGTCTGAAATCCGGAATCAAGGTGACGCTGCTATGCGGAGGCCACTCCACAGCTGAGGAAGAGAAACGACTACGAGAAAAACCATCGATAGTGATCGGCACTCCAGGACGTGTGCTCGACCATATACGTCGCCAGACTTTTGCAGCGTCGGCAATCAACACATGGGTAGTGGATGAGTTTGACAAGGCTCTTGAAATGGGATTCTCATCTGAGATGCAGAGTATCAACGAGAATCTGACATCCGTAGACAAACGCATCTTCGTCTCAGCCACAAGCAGTGTAGACATCACTCCATGGACAGGAGAAAAGCCTGTGGAGACGTTGGATTTCACGACTGAGACACCCAACGACAACCTGAAGCTGATGCGAGTGACGTCGCCAGAAAAAGATAAGTTGCCAACTCTTCAAGGACTTGTGACAACATTCAACAACGAAAGCACAATCGTCTTCTGCAATTTCCGCGACACAGTGGAGAGAGTAGCTTCAGCTTTGGAAAAAGATGGGCATGACGTGGTGGTGTATCATGGCAAACTTGAGCAGAAAGATAGAGAAAGAGCACTGTTCATGTTCGCCTCAGGTTGTTCGGCAATACTTGTGACAACTGATCTGGCAGCACGTGGACTTGATATCTCACAGGTGAAGCACGTGGTGCATTTCGAGATGCCAAACACACTTGAGACATTCACCCACCGCAACGGACGAACAGCCCGACAAGCGGCGTCGGGCACAGCGTACGTGATGATATACCGTGAGCATAAAATGCCAGAGTTTCTGCCAAAGAAAATAGACGAATACAAATTCGAGCCGACAGACAACGTGTTGAAATCCGAATTCACACCTATCTATATCAGCCGTGGAAAGAAAGAGAAGATCAGCCGTGGCGACGTTGCAGGATTCGTCATCAAGACAGCTGAGTTGGCAAAAGAAGACGTCGGTATGATCATGCTATACGACCATTATTCCCACGTCGCAATCAGATCCGACAAAGCCTTTGCCGCAATCAAAAAACTTGATGGAGCCAAGATCAAAGGAGGAAAAGCGAAAGTGGAGATAGCGAAGTAAATGCCGAAAGCCGGATATTTCGGCGAGATATCCGGCTTTTCTACCGCTTTAATTGCAAAAAATAACAATGTGTAATAATAAACGAAACCAGAAATTATGAAACATCTACTTATAATTTTCTTTCTGTTCTGTGTCTCTCATATAATGGGAGCCTCACCCATAAGTCCTGACAATTCTGAAAAAAAGAAAGACCAGACATATAATATAGTATTGGATGTACAAATGCAATACGCTAACAACGGGGTGTTAGTAGGCAAGAAGATTAACTTCCTAAAATATTCCTGTATCGAATCGTGGGGACATCTTTTTAATTATACCTTACTTAACGAACTACAAAACATCCGTATCATATCTGCAGTCGTCGAAGCTCGTGGAAAGAAATATACCTTTTTCAACGCAACCCAAAGCGATGACAAACTGTGGGCATATAAATGGCCGTGTAGAGGAAAGAACGGTCAAAAAGTTTTGATTTTCTACGACATAAACGATCCTTCAATGTTTGGAGTGGTGAATTGGGATCCGTCTGAAGAAGAATATGATTATTACAATACAAAAGATGGCCAGGTGTCAAATGAAAAATATCTGCGGTGGATCAAATTCCTGCCATACTCTTCCAATATCGAATCTCCTATCTTTTACGAGTCACACATATATAAAAATGATCGTCATAACTCTCATTACTATAGATGAATTATTTTAACGTGAATTCGACGACATTTTTGATGATACACAGAAAACAGCATTTTGATGCTTGAAAAACACACAAACAAGTTTGTTTTAGAAAACTCTAAACAGAGAAAACTAAACAATAGAAAACCGCACATGTTTTCTTTCATTTTGTTTTCTGCATTGGCTGTTTTATTTGTCATTCATGACATGTTTTCCTGCACCGACAACAAAGTTGTATTGTGTGACGGTGCGTTTTCTGTTTGCTTTTACTCTAAATAAATAGTGATTTTAAATTTTGCACCAATTTCAGTGCAAAAATCACCAAATACTGCACTGCTTTTAGTGCCTTTTTCAAATCATTTCCATAGTTCATTATCGTTCCAATTGGAAGGGAACCCCATTGCAGACACATCAACACTAGGATATTTTGTTAATAATACCTTAAAACGTGCTACAAATGTATTTTCCGAGTTTACTGTTTCTAAAAAATACAAAATAATAGACAAAACATAATAAACCTTTTTTGTCTCTTTAGGAATATTAATAAATGGCTTTAGAGTCCGTCGAGGGATCATCGCATTGATACTCAATTTTCTATTCCAAAGACGACTATGATGGGCACAAATGTTTCGTACATACACAATAGAATGAAGCCATGACTCCATTACCGTATCTGACAATCCATAGAATCTTGCCACTTTACGACGTGCTTTTCCTGCATTAATCCATCTGTACATCATAGACAAAGTGCCAAAAGAACTTACTTCAAAAGTAATCCAACTAGGAGGAAACGGATTTGAATACCTACGTTTGAATGCGACAATCGCTTCATCATCACTTCGACGAAGTTCATCAGCCAACTTGTTTAATAACAAAATATGGCGATTGGTATTTCGAAAATTTGAAGAATCCTCAAACCAATAAATACCAGCCACATCACCCATTATCAACGAGAGTTGCGTTCTTATCGAAATTTCTATTTTTTCCAATTCAGAATATACCAAATTTCTCAGTTCGGAATCAAACATATAAATCTTATAAACATCGTCAAATGTTGTGTTTTTTCTAAAACGTCGATTTCCTCGTTGTCTAAATGGATTAAGATAATTTTTCATTCTAAACATACTAACATTTTCCAACAAGTGCCTCGCTCGTTCCTCGTCTTGAAAAATTAATCCATCTGATTTTAATAATTCAATCTGATCCTTAACTGATATTTGTGGTTGATTGTATGTACTCGTTACCATCCTTTTTAATTAAAATAAAAAAACTTACCCTGAGCGCGCTGTTCTGACGGGAAGCGGGGTAAGTATGTTGATGCAAATGTATAACAAATTGTCAAATTAAATTATATTCTTGAAGATTTTTTTCATTTGAGTATCCAAATCCGCATTTATATCGTCCTTTTTAATTTTTCGCATTTCACATTCCTCATTTTTCATTTTCTTCCTCATTTCGCATTTCGCATTTCGCATTTTTCATTTTCTTTAGTATCTTTGCAAAAAATTTCATAAAAATGAAAATAGCATTTATCGGCGCCGGCAACATGGGTGGTGCTATCGCCAAAGGTTTATATAAATCTGGATTGTGCAAGGCAGAGGATCTTTTCATCTCTGACCCAATGCAGGCTAACAGAGACGCTTTCACTGCTCTCGACAGCAAAATTTTCACTACAGCAGACAACAAAGAGGCGGTAAAGAAGGCAGACTACGTGCTTATCGCAGTTAAGCCTTGGCTTGTGGAGACTGTGTGCAACGACATCAAGTCGGCTATCGACGAGAAACAGCATAAGGTGATCTCTATCGCAGCAGGTGTAAGCCTCGACACTGTGAAGGGATACATCGGAAAGAATGTATCTTATTTCCGTGTATTGCCTAACACTGCAATCGCTCTATTGGAGAGCATGTCTTTCGTTTGCTCGCTCGACGCTACTAAAGAGGAGGAGAACGTGGTGCTAGACATCTTCAACCACCTTGGCAAGGCAATCATCATCCCAGAAAGCCAGATGGGTGCTATGACATCAGTAAGCTCATGCGGTATCGCATACGCGCTTAGATTCATCCGTGCAGCTGCTGAAGGAGCTTGTGAACTTGGTGTCCGCCCAGACATCGCACACGAGGTTGTCGCTCAGACAATGATCGGCGCCGCACAGCTAATTCTTCAGAACAAGACAAACCCAGAAGTCGAGATCGACAAGGTGACAACACCTGGTGGCTGGACAATCAAGGGATTGAACGCTATGGAGAAAAACGGATTCTCAAATTCCGTAATTCAGGGTATTCTTGCAAACAAGTAAAGATAACTAATGTCGAAATTCAAACGAATAGCTATCAAAATCGGTTCTAATGTGCTGACTAAAAAAGACGGTACATTGGACGTCACTCGTATGTCTTCCATCGTCGACCAAGTGTCGGAGTTGCATAAGCAAGGCGTTGAGGTTGTGATGATCAGTTCTGGTGCGGTGGCAGCAGGAAGAAACAAGGTGCTTGTCGACAAACTGGATGCAGTGAGTCAGCGCCAACTATTCTCCGCTATCGGTCAGGCAAAGCTCATCAACCGCTACTATATGCTTTTCCGTGACAACGACATCACTTGCGGACAGGTGTTGACAACAAAAGAGAGTTTCCATACACGCCAACACTATCTCAACCAGCGCAACTGTATGCAGGTGATGATAGAGAACGGTGTGATTCCCATCGTCAACGAGAACGACACCATCTCTCTGACAGAGCTGATGTTCACCGACAATGATGAATTATCGGGATTGGTAGCCACAATGATAGACGCTCAGGCACTCATCATTCTAAGCAATATCGACGGAATTTACAACGGCAATCCTGCAGATCCAGAGAGTCAGGTGATACGCGAAGTGTTGCCAGGAAAAAGAGATTTGTCTCAGTATTTGCAGACAAGCAAATCAAGTTTCGGCCGCGGTGGAATGCAGTCGAAAATGGGAATTGCCAGCAAAGTTGCCGACGAAGGTGTAGAGGTGATCATCGCCAACGGAAAGAGAGACAACATCATCCTCGACCTACTAGACGACACAAAAGATATCGTTTGCACACGTTTCCTTCCAGATGAGCAGGTGAGCAGCGTCAAGAAATGGATCGCACACAGCGAAGGGTTCTGCAAAGGAGAAATCAAGATCGACGCGGGTGCGGAGAAAGCCATTCTTGCAGACGAGAGATGCTCTATCCTTTCAGTGGGAGTCATCAGCGTGAGTGGCAAGTTTGAAAAGGGAGACATAATAAGAGTCGTTTCTGAATCCGGCGAGCAAATCGCACTCGGAAAGACCGACTACTCAAATGAGGAAGTGGCAGAAATAATAGGAAAAAAAGGAGACAAACCCGTCATCCACTGCGACTACCTTTACGTTCTATAATTAAATATGACTAAATCTATGACAAAGGAACAAATTTTTGAAATCATAAATGGTATGCAAGCACCTGTGATGAGCGTCGCAACAGTGGAGAACGGACAGCCACACGTTCGTGGAATCCTGCTCTACAAGGCAGACGAGAACGGAATTGTATTCCACACAGGAGCATTCAAAGACCTTTACAAGCAATTGATTGCAGATCCAAGATCTGAGGTTTGTTTCAATGCCGGCAAGTATCAGATCCGAGTTGAAGGCAAATTTGAATTGGTAGACGACGTGAATCTAAAACGAGAGATCATCAATCATCCAAGCCTCAAGTTCCTTCAGGGATGGATCGCAGAACAGGGAGAGCAGGCAGTCATCGATTTCATACAGGTGTTCCGTATGCAGCATGGCAAAGCCCACGTCTGGACATTTGAAGACAATTTCAAAGCGAAGGAATACGTGACATTATAAGAACGACTGTTTCTGAGAGAAAGAATAAAATCAGTCAAAACTAAAACAGAAATAAAATATGTATTAAGAGTCTGAAACTAAAAACGGACGCTTGATACGGAATCAAAAAATATTTATATGAAGTTACTAGAAGGAAAAGTGGCTCTTATCACAGGAGCTGCAAGAGGAATCGGTAAGGCTATCGCACTTAAGTTTGCGAGCGAAGGTGCAGACATTGCATTCACAGACTTGGTTATCAACGAGGATGCTCAGCAGACAGAGAAAGAGATCGCCGCACTTGGAGTAAAGGTAAAAGCTTATGCTTCAAACGCCGCTAACTTCGACGAGACACACACTGTAGTTGAGTCTATTAAGGAAGAGTTCGGACATATCGATATCTTGGTTAACAACGCAGGTATCACAAAGGACGGTCTAATGCTAAGAATGACAGAGCAGCAGTGGGATGCTGTCATCGGCGTAAACTTGAAGTCAGCGTTCAACTTCACACACGCACTTGTTCCAATCATGATGCGTCAGCGTGGTGGTTCAATCATCAACATGGCATCTGTAGTAGGTGTACATGGTAACGCAGGTCAGGCAAACTACTCAGCATCAAAGGCTGGTATGATCGCATTGGCTAAGAGTGTAGCTCAGGAGATGGGTTCAAAGGGTATCCGTGCAAACGCTATCGCACCAGGATTCATCGAGACTGCCATGACAGCTGCATTGAAGGACGAAGTTCGTGAGGAGTGGGTTAAGAAGATTCCTTTGCGTCGCGGAGGAAAGCCTGAGGATATTGCAGACGTTGCAACATTCCTTGCTTCAGACCTTTCAAGCTACGTTTCTGGCCAGGTTATCCAGGTAGACGGTGGTATGAATATGTAATTCACAATACATAATTCATAATGCATAATTCATAATGCATAATTTAGAGACGCAAATTCTTGCGTCTCTTTTTGTTTTATAGCCAACGATTCTCTATTTTTACGAATCATTGAAATACAGCAAACTATGGACAAAAGCAAAATCACCTGCGAAACATTAAAGGCCATACGAAAACAAGTGGCAGATGCTAACGGCATCGTCTACACACCTGCAAAATGCGATTTTGAAGGTGTGTGCACAGGCACATGCCCAG
>JAEEMG010000077.1 GCA_016283095.1 Paludibacteraceae bacterium | reverse complement strand
TGGTAATGACTCAACAGACAGAAAAAAATGAGACGCAGCAGTGCCGTGTCTCACTGGATATATTTCATTTTGTTTCTATAAACATTCTGGACATGTTACAAAATGAGGATCGATGATGATTCTCCAGATTTTAGAGTTTGGTTTTAAACCAGATCCGTCCTCTTTCCTGCATCCATTAAACCCGCTCTCTCTATATTCAGCGTCATCTTCCCCCTTGTCTGGAGCAAAGTCTGTGACATCTTCCTCCATAAAGATAAACCTTACCATTGGGTATTGGGTTGCTCTAACCTGGACTCTTTCATCACTCTCTATCCAACCAATGTGCAAAAGCAAATCTCCATAAGCCTCTTTAAGTTCTTCGAATGTAGAACCGACGCCAATGCCTTCTTTCGTCTTGAATAGTTCGGAACGTATGACGATAGCGTCAATAGAGTCTTTATAATACCAAGAGTCTGAGTTTTCACACTGGATATGGTAGATGTTCGTATTCTTTTTAGTTCTTCGTCTGAAGGATTGCTGTCTTCGTCAGGTCTGTAGTATTTGTTCTCAAATGCAATTATCGCATTCTCGTCGGGATATGGCATCATACAACCTTCTATCTTCTCGTCAACACCGTAGTTTTCGTCTAAGAAACTACCGGCCACCGTTGCTGCGTCTACCATATTGATTCCGCCTACATGGTAGCCTAGCTGGTAGTATTTGTTGTTGATCTCTGATACTATACCGTTTATTCTGAAATACCCTGCGGAATTATTGGTTATCAGATATTGGCTTCTCTGGAATTCTTCTTTTATGAACTTGTCCGCTAAATCATTTAACTCTTCCTTCTCTGATTCCTCTACATCTTTCCCATAATAGAATAGTTTTGTGAGAAAATCAAAACCAGCGACATCATTATCTGATGTTTCATTATTCCCGTCTTCATATGTTTCCTCGTATTCAGTATAGGAATCATAATCGTTGTCTTGGAAAAATTCTGAGGTGTAATTCCGATGCTCTTCTGTTGGTCCGTTTTCTGGTGCCTGTGTTTGGTTTGACGAATTGCAAGCCACAAGAAAAAATCCCGTTAAGGGCAACAAACGGAGAAAAATTTTTTTCATAATTATGAGTGATTATGGTTATTCAGATAGATTCTGGTCGCATTTATTCCGCATTTAGTCTCTTCATCACTTCATTCACCACGACATTCGTAATCATAAAACCGAATATTCCAGTGATGTGAATGAGAGATCCGTTCACCTGTTTCGCTGAAGATTTGTCCTCCTCTGTCAGGTACTCGTCTCGACGGTATGGGATTTCAGGTGAGTAGATGCATTTGAATTTATGCTTAGGCATTGTCTTGAATTTCTTGAATCTTTTGCGGATAGCAGCAGCCAACGGACATCCCATCACCTTCCAAAATTCCGCTATTGATATTTGTGTGGCGTCTATTTTCGACGCTGCTCCCATAGAAGATACGAATATTTTATTGTCATACGATGATGCTTCCAAAATCAACGCTGCTTTGTTTGTCAGACTGTCTATCGCGTCTATGATGATGTCGTAATCGGCAAGGTGGAACTCGGCTTGGTCTGCCTGTGTATAAGCTTTGTCTATGACTGTCACATTGGCATCTTTGTTGATCGACAACAGACGTTCCTTCACCACTTCAGTCTTCTTCTTTCCGATTGTAGTGGAAAGTGCTGGCATCTGACGGTTGATGTTTGTCGCGTTCACTGTGTCGCAGTCGACAATTGTCATGTTGGTGAACCCTGTGCGGAACAGACTCTCTGCGCACCAGCTTCCAACGCCTCCAAGCCCTAGCACAATAACTTTCAGTTCGCCTGCTTTCTTTACAAAATCCTCACCCAACACAAGGTTGACGCGGTGAAATATGTCGTTGTTGATATCGTTTGCCATATCGTGATTCTGTTGCTTTTATTCCTCAGAAAGCTGAACAATGATATTACGGTATTCGTTGAATATCTTAGCTTTCGACACGAATCCTACGTAAGTGTTGTTCTCAACCACAGGAAGATTCCATGCTTGAGTGTCTTCGAATTTCTTCATTACGGATTCCATGGAATCGTGTATTGAAAGGATTGCTGGAGGAGCTGTCATAAGGTCGCTCACCTGGAATTTTGTATATAGTTCAGGACGGAACATTACGTTGCGGATCTCATCAAGAGTGATGATTCCGATTAGTTGTCCTTTTTTATTTAAGACGGGATAGATGTTTCGCTTTGTGCGTGAAATTACCTTCACCAGCTCTTCAAGATACATTTCCGGACGCAATTTCTGTAAGTCTCGTTCAATCACGTCATCCATTTTTAGAAGGGTAAGCACGGTCTTGTCTTTATGATGGGTAAGAAGCTCTCCTTTCAGAGCAAGACGTTGCGCATACAGACTGTGAGGCTCAAATGCGATGATGGTCATGTATGCCACAGTAGCAGTGATCATCAGGCTCACGAAGAGTCCGTATCCTCCCGTCAACTCGGCGATAAGGAATGTTCCTGTAAGAGGCGCGTGCATCACACCTGCCATCACACCTGCCATTCCTGCCAACGCAAAATTTTTCTCAGGTATACGAACCCATTGGGTGTAGTTTACTAACATTGCCATCAGATATCCTGTTATACAGCCCACAAACAGACTTGGGGCGAAGATTCCTCCGGTTCCTCCGGCACAGTTCGTGGCTGCTGATGCGAATATCTTGAGCATCACAAGCAGTCCAAGGAATAGGAAAAGCATCCAGAAATGGTCTCTGAACTGATAGAATGCACTGTTTTCTGTCACTCTCACTGCGTCGTTATCGAGCAGGGCAGTGATAGTGGTATAACCTTCACCATAAAGCGGAGGAAGAAGGAAAATCAACACGCTAAGCATTATACCTCCGATTACCATCTTGTGGGTTGGCGATTGTACGGTACCGAAACTTGCTTCCAATTTTGTCATTCCGCGTGTGAAGTATAATGAGATGAATCCACACAACACACCAAGGACGATATAAAATGGTGTTCTTGACGGAGTGAACGGGTCGTTGATGGTGAAACCGAACATGAACTCCGATCCGGAAAGGAAGTAGGTCACCACACTTGCTGTGATTGATGAGATCAACAGAGGAATGATGGTAGACATGGTAAGGTCGAGCAGCAAAACTTCCAATGTGAACAGTACTCCTGTGATCGGAGCCTTAAAGATTCCTGCCACTGCCGCAGAAGCTCCACATCCAACAAGAAGCATCAAAGTCTTTCTGTCCATCTTGAACGCCTTGCCAAGGTTGGAACCGATGGCGGAACCCGTAAGTACGATTGGGGCCTCGGCTCCGACTGATCCACCGAATCCGATGGTCAGAGAACTGGCAACCAGAGACGACCACATGTTGTGGGCTTTGATTACAGCTTTTCTTTGTGAGATGGCATACAGGATTTTTGTCACTCCGTGGCTGATGTCATCCTTCACTATGTAACGGACAAATGTGCTTGCAAGAAAAATTCCAACGATTGGCATTACGAAGAAAAGGTAGTTGACATCGCTTGCCTCCACCGCATTCTTTGCTACTTCATGTAGATATTCAATGATGCTTTTCAATACATGGGCGGCCAAAGCACAAAACAATCCGACGAAAACACTTAATATCATTGTGAAGTATCTCGCCGAAATAGCATGCTCTCTCCAAACCAAAAATTGTTGAAACCTATGTTGTAAATTATGCATTTCTTTAGTTTTATTTTCACCTTCGGTTTCTCAAAAAACGACGGAATTTTGAGAACAACAAATTTACAACTATTTTTCCAATCAGTCTCCCCGTTTCTCCCTTTTTTTATGTTTAGAGAGTTTTTTTGTGTTGATATGATATTCTTTTCCCATCTTTTTTTATAATTTTACAGAATATAAAGGTTAATTGCGGTAGAATGTCGATTCCGTTCGTCTACATTCTTATGTAATAATAAAGATAGTGATATGGCAGCAAATTGGGTGTATACTTCTCTTACCGAAGAGCAAAATAAACAGAGGGATCTGATGTCGGAGGAACTGGGCATCAGTTCGATCCTTTGTCAACTTCTTGTGCGTCGTGGCATCACGACGGTGGAGGCTGCCAAAAAGTTCTTCCGCCCACGTATTGAAGACCTTCATGATCCGTTCCTTATGAATGATATGGATAAGGCGGTGGATCGTCTGAACCAAGCGATGGGCAAGAAGGAACGTATCCTTATATATGGAGATTATGATGTAGACGGAATTACTGCCGTCGCCCTTGTCTACAAATACTTGAAGTTCAACTATTCGTATGTCGATTTTTATATTCCAGACAGATATGTCGAAGGAAGTGGAATCTCATACTTAGGCATTGACTACGCCGCAGAGACTAATGTGAAACTGATCATTGCTCTCGACTGTGGAATCAAGGCTGTCGACAAAGTGAACTACGCTAAGGAGAAGGGTATTGATTTTATCATCTGCGACCATCATACTCCAGACGACAATCTGCCTGACGCTATCGCGGTGCTCGACCCTAAACGTTCGGATTCAACATATCCGGATTCCAACCTGTCTGCATGTGGTGTAGGTTTCAAACTGATGCAGGCTTTTGCGTTGAACAATGGAATCTCGCCTGATACACTTACTGATCTGTTTGATCTTACTGCTGTAAGTATCGCTTCTGATATTGTGCCGATCATCGGAGAAAACAGAATCTTGGCTTATTATGGATTGAAACAACTTAATTCCAATCCAAGCCTTGGTTTGAAATGTATCATCGACGTGTGTGGCTTGACAGGCAAGGAGATTACGATATCTGATATCGTATTCAAGATAGGTCCACGTCTGAATGCATCTGGACGAATTAAGACGGCTTCCGAAGCTGTAGAACTTTTGATATCCAAAGAGTTGACATTCGCACGTGAGAAGAGTGACTGTATTGACAAATACAACCAGCAGAGAAAAGATCTTGACAAGAGCGTGACGGATGAGGCTATCGCCCAGCTTGAAGACAGGAAGGAGGAGCTTGACAGCAGCAACTCGATTGTTATTTATAATCCAAATTGGAATCAGGGAGTTATCGGAATCGTGGCTTCTCGTTTGACAGAACTACATTATAAACCGACAATTGTGTTGACTTATTCGCAGGAAAATAATCTTGCGACCGGTTCAGGACGTTCAGTGTCTGGTTTCGACTTATATAAGGCAATTGAAAACTGCAGTGATCTGCTTGAAAATTTTGGAGGTCACATGTATGCTGTCGGATTGCGTATGAAGCCGGAGAATGTACCGGAATTCCGCAGACGAATGGAGCAGTATGTCACTGAGAACATCACTACTGAACAGCAGAAACCACAGCAGTATATAGATGCGTTCATCGATTTCAAAGAGATAACGCCTAAGTTTGTGCGTCTGCTAAAACAGTTCAGCCCATTTGGTCCAGAGAATATGAAACCTGTCTTTGCCACTCGTAAAGTGCTGGATTATGGTACAAGCCGTGTGGTAGGAAAGGAGAAGGAACATTTGAAACTTGAGTTGGTGGATTCCCAGAGTGAGTGCATCATGAATGGTATAGCCTTCGGATTGTCGGAGTACAACGACTATATCAAGGCTTTCAATCCAGTTGATATTTGCTACACGATCGAGGAAAACAACTTCAATGGAAGCTCGAACACGCAGCTGATGATCAAGGATATACGTCCACTTTCACAAAAATAGTATAACATGAAGGAGATGAAGTCATTTACATCTCCTTTTTTAGATATAGACAGATGGCATTACTTAACGAAGATTATTTGAAACTTCCTGAAAATTATCTTTTCACGGAGATTCACCGTAAAGTAAACATTTTTAAAATAACTCGTCCAGGCTCGAAAGTTATTCATCTTGACGCAGGAGATTCCAACCATATCCTTCAAGGTGAGTATGTCGATTCGTTCCACAAAAACTTGGAGATGATGGCTTCGTCTCATGCGACAAAGTCGACTGATATCCCTGAACGATTGAAAGCGTTGGAGACGCGAATCCTTAAGACTGATTATGAAAGCCTTGGAATAAAACTTTCTGTTGATGATATATTCATCAATGATGACCCTCGCAACGCTGCTGCTGATGTGTTGGATTTGTTGAGCAGGGATAATATAATAGGAGTGTTCGACCCGTCGTATCCGGCATTCATATATAATACGGTGATGAGTGGGCGAGCAGGTATGAAGATGGATGATGGAAGATGGAGCAATCTCGTCTATTTGCCATGTAATGCGGAAAACAATTTTGTGCCGTCGATTCCTAAGGAACGTTTGGATGTCGTCTATTTGAGTTTGCCAAACAATCCTACAGGCACAACCCTTACTACTGATGAATTGAAGAAATGGGTCAAGTATGCCAACGACACCCATACTCTCATCATCTACGATGCGTCGCATTCACATTATGTGCGACAGAAAAAAGTGCCACGCTCGATATATGAGATCAAAGGAGCTCAGAAAGTCGCAATCGAATTGAGAAGTTTCTCAAAGACGACGGGATATACCGGCACCAATTTCGGATTCACAATTATCCCGAGTGATGTGGTGGCCTATACGGAGATGGGAAAGTCAATGTCACTCAATCAATTGTGCCGACGTCGACAGACCTCAAAATTCTCAGGAATCCCATATTTGGGATTGTGCGCCGCCGAAGCTATCTATACGAGCGAAGGACAGAAACAGATGCGCCAGATCGCCGATTATTACATGACAAACGCTATGATGATCAAGGAAAAACTTCAATCTATCGGATTGACGGTGGCTGGCGGAGACAACTCCCCATACTTATGGGTAAAAACCCCAGAAGGAGTGACTTCATGGAGATTCTTTGAGCAGATGCTCTATGAAAAATCAATAGTCTGCACACCAGGAGTCGGATTCTGTCCGGGTGGTGAAGGCTATGTGAGGTTTTCCGGTTTTTCCGAGAAAACAGATGTGGAGGAGGCGATGTCAAGATTATAGAACTTGTATTTACATAAACACATATTTAGAAAGAAATTAAATTTACCTAAAAAGTGAGTAAAATTTACAAAGAAGTTTGGGTGTCGGAACATGCGCCACACAATACTTCAAAATTAACTGATGAAGAATGTAAAGCCCTTTTCAAGCGGGGAGGGTGGGCGATTCGAGAAATTTATGATTTTGATTCTCCATCAGAGACCAGTTTTTACGCTGTCATCAAAGATCAGTTTGGTGATATGGAGGAACTGTCGAAGAAGGTTAGAACCAAGGTTAGAAAAGCTTTGAAGACGTATGAGATACGCAAAGCTACTTTGGATGAGATGCTTCGTTATGGAGCGGACATCTATTATAATGCATTTGCCAAGTATAGGGGGAAATGTCATCCTGACACGAAGGAGAATTTAGAGGCTCGTTTCCGTATGGTGGCGGAAAACGATGATTATGATGCTTGGATAATGTTTCGTATCGAGGACAATGCTCCTGTCGCATGGTCTATCACTCATGTTTTTGAGAATATGTGTGAATATGAGACAGTGAAAGTTGACGCCGCATTCCTTGACAGTACATATCCGTCTTATGGCTTGTTCTTCACTATGAATCAGCATTATTTGGCTGAGCGTAAATTGTCATACGTGAATGCTGGATGGAGAAGCGTCACTCTACATTCAAATATCCAGCCATTTTTGATTGAGCAGTTCAATTTCAGAAAGGCATATTGCAAGATGAATATGCGATACAGATTCCCTTTGAATATTGCAGTCTCTTTGTTGTTCCCTTTTAGGAAAATCCTGCCAAACACGAAAATCAAAACAATGTTGTTGCAGGAAGCGTTTTCCCGTGGACTCGACTGCTGATTGGTGAATTTGCAAATATATGCAATTCAACTTTATTTTCAAGACTCAATTTAATATAGCATCACTGGGGTACTTGTCTGTTATTTGAGAATTGAGTATAGTTAACATTATTTAAGAAAACGGTAAGTTTGAATTTTGTTTTTACATTTGCATTTTAATATTTAATGTATAAATTTGCAAAAAAATTAAGAAATTTGGAAGTTTATGTGCGGAATAGTTGGTTATATTGGAACTAAACAAGCATACCCTATATTGATTAAGGGTCTACATCGTCTTGAGTATAGAGGATACGATAGCGCAGGTGTCGCTATGATAGACGACAAAGGAGGACTAAATGTTTACAAATCGAAAGGAAAGGTTTCTGATTTGGAGGCATATGCAAGAGATAAGGATTTGAGCGGAAACATCGGTATCGCACATACACGTTGGGCGACTCACGGAGAGCCAAACGACTGCAACGCTCACCCTCACTATTCACAGAGCGAGAATCTCGCGTTAATCCATAATGGTATCATTGAGAATTATGCTATCATCAAGGAAACTTTGATTTCTAAGGGTTATACTTTCAGAAGTACAACAGATACAGAGGTTCTTGTACAGCTTATCGAGTTTGTCAAGAAAGAGAATAACTGTGACCTTTGCACTGCAGTGCAGTTGGCATTGAGCCAGGTGGTTGGTGCCTATGCGATCGCTGTTATCGAGAAGGGTCATCCTGAGACTATCATCGCTGCAAGAAAGAGTAGCCCTCTTGTTGTAGGTATCGGAAACGATGAGTATTTCTTGGCTTCTGATGCGACACCAATCATCGAGTATACAAACAAGGTTGTTTACTTGGCTGATGAGGAAATCGCTATCCTTACAAAGGGTAAGGCACTAAAGGTGCTTACTATCTCTAATGTTGAGAAAACTCCAAAAATCCAGGAACTTGAGTTGAACTTGTCTGAGTTGGAGAAGGGCGACTATGAGCACTACATGCTTAAGGAGATTTTCGAGCAGACTCGTACCGTGATGGAGGCAACCAGCGGACGTATCAATGTGGATATGGACAATATCGCTCTTTGTGGTTTCATTGACAATAAGGAACGATTCATGAAGGCAAGCCGTATCATCATCACTGCATGTGGTACAAGTTGGCATGCTGCTTTGATCGGTAAATATGCAATCGAGGAGTTCGCTAAAATCCCTGTAGAGGTAGAATACTCTTCAGAGTTCAGATATCGTAAGCCTGTCATTAACGCAAGTGACGTTGTGATCGCAATCTCTCAGTCAGGTGAGACTGCCGACACATTGGCAGCTCTAGAGTTGGCGAAGGAAAACGGTGCTCTTCTATTCGGTATCTGTAACGTTGTAGGAAGTAGTATCGCGAGAATGACTGGCGCAGGTTGCTACACTCACGTAGGTCCGGAGATCGGAGTAGCGTCGACAAAGGCATTCACTGCTCAGGTTCAGATTTTGATTATGTTGGCGTTGTCTCTTGCAAAAGAGAAGAATACAATTGATAATGGATTCTACCGCCACGTGTTGGAGGAGATGTTCACATTGCCAACTAAGATTGAGTCTATTTTGGCTCAGAACGATAAGATCAAAGATTTCTCAAGAATCTTTACTTATGCGTCAAACTTCATCTATCTTGGCCGTGGCTACAACTTCCCTGTAGCGTTGGAGGGTGCTTTGAAGTTGAAAGAGATTTCATATATCCATGCAGAGGGTTATCCTGCTGCTGAGATGAAGCACGGTCCTATCGCATTGATTAACGCAGAGATGCCAGTGGTCGTTATCGCTACAAATTCTCCTACGTATGAGAAGGTTGTCAGCAACATCCAGGAAATCAAGTCTCGTAAGGGTAAGGTTATCGCAATTGTGACTGAGGGAGACGAGGTTGCAAGCAAGATCGCAGACTACTCAATTGTGATTCCAGATACTGTGGAGTGCTTGGTTCCAATCTTGGCAACAATTCCATTGCAGCTTTTGTCTTACCACATCGCTGTGGCTAAGGGTTGTGATGTGGATCAGCCACGTAACCTTGCAAAGAGTGTTACTGTAGAGTAATCAAGATAATTTATATTATATTAGAAGAGGGGCAAACGTGAGTTCGCCCCTTTTTTATTCGTTGTCGAATCTTTACAACAAAAAAATTCGCATTTCTCATTGTGTTTCGTATCTTTGCATAAATGCCAAAAATGAATATCGTTTGTTAATATGAGTGCACTAAAACTATTTTTAACATCGTCGGTTGCATTTTTTATTTCTCATAGTTTGTATGCAACTGTCACAAATGCCCAATTGGAATCTCAACCGGATTTCTTTAGTTCAAACTATACAGCTTATGATGCCAGCGTAAAAGGCGTTAACAAGTTGCAGACAGGAGTCTATGATTATCCTAAACTTTCTGCTGATCCTGAAGGTTACACTCCTTTCTATATCAGCCATTATGGCCGTCATGGTTCACGCTATCATTATAGTCTGGACGACTATAGATATGTGACTGAGGCGTTGGAGAAGGCTGCTGCCGAGTCTGGACTTACTCCATTGGGCCAGCAGTTGTTGGAGGAGATGAAGAAGGTGCGTGACAATGCCGACAAGCGCGCGGGTGATCTTACTCCTCTTGGCCGTGAGCAGCATCGTGGAATAGCAAGCCGAATGATGAAGAATTTCCCTGCCGTCTTCGCAGGAGATAATAAGAAGATCGATGCGAAAAGTACAATGGTTGTGCGTTGCGTGTTGAGTATGAATGCTTTTTGTCAGGAATTGACAAAAACAAATCCTAAGCTTGACATTGTCAATGACGCAAGTGACAAATACCAGGTGTTCCTATGTCATGGAAATGTGGTGAACGAGTTTTCTGACAACAAGGCGGAATTGGATGCTTTCTATAAGAAACGTGAACTTAGTGATGATGTGCTCTACAGAATTTTTTCCAACAAGAATGTTGTAAAGAAGTATGTGAATAAAGATAGGTTTATAAGCAATCTTTATTATATGCTTGTGGCTTTGCAGGGAGTAGACGTGGAAAATTTGGATGAACGTACTTGCTCTTTGACTAAGGTGTTTACTGTCAGCGAGTTGGCTAAACAGTGGCAGAATCAGAACCTTTACTGGTATATGGGCTACGCAAAAGGTCCGCATAAAGGTGGAGAGGGAAAGAACTCAAGTGTGTATCTGATTGAGAAAATCAGAGAGGAGGCCGACGCTGCTATTGCCGGAAATGGTTTGGCCGCTAATCTACGTTTCGGCCACGATATCGGTTTGTTGCCACTTGTCGCTCTTCTCAACCTTGACGGATTGGGAGAGACATACACTGATTTGGAGTTGCTTCACAACAATTGGCAGGATTTCTCAATTGTTTCGATGGCAGGAAACTTTCAGATGGTGTTCTACCGTAAGAATAATCCGAATGTCTCAGGAAGCCAGTATTTGGTCAAGTTCCTTGTGAATGAGCGTGAGGTAAAACTTCCGGCATCAATCTCGCCAGTGTCTGGCAACTATTATGATTGGAATGTGGTGAGAAAATATTTCACTGAGATTGAGAAGACGGTGCAACACTAAAAATATGTTGCGGAACACCTAATTTTGATTTTGGAAACAATAATTAACCAAAATAGGTAAAATATAGGCTGATTTTTTTTGTCAGCAAACTAAATGTTTTACTTTTGTTATTTGAAAAATTAAAAAGGATTTTGGATATGAAAAAGATAATAATGGCTGCTTTGACATGCCTTTGCTCTATTTCTGGTATCAACTCACAGGAATTTATGAAGGTGAGTGCGGAAAAGGTTCTTACAGAAGACAACCAGCGTTGTTATCAGATCCGTCGCGGTTACAGCCGTAAGGATAAGACTCAATGGGAGCCATTCTGTGGAGGATTCCGTAACTTCTTCTATGAGAATGGATACGAGTATACAATGCACGTTGAGAAGTACGATCCAACATTGGATACAATCGTTGTGATCAAGACTATCGGTCGTGATAACTCAGACTCTTACCGTAAGCAGCAGGAAATGAAGAAGAAAGCTGCTGAGGCACGTGCCGCTAAAGCTGCTCGTGATCAGGAGAATGGTACTGCAAAGAAGAAATAATTGTTTATCAATTTGAAATTTAAGGAGACGCGAATTTTCGCGTCTCTTTTTGTTTTATTCGGGCATCATCCATTCAAAAGATGGTTTGTGCAAAATAGTGCTGAAATACAATATTTTTTATAACTTTGCACCGTATATTGAACTTGTAGATTATGAGCAGAATAAAATTTGTTTTGACTATATTGTTGACTATGCTGTTTTTTGCTGTGTCGGCACAGTCGCAGAAAGGAAAACGTGAGGATATTTTCAAAGACTTGGCTAAGACTAAGCCAGGTTATGGCACTGTGAAAATACAGCAGAACCCGAAAGTCAACCTTTTGGTAAACAGAAAGATCAAGGAGGGTGACTCAAAAAAATACATCACTTTCTCTGGCTACAGAATCCAGGTGTACATGGACAACAATCAGAAGAAGTCAAAGGATGAGGCTTACGCAAGAGAGAAGAAACTAAAAGAGAAATACGAGGATCTTACAACTTATATCAGTTTCTCATCTCCATTCTGGAAACTCCGTGTGGGTGACTACCGCACTCACGCCGACGCTCTTGTGATGGCAAAGAAATTGCGTGAGGATTTCCCTGAGTTGAGCTCGGAGATCCTGATCGTCAAGGATGATGAGGTGAGAGACATCTCTTTGGAAGCTGATCCTTCCGCCTCGGCTCCTGCAACTACAACCAAAACTGAAGTGAAAAAGGATAAAAAATAAAAAGGGCGTAAAAAATGAAGAAATTTATTACACTTGCAGCTGCTGTTGCAACATTGTTTTCTGCATCGGCAAAGATTGAAAAAAGCAACGAGCGTACTGCTGAGCACAAGAAGTTTGACAACTATTCGTATGCTATCGTTCCACCAGCAGGATACGAACTGACAGATAATGGAACTGCATTCAGAAATCCAGAGAAGAAATCAGGTATTTCTATCTCTCACCTAAATATGATTCTTGACGCGTCTAGCGAGAATGAACTGTTGAAGGTGACTTTCCAGAATTTCGTGGCTGGTTACCAGACAAATGAGTCTGTCTACATCAACGACACTGAGCACTATTTGGTGAGCAAGACAGAGAACGGCCGTCTCTTCACAACTCTTGTTGTGCCAGAGGATAACGGATCGGTGATGATCACAGCATCGTCGCCAGTGGACGATTTGGCTGAGATCGAGAAGACAAAGGAGGCTCTTTTGTCGGTAGTGTATGTTGATCCTGCTGAAATGGCAGACAATCCGATTTTTGAAAATTCACTTTACAGCATCGCTAACCAGGGATTCCGCGCTCAGCCAGAGGGTTCTACTCTTGTGGCATTCTGTGAGTCTGGCGATTTCGCAAAAGAGCAGGCTACAGGTCGTTTGGTTTATTTCAAGGTGTTGATGAACGAGGACGCTGTTAAACCTAAAGAGCAGAAGATGTTTGCCACTGAGGTGGTGAAGGCATTGGTTTCAGACCATGAGACTATCACATCTCAGAATGCTGTTGAGGTCAATGGATTGCCAGGTTACGAGTATTTCATCACAGAGACAGAGAACGGAGCTGTGAAGTCGAAATCATACGCTATGGTGGTGTTCACATCAGGCAAGTATTACTGTTTCACATCTAAGGCAAACCAGGAAATCGATATGTATTTGCAGAAGTTCCAGGCTGCCGCAAAGAGTTTTCAGGCAAAGAAGTAAATGAACGAAGATTTAGAAATAAAACCATGGGATATCGCTAAGTATCCCGATAAGAAACTTACAGCTCAACTGGCTCCTCTTGTAAGACAGGAGCTTGAGCTTTTAGGTGAGGATGCCGACCGTGAGGGATTGCTGAAGACGCCAGAGAGAGTGGCTAAGGCAATGCAGTTTATGACTTACGGTTACAAGATCGATCCGTGTGATGTCTTGAAGAGTGCGATGTTTGAGGAGGATTACAGTCAGATGGTGATTGTGAGAGACATCGATTTCTATTCTCTTTGTGAGCACCACATGCTTCCATTCTTCGGCAAGGCTCACGTCGCCTACATTCCGAATGGCAAGATAACAGGATTGAGCAAGATCGCGCGTGTGGTGGAGATCCTATCGCGTCGACTTCAGATTCAGGAGCGTCTCACAACTCAGATCAAGGATTGTATTCAGGAGACGTTGCAGCCTCTTGGCGTGATGGTTGTGATTGAGGCTCAGCACATGTGTATGCAGATGCGAGGTGTGCAGAAGATGCACTCTGTCACTACAACGTCTGATTTCACAGGCGCTTTCGAGACAGCTAAGACAAGAGAGGAGTTTATCAGCTTGATCACCGTCAACAGATGACAGAAGCAAAACTTTCATTCGGCAAGATTCGCGACTTGGTGAAGTCGGAATGCTTGTCTGATTTGGGTAAGGAGAAGTGCGACCAGATGTCGTTCCTTACCAATTTTGATACTATTTTGGAGGAGGCAAACCGTACCAACGAGTTTGTCCGCATCCTTCAGGAAGAGGATTTCCCTACCGACGGTTTCTATGATGTCAGGGAGGCTATCCAAAGAATCAAAGTGGTCGGCACCTATATAGAGCCGGCTGAACTGTTCGACTTGTGTCGTGTTGTCGAAGCCATCGGCAGCATCGTCAGTTTTTTTTCCAGCAAAGAGGAGGGCACTTACTATTATCTGCAGGAGTTGTCGAGAGATGTCTTTACATTTCCCGATATTCTGCGTGCCATCTCAAGAATCCTTGATAAATACGGTCAGATAAAAGACACCGCGTCCTCAAAACTCGGTGAGATACGTCGTGAGAAATCAGCCACAGAGGGAAGCATCTCTAGAAATATGTCGTCGATCCTCCGTAAGGCTGTGGAAGACGGAATTGTTGAGAAGGGTACGTCACCAGCTGTGCGTGACGGCCGTCTGGTGATTCCTATCTCTCCGTTTTTCAAGAAGAAACTGCGTGGTATTGTCCACGACGAGTCTGCCACTGGTAAGACGGTGTTCATCGAACCGGAGGTGATTGTTGAGGCTAACAATAAATTGCGTGAACTGGAGGCTGAGGAGCAGCGTGAGATCGTGAGAATCCTCACAGAGTTCACCACTGAGATATTGCGTCCACGTACGGATGAGCTGCTGTTTTCAGTTGATTATCTGTCTGTTGTGGATTTCACAAGAGCAAAAGCACAGTTTGCGTTGAAGACAAACAGTGTGATGCCAAAATTGCGTAACGAGCAGGTGATAGACTGGCGTGATGCCATCCACCCGTTACTTTTCCTATCGCATCAGGCGTCGGGCAAGGAGATTGTTCCGCTCGACATCCGTCTTGACAAGAATAACCGAATATTGCTTATTTCCGGACCTAACGCGGGAGGCAAGAGCGTCTGCTTGAAGAGCGTCGGATTGATCCAGTATATGGCTCAATGCGGAATGCTTGTGCCGATGCATGCTGACAGTGAGGTGGGAATCTTCAACGATATCCTGATCAACATCGGTGATGAGCAGAGCATTGAGAACGATTTGAGTACCTACAGTTCGCATCTATCTTACATGAAGGAGTTTGCGAAAAAATGTAATGGAAAGACGATTCTGCTCATAGATGAGTTTGGAGGCGGCACGGAGCCACGAATCGGAGGTGCTATCGCGGAAGCGTTGCTCGACCATTTCAACCGTCAGAAATCGTTTGGTGTCATCACTACCCATTTCACCAATCTTAAGCAGTTTGCCACAGATACAGATGGTATTGTCAACGGTGCGATGCTCTACGACCGCCACGAGATGCGTCCGCTATTCCGTCTTGAGATAGGAAATCCGGGAAGTTCGTTCGCCCTTGAGATCGCAAGAAAAATCGGTTTGCCAGAGAGCGTGATCGCGCGTGCCACAGAGATCGTCGGCAATGACTATGTGAATATGGAGAAGTATCTCCAGGATATCGTGCGTGACAAACGCTATTGGGAAAACAAACGTCAGAATATACGCCAGAAGGAGAAGCATATTGAGGAACTAGAGGAGAAACTCACCGTCGACGTCAACAATATCAATGCGGAGCGAAAGAGAATCCTCAGCGACGCAAAAGCCAAGTCGAAGGAGTTGCTCGACGGTGCGAATGCTAAGATTGAGCGTACAATCAAACTGATCAAGGAGGCTAAGGCAGAGAAGGAAGCCACACGTCAGGCACGTGAGGATCTTACCAAATATAAGAGTGAGGTGGTGTTCGGCGACGAGAATGACGCTTTCGCCAAGAAGGTGGAGAAACTCAACGCCAAGAGCCAGCAGAAGAGTGGGGCACCAGCCCAACAGAAGCAGGAGAAACCGATCTCTGTGGGTGACACTGTGAAGATAAAGAGCAGTGGAGCGAAGGGTAAGGTGTTGGAAATCAAGGGCAACAGCGTCGATGTCGCACTTGGTAATCTCCGCACTACCGTCAAACTGAAGGATCTGCAGTTGACGCAGGAGGCCTCTCAGAAAACACAGAAATTCAGTTTCAATATCGTATCATCCAACAATTCAGACATTGTCCACGAACGTTCCAGAAATTTCAAACAGCAGATCGATGTGCGTGGAATGCGTGCCGACGAGGCGATCCAAGCCGTCAGCTACTATATTGAGGATGCCATCATGCTGGATGCCGGTACAGTGCGAATACTGCACGGTACAGGCACAGGAGTGCTCCGCCAGGTGATACGTGAGTATCTGAAGACGGTGCCACAGGTGAAGAGTTTCCGAGATGAACATGTCGATTTCGGTGGCGCAGGAATCACGGTGGTGGAAGTTGGGTGAATTTTATAATTCATAATTCGTAATTCATAATGCATAATTGTGGGGATATCCACACATCTGTAATGATCCTGCCTCACGTAGAGACGCACGGACGTGCGTGTCATGATTAATTCATAATTCATAATGCGTAATGCATAATGCATAATTGTGGGTACGTGCCAACACATCTGGTGATTATGCCCTCTCGTAGAGACGCATGGACGTGCGTGTCATGATTAATTCGTAATTCGTAATTCATAATGCATAATTGAGGGGGAACATACCAGCACCAACGGTGTGACACAACATGGGGTCGGGTGTGAACCCGATACTACGGATTAATACGCCGATTTAGGTGGAACTGGAATGATGTTGTTGAGGGTGAAATTCGGATCATTTTTTATCCAACTTAACACTTATATATTCAACATAACAATTTAGAGAAAGTGATTTGACGTAATCCCCCTCTATAACAAGAGAATCTAATAAATAATAGCAATATTTAGTTTCTGGACATCCTACCTCTACAATTTCTGCAGCTCCAGCAACGAATATTGTGTCTCCTGATAGAATGTATTTTACAGAAGATTTTGGACTACCTGTAGTCGTGTCTGTCAATATTGATTTGTCGCTAAATTCTTTTATTTGTACACGGGTGTTTTCTGTGTCATATATAAATGTAGTTTTTTTTGATGAAGGATATGCGACTATATTTTTGAATATTAATATTATAGCAAATGCTAATAATGCTCCGAAAAACCATTTTTTATTCCTTTTATAGAATTCGACATCAAATATTTTATGTCGGAATGCTATCAAACAATAAATACATAAACATATTTCTATAGGAATGGTTATCAAAAATTCTAACGCTCCATCTCCATAATAGTGTGCTAAATAGCTTCTTGGAACTAAACAAAAACTTGCCAGCTCGTCATAATCGAAAAAATAGTATAATAGAAATCCCAATATTGGTATGGCGGCCAATATTAGGCAACAACGGTCAAAAAAATCTTTAATGCTCATACTCATAATTTTATTTTTTTATGAATCTCTTGATTTTTATTATCGTTTTTTCGATAATGACAACAAGACAATAGAAAAGACAATAAATACATAGTATTATTTCCAAGGGAATTGTTATAAACATTTCAATAAAAATCCCTAACCCACCGTCTCCTAATGAACTACGACCATAATTACATATGTACGTAACCGGGGCTATACATAAACGAAGAAGGTCATCAAAATCAGTTGAAATGGCTAAAAATAATCCCAATAGTGGGATCGCTGCCAATATGAAGCAACTATAGTGTAAAATTATTCCTTTACTCATCTTTTTTATTAGGTTTTCTACATACCGTATATCGCAAAAGTATAAGTTTTTTCTTTTCTCTTCCTGTCTCATTTTACAAATGCCTTGCTGATTTAACTTAATTTATGAGAACGGTTGTTTATTTGGGGAATCCATTTTGTAGGAAAGGGTGTATCAAAACTCTATTTCTTTCGTTTTGTTTTCTTCGTTAGGCTGTTTTCAATGTCATTTATGACATATTTTCCAGCACCAACAACAGAGTTGTTATATAGGTGCGTTTTCTGTTAACATTATCTTTGGGGGATTGAATTGCACGCATCAATAAACTATAACCACTAAAGGGGTAAAGAGGGGAAATCCATCTTAATATTTGCTACCAATATTAAACGCCTGACGGCGTAATTGTGTGGGGATATCCATCCGATGCGCGTGTCATGATTAATTCACAATTCACAATTCATAATTCATAATGCATAATTGTGGGGACGTGCCAACATTGGAGGTGTGACACAATATAACGTCAATTCGATGAAATAGAAAATATCATAGTAGGAGAAAATGAGGATTCCAAAGGGCGGAACGCCCTTCCTCCCCCCTGCTAAAGTGCGAGCCGTAGGCGAGCACACAGAATTCAATAAAACCACAGAGACACAAAGTAAACAGAGAAGAAAAGAGGTAAGAAATCAATCATAAGGTTGAAAAAGCATTTCTTTTTATGATTGTTTGTTATTGCGAATTCGCGGATTACAATCCGTCGAACTCACGTTAACATAGGGTCGGATGTGTTCTATTTTATGTTTTGGTGTTTTTTTACAACTGGTAGTTGTATTTTTGAAATGATGTTATTAAATTTGCATTATGTTTAACGGTTTAGTGATAGTACTATGAAATTTGATAAGATTCTTGACAATGAGACCCTTTGGGCTGTTCGTTATGATAACGCTAAGGACAATGTTCTTCACACTCTTTTTGATCAATGGAGTGATCCGGAATGGTTGGTTGATTTTTTCCTTGCGAACATATCGGACCTTATGTCATATTTTAAGGTTACAGACATTAATCAAGCCATCTATGATACGCTTGACGATAACTATAGAATGCAGTGCTTGATCCTTGATATTTCACCAGATGCAGACCTTGATCAGATTTTCCGTCCGTTGGAAAACAGTCGAACAAGTGAAATGTTGTTAAGTAAGGAGAAAGCTAAAATTATGAATCGTCCTCAACATGCATCATGGCTTCGAATATATGCAATTAAATTGGAGCCTGGGTGTTACATTATTACTGGTGGTGCAATAAAATTGACACGCACAATGCAGGAACGTGAACATACTTTGGCAGAACTCAATAAAATGGAGTCGGTTAGGAGATTTCTTGTTGAAGGAGGTGTTGCAGATGCCGATGGTTTTATTGATTATTTATCAGAGATTAAATAAATGAAAGGAGTTCCCTTATGAAACAGAAGACATTGGATTTCCTTGAAACTCATCAGAGTGAAACGCCTTCAACATGGAGAGAAGAAGCGGAGTGGAGACGTGACAATTGGTCATGGCTACGTCATTCCCAAAGGCTTGCTGTGAAGATTCTGTTGCAGATGAAGCAGTTGGGATTGACTCAGAATGCTTTGGCTGAACGCATGAATTGTTCGCAGCAGTATGTCTCTAAGATTCTTAAGGGTAAGGAGAATATGTCTCTTGAGACTCTTACAAAACTGGAAAACGCATTAGGAATATGTTTGATTCTCGACGAATAGGGGTGTTTCAATTCATAATTCATAATTCATAATGCATAATTGTGGGGATGTGCCAGTCATTGGTGATACGTCCATCTAAAGACGCCGCGATGCGACGTCTTTACATCCATTGTTCATACCTTGTGAAAAAACTACTAATAACATTTGTTTTCTTTCTGTGGCTTTTGCCTTCAGATTGTCTATCTTTGCAGTCGGAAATAAAAAAGAGAACTATTAACAATGGCTATCGGCGAAACTAAATCAGCAAAGAAATCAAAGAAGGGTGTAGCTCCTGACGTTATCGAGGTCAGGGACATGGGTGGTGTTGTGCCTCCTCAGGCACCGGAGATCGAAAACTCTGTGATCGGCGCAATCTTGACCAATCCTGGCTGCTTCTCTGAGATCTGTACGATCTTGAAGAAGGAGACTTTCTATGTGCCTAAGAACGCTCTCGTCTACGAGACTATCTCCTACTTGGGTAGTACACAGCAGTCGATCGACCTTTTCACTGTGTCGGAGGAACTTAAAAAACGTGATCTTTTCGACACTATCGGTGGAATGCCTGTCCTTATCGAGTACACTCAGAATGTGATCTCCGTAGCCAACGTCTACGAGCATTCCAAAATTCTTGCTGCCAAGGCTCTTGAAAGGGAACTGATCAAGTATTCCACAGAGATCCAGCGTCGCGCATTCAACGAGGATGAGGATGTCGACAAATTGATCCAGGCCGCCGAGGCTATGCTCTACGATATTTCCCAGCATAATATTGAAAAGGATTTCACTCCTATCAGTGATGTGCTCCCTACCGTGAAGGCGAACTTTGATGCCGCAGCCAACAATAAAGAGGGTGTCGGCGGTGTGCCAAGCGGTTTCACTCTCCTCGACAATATGACCAACGGTTGGCAGAAGTCCGACCTTATCATTATAGCTGCCCGTCCTGCCATGGGTAAGACTGCTTTCGTGCTTTCTATGGCAAGAAACATCGCAGACAAGGACATTCCCGTCGCCGTGTTCTCTCTTGAGATGAGCAACGACCAGCTTGCCACTCGTATGCTGGTGAATGTCACTGAACTCCCGTCGGAGAAGATCAAGAAGGGACAGCTTTCCATCGATGAGATGAAGCGTATGAACCAGGGCCTTGATTATCTTGCCCAGAAACCGATCTATCTTGATGATACTCCGAGCCTTTCAGTGTTTGAGTTTGCCACAAAGGCAAGACGTCTTGTGCGAGACAAGGGAGTGAAGATCATCGTCATCGACTACTTGCAGCTGATGAACGCCAGCGGTATGGCTTATGGAAGCCGTGAGCAGGAGGTCAGCACGATCTCACGTTCGTTGAAGCAGTTGGCGAAGGAGTTGATGGTGCCGATCATCGCATTGTCACAGTTGAACCGTAGTGTGGAGAGCCGTGACAAACAGGATAAGCGACCTCAGTTGTCCGACTTGCGTGAGTCTGGAGCCATTGAGCAGGATGCCGATATGGTGTTGTTCATCCACCGTCCGGAGTATTATAAACTGGAGTACATGTCCGACAATACCACTCCAGCCGCGGGACTTGCCGAGATCATCATCGCCAAGCACCGTAATGGTTCGGTGGGCGACGTGATCCTTCGATTCATGGGTGCGCAGACGAAATTCTGCAACTACGATGCGGGTGGCGTCGTCGCTACGGATCAATATATGGAGGTGCAATCCAACATCAATCCCGGCTATGAGCAGGGCAATGATGCGGTCAATGTGGATACGTCTGTGCCTGCATTCATGGGTTCTGAACCAGCACCGTTTTAATAATGCATAATGCATAATTCGTAATGCATAATTCGTAATGCATAATTGTGGGGCATCCCTCGTAGAGACGCACGGACGTGCGTGTAATCGGACGTGCGTGTAATCAGACGTGTGTGTAATAAAATGCATAATGCATAATTGTGGGGAAATCCAGACATCATCAACCATCAACCAATCGAATTGTGGAAGTAAGAATAGAGCAATCGTGGAAAGAAGTTTTAGCGGAGGAGTTTGAGAAACCATATTTCTCACTTCTTGCGTCGTTTATAAGAAAAGAGTATCAGGAGACGGAGGTGTATCCGCCCGGAGGCAAGATCTTCTCCGCGTTCGACTTGACGCCATTCAGAGACGTGAAGGTGGTGATACTTGGGCAGGATCCGTATCATGAGCCGGGGCAGGCCCATGGACTGGCGTTTTCTGTACAGCCTGGGGTGCAGATACCACCGTCGCTGCAGAACATCTTCAAAGAGGTGACCGACGACATGCACGTGCCATATCCCAATTCAGGATTGTTGGAGCGATGGGCGAAGCAGGGCGTGTTGTTGCTCAACAATGTGTTGACGGTGCGACGCGCGGCTCCGTTGAGCCATCAGGGAAAAGGATGGGAGGAGTTTACAGACAGAGTGGTGGAATTGATCTCTACGAAGCGAGAGCATGTCGTCTTTTTGTTATGGGGATCGCAGGCACAGCGAAAAGGGCAGGTGATCGACACCTCCAAACATCTTGTGTTGAAGGCTCCACATCCGTCGCCACTATCCGCCTACCGTGGCTTTTTCGGCTGTCACCATTTCAGCAAAGCTAACGAATATCTGATACAACACGGGAAAAATCCGATCGTGTGGTGATTGGGAATTCGTAATTCATAATGCGTAATGCGTAATTGTGGGGATAACCCATACATCTGGGATTTTCACCCTCTCGAGACGCACGGACGTGCGTGTAATCAAATGTGCGTGTCATAATAATTCATAATGTGAAATGCTAAATTTGATATAACATTGATAAAATATACCCTAATGGGTATATTTTATTGTTTTAAATAATATTTTATACCTTATCGGATATAGTGTGCAACCAAATGTTGGATTTCTTCAACTATGAGATGACAGCGGTAAAAGATAGCACAGAAAGAGGGATAGTTTTGTAAATCATGAGTTTTTGAGGTGAATGGAAGGGAGGTTCTTTGATTCACCGTTTTTGTTTTTGTGGAATTCCTATTTTGACAAATGATTAATTTTACTTATACGCCTTAATTTTTAGGTAAAGTTATAAATGTATTTTTTTGTCATTATGAGATATTATAAATTTTAGAATTAGTCAATAAGTCGAATATATAGTTTGTAGTCTGTCTTTCTCTAATTTATACGACTAATTTAAATTGATTAATGAAAGAGATTTTATTACTAATATTTTTCTCTGCTATCTGCTAATTTTGTAGCTTTGCAAATTCATATATTAGATTTCGGTGTAATATATTCTTCATAAATGGGACTAATGGTAAAAATCGATATATTAATATTTTATAAATATATAAAAATGCAGAATGACATTTTGCAGTTGCTTCTTTGTTCAATCACCAAAACTATGATGTTCTATGAAATTTAATGTATTACAGAATGGTCAACAGTTAAAATTCATAGATTTGTTTGCTGGGCTTGGTGGTTTTCATTTAGCTTTGTCTCAACTTGGCTGTGAGTGTGTTTTTGCAAGCGAAATAAAAGAGGATTTACGTAAACTCTATGAAATAAATTTTCCGGAGACTCCAATTATTGTTGGAGATATTACAAAAATTAATCCAAATAGTGTTCCATCGCACGACATCCTGTGTGCAGGATTTCCATGTCAACCATTTAGTCAGGCTGGTAAAAGGCAAGGTTTTAATGACGAAAAATCTCGTGGTAATTTGTTTTACAATATTTTGGACATTGTAAAATATCATCGTCCACAATACATACTGCTTGAAAATGTTGCAACTCTAAAAAACCATGATAAAGGTAATACATGGAATACAATTAAGGGAGAACTCGAAAAAATTGATTACGAAGTAACGGACGCTATTCTATCTCCACATCAATTTCAAATTCCGCAACACCGTCGTCGTATTTATATTGTTTGTGTTGATAAGAATAGACGTTCATTAAGTGGTTTTTCTTTTCCTTCTATCTCAAATAAAGAGAGTAATATAAAAAGGATAATAGATGAGAACGATACAAATATTGTAAAACTAAAGGAAGAAACTCGTTGTCAATTGCAGGTTTGGCAAGATTTTATTGATCAGACTATTGCTCATGGTGATTCAATTCCTCGGTTTCCTATTTGGGCAATGGAGTTTGGTGCTAATTACGATTTTGAGGGAAAAGCACCTGCTTTCCAAACAGTTAATGACCTTAATGGTAAGAAAGGAAAATTTGGACAATTGATTCGAGGATCATCGGTCAAAAGATGTTTGAATATGTTGCCAATTTATGCTCAAACTGACAAAAATACGGTTTTTCCGAAGTGGAAAATCAGTTATATTCGTCAAAACCGTGAATTTTACGAAAAGCATAAAGAATGGCTTGATAAATGGATAGAAAAGGTTCGCAAATTCGACAATAGTCATCAAAAATTTGAATGGAATTGTGGTTCAAATGCAAAACCATATATCTACGATAACATAGTTCAGTTCCGTGCTTCGGGTATTCGGGTGAAATTGCCAACATTTTCGCCTGCTCTTAATTTGGTTGGTACACAAGTTCCTATACTTCCTTGGGTAAGAATTCCTGCGGAGTGTCTTACAGAAAATGAACCCCAGCAAGGTCGGTACATGACAATCAAGGAGGCTGCTAAATTGCAAGGTATGCAAAATTTATCGTTTGGAAATGAATTGTTTTCTCTTTCCAATACTCGAATTTTCGAAGCACTTGGCAATGCTGTCAATGTAACTATAGTCAAACACATAGCTCAAAATTTGTTAAAAAATGAATAACAAAGGTCTTCAATCGGTAAAGATTAACATTGGCTCTAATATGTACAGCCGATTTTCCGACTTGCCCAATACTGTGCCTCACGTTTTGGCTGAGTTTATTGACAATGCTTTGCAATCTTATTATGATAATAAATCAACATTATTTGCAAATAATGCTGATTTTAAACTTATTGTCAAAATTGACATAGAATGGAATGAGGACAATAGAGCGTCAAAAATTGTAATAAGCGACAATGCCGCTGGTATTAGTGAACAAAAATATGAAAGTGCATTTATGCCTGCTAAAACACCTGAGGATAATACAGGTCTTAATGAATATGGCATGGGACTAAAAACAGCAGTGTTATGGCTTGGCGAAACATGGACTGTTAAAACAAAAGCACTTGGTGAAAATGTAGAACGTACTGTCAGATTTAATCTTAACGAGGTGACTTTGAATGAATTGGAAGAACTTCCAGTTGAAACGTCATATCAAGAGCCTAGCGAACATTATACAGTAATAACAATTACTGATCCAACTAAAAATTCGCCAGTTAAACGAAATTTAGATAAGATAAGAGGTGATATTGCAAGCATATATCGTAAATCGCTTCGTACAAACGAAATGCAGATATTTGTTTGTGGTGAAATGTTGACCTTTTCTGAATATCCTGTTTTGATTGCTTCACCTGTTTGGGATAACACTGCTTCTCCTATAATTTGGAAGAAGGAAGTTGATTTTTCTTTTCGCAACTATAAAGCAAAGGGATTTATTGCTCTACTTCGCGACATTGATAGCACTAAAAATGGATTTGTTTTGTTCCGTCGAGGACGTGTTGTTGTAGGTGCGGAAACAGATGGCAGATATTTTCCCAAAATGTCTGGTTCAGTTGGTACATTTACATACAAACGTTTATTCGGTGAACTTGAACTTGAAGGATTTAGTGTAAGTTTCAACAAAAATGCTATTCAGGATAAGGATAATCTAGAAGCATTGATGGATGCTCTTAAATCTGAAATACGAACGCCAGAATTTGATATTTTCAAGCAAGCAGAAAATTATCGTTTGAATGAAACAAAAAAGGTAATCAAGAAACTTGTTAAGAAACACGACCAAAATGTAAAAAAGGTAGAGACAATAACAATCAATACACAAACAAAGAAACCAGAAGCTAAACTTACTCAACATCCTCTTATCAAAGAATCATCTACTGAAGAAAAGCATGAACAAGATCAACCAGAAATTGTTTTAGGAGAAACAATAGATAGATATAGAATTGATGGTAAAACATACAAACTCAACGTCGAATATGTAAGTTCTGGAAATGAATTATTTTGGAGCGATATAAATCGTATAGATGAAGGTGTTATTATCTGTAAAATTAATATGGAACACATTTTTTTTCGCCATTTCGGAAATCCTACAGATTCAGTTATCGCTCTCATTAAAACTATTGCTGTTTCTAAATTTGCCGCAAAAACTAGTGGCAATGATACTACTGCAGAAATGATGGAATTTTTTAATGAACTTATCAAACAAACAAAAGTGTAATGTATGGAAACGATTACTGTAAACAACTCTTTATCAAAAAAAAAATCGCTGCAAACTGTCGAACAGAAAGAATACTTCAATTTGTTTGTTGAATCGCAGAAATATCCAAATAAAAAACATGGTATTACTGCTGAGGATGCTGCTGTATTGAGGGAGGAAACATGCGACATCCTTTCTCATTGTAATCCTCACAACGCTTCGGAAAGTGCTGAGACAACACATCTTGTTGTTGGATATGTTCAAAGTGGTAAAACAATGTCATTTACTGCTCTTACTGCATTGGCTTTAGATAATGGATATCGTGTAGTTATCTATCTAGCTGGTACAAAAAATAATCTTCTTGATCAAACATCGAAGCGTTTGAAAAATGATTTGATTGATATTCAGTCCGGGAACAATAATCATTATAAGAATCATTATAAGATACACCCAAATCCACAACCTACTGATGTTGATGATATTGTTGGTCATATTGATTCCTCGTCAAAACCGATTGTTCTTATACCTGTTTTGAAACAATATCAGCACATTAATAGTCTAACAGATTTAGTAAGCAAGTCTGATTTCAAAGAGGCAATGCATGGAGAAACAGTGCTTATTATTGATGATGAGGCTGATCAAGCATCTTTGAATAGTTATGGAAGAAAGAACAGTAAGAGGAATGAAAATGAAGAAAAACAGGTTTCTTCCACTTATGATTCTATCTTAGGTTTAAGGGCTGCACTACCTGGAAATACGTATATACAATATACAGCTACACCACAAGCAAATATCTTAATTAGTATGCAAGATTTGTTGTCTCCCAAAAGCCATACTTTGCTTTCTCCTGGTAATGGTTATGTTGGAGGTAAAGCATTTTTTAAGGATATGTTTAATGGTGGTCTTGTATTGGAAATACCACCAAAAGATGTTTTTCACAAAAAAAATAATCCTCTTACTAAAATGCCTCAGTCTTTGCGAGATTCTTTGATGTATCATATTTTAGCTGTGGCTATAGTTGTGGAATATTTGCAGGTTGAGGATGTGAACTATTTATCAATGATGGTTCATCCAGATAATACAAAAAAATGGAACAAAAAGTTCAAAACTTGGATTGATAATGAACTGAAAAGTTGGCAAAAAGCTTTAAAAAAGCCTGACGGACATGAGGATAAGGTTTTTTTGTACAATGAATTCAAACGAATATTTCCATATGCTGTTGAATATTATGAAGAGTATGAACGCCCAACCTTTGATCAAATAAAACCTTTGATAAAAGATGTCATTAATGACAAAAAGGTATATTTGGTAAATACAGATAAAGATGCACAAACAGAAATTTCTTGGAACAATTATAAAATGCACATTCTTGTAGGTGCAGAAATGCTTAATCGTGGTTTTACTGTAGAAAAACTTGCTACTACGTATATGCCTCGATATACAACTTCTGTAACCAATGCTGATACTATAGAACAGCGTTGCCGTTTCTTTGGTTACAAGATGGATTATATAAAATCGTGTCGAGTTTTTTTGCCGGAAATTTCTATTGCTAATTATTGTGCTTATATCGATCACGAAGAGGAACTTCGACTTGCACTTAGTTCTTGTGATTCGCTTGCTGCAGCTGAGCACAAAATATTACTTTCTCCAAAACTTAAGCCAACTCGTCAAAATGTGTTGCCGATAAGTGTAGTAAATACGAAACTTAAAGGCATGAATGTAACGCAGGCATTCACTACAGATGAACTTATTTTTGATAATAATCAGTTTATTCAAAATTTCATTAAGCAACATGAAAATAGGTTCGATATAAAATATCAATATACTACAAAAGACCGTACGCATCGAGGGTTTAAAATGACGATTGATGAAGCTGTTGAATTTCTAGATGATTTTCGTTTTGGAAATTTTCAAGATGCAATGCGTAAGGCTTGCACTATTCGTTATCTACGTTATCTATCAGAAAGCAATCTGATACAATTTGTCTATTTCATTCAAATGGCTTATGATGCCCCTGCTCGCAGTCGTAGCTTTAATTTTGAAACGAGAAAAATTTCTTCTGATCTTTTTGCTGGTCAAAGTTCTGTTGATGATTCTACCGATTATCCAGGTGATAGAAAGATTGTAAGTGATGATAGTATTACTATACAATTGCATCATTTAAGTTTTGATTGTCGTCCATTAGGATTCCCAGAACACGCATATACCTTAGCTATAAATTATCCAGAAATGTTGGCAGTTAATTATTGTTCAAATGAAGAACAAGATCAAGAAGAAGATGATGATAGTGATGAAGAATAATAGTCAGTAGTCTATGCAGAACAACTCATTATATACACAATTCAAGAGCATATCAAGAAATACAGAGAGCAAAAATTCTTTCAACGTGATTTCTTTGCCTGATTCAAAACATAAGCTGGGAATATCCGTAGAGGGATATCCAAAGTTCTTTGTGCTTACGAACGATTCAGAAGTGGCTTCTCACAATATTATTCGTGAACTATTATTCGTAGAATATAACCAATCTTGTACTATTATTGAGGATAATGGATATTCTCAATCTAATGTTTTTTCAATTATAACTCTTCGTACAACAGAGGATTCGTTGCAGGCATATTTCATAGAAATATTTAGTATGATGCTTTTCAATTTGTCTGTAATTCCTTCTTGTCGTGAATTATCTGTTGAAGTAGAAAATATTATAACTATATTTTCAGAATTAAGGAAGAAACCTGTAAGAGAAATACAAGGAGTTTGGGCTGAATTGCTTGTTATTGAATATAGTTTGTCTCCTGAAACGTTAATATCGGCATGGCATAATCAGCCTTATGCAAAGTTCGATTTTACTATAGGACGAGATAAAATAGAAGTAAAAAGCACTTCGAGCGAAGAACGCAAACATCATTTCTCTATCGATCAAGTTAATCCGTCTGTAAACTCTCGACTTCTCATTGCTTCTGTCATAGTTCGAGAATCTGCACAAGGTAAAGAAGGTTTATCAGTCAAAGGATTATATGATAAAATATGTACACGTGTTTCTGCTGTTAATTTGCGGTTAAAATTGTATACTAATTTAGTTTTGGCTATTGGTAGTGATTATAAAAAATGGGATGATGTCGTTTTTGATTATGTCGGTGCGTTAGATTCGTTAGCTTTTTACAATGTTGAAGATGTTCCTCGTATACTTAAGGAAGATGTTCCTGACTTTGTTAGTGAGGTAAGGTTTTGTTCTAACCTATCTCATCTTATAGATATAAAAGATAGTCGGTCGAATTTTGATCGATCAGATAGTGTTCTATTTAACAGTTTATTCTAAAAAAATAAAGTTATGCCGATAAATAAGATTGATAGGAAAGAGTTGAAAGAAAAAATTGTAAAAATTCTTAGTGAATCTGGTTCATTTATTATGTTGAGTTCAGATAAAGAAATTAATCCATGTCGTATTTCTTTTGATGGAATGGAATTCTATATTTATATAAAAAATCTTTCACCTGCTCAACTTTCTAATGATAATCCAGATGTTTGGCGGATTCAGTTACCAATAAAGGACGATTTTAATCAGATTAAAGAAACAGATATTCCTTTTATTGCTCTTGGTTATGATGATGAAAATAAGGTTTTTACTACATGGAATCCATATTGGGTGAAGCAACGATTGAATGCTGCTAAAAGTGTTTCTCTATATTCGCGTTTTTCGCTCCATAAAATTACAAAGGAAACACAGCAGCTTCAAAAATTGAATTTGAATAACGATGGAGAAGTGGTTGCTTTTCCTTGTTCAAAACTCAACTATTATCTAGCTAATATTAAATCTTATTTCCCAAAAATTACTGAGTATGTTGCTGTTGGATCAAGAAAAAGAACCGAAGCTAATGCTGCATATCGTTGTTTATGTGACGGAAAAAATATTTCCAACTATGCTACTTATTTAGCTTGGAATGGATTGCAGGAGCGTACAATTAAAAATTATTGTAGAGCTATTAAGAAACTCATAAATGATGGATACTTTTCACATAACAGAAAAATATTTCTTGCTTGTGATTCGTTGGCAGAATACCCGAATGTAGTAAAAACTTTTTTTGATATTTCAGAAGTTGCGGAGTTGAATGATATTTCACACAATACGTATTCTGCTTCGTTGAAAGCGTACATTAATTTCCTGATCAAGACCAATAATATTAATGTCGAAGAAGAAGTCGCTCCTAACGATGTTTCTCAAAATGAAGATGATCTAAATAACATTATTGAAACAGAGTTGAATCCAGAAACAAAAGAGAACGTTGATTGGGAGTCTTTATTTATAGATTCAACTGGAAAACTTACACGAATTGCCAATCCTCAACTCCTTGATTTATTGAGGCCTGTCCTTGATACAGAGTATCGTAAACTGCCAGCTGCATATAATATCATTACAGAATTTTATGGAGATAGATTTCCAAATACAGTAATGCAGTTGAAAGATTGGAATAATTTATTCAATCAAATCAATTGGAAATCACCATATTATATGCCCACAGAACAATTGTTAGAAAGAAATACTTCTAATAGACAAAAAATAAAAGTCGTATTACCTAACGGAACTGTTATTTGTCATAATATAGTATCGGAAACATTTTTGGAAGTCGTGAAATATGCAGGTGTGGAAAAAGTTCGTAACCTGAAAATAAAAGTTGCTGGTGATAATATGATAGTTTCAAAAGAGTATATTAATCCTAAATACGAAAAAACAACCAAGTATGTAGGTCATAATTTATATTGTTTCACAAATATCAATACAGCTAAAAAAGCAGAAATTCTTAAGCAAATATCAAAACAATTGAATTTGGATTTGATTGTTGAGGTTGAATAACAATGTATTATAATCAATCATCACATCTCATGAAGCATCTTGTCAGATATATTATCATAGCAATATTGATGGTTGCTGGTTTCAGTTTTGGAATGGCGCAGACGGTGAGGTATCTACACAAACCATTGTCGGCGGAAGGGTGTCATGTGGAATATAATGTTTCGAAGCAAGACAGCTTGTATTATATCATCGCTACTGTGACGTCGGATCGCTTGGTCTTTCTCGACAATCCTACAATGAAGATCCGAACTTTCAAAGATGATGTGATTACGTTGGAAGGCGACGCGATTGGAAACAGGAATGGTGCGTCGTTCGGTTATTCGTTTGGTAATGTGGGCATCTCTGAATCGGAGATAAAGTCTACTGCCCAGTTCTATATCACGCCAGATCTGTTTTTGTTGCTGAAGGATGGTGTGGCTAAAGTGAGATTGTCTATGAGGCCGATGAATCATGAACGTACATTTAAGAAAGATAAGATAGGCGTCGCACTTTATCAATTGTATTTGGATGCCAAAGATCAGGATGATAATTTCTAATTTGGGTTGTAGAAAGACCCCTAACCAGATTATAAGTAAATCTACGTAACTTGTTTAAGATTATCTGTTTGCCTACTGTATTACAATTCAGTTGCACCTGAAAAAGTAATGGAGAAAGTCTTGGCGAATGAGAAAATTTCAATTAATTTTGTCGGGAAATCTTCTGTTGAGGTTTTTGCCTTTCTATTCTGGTAAGTGGGAGAAAAAAGGCAGAGAATGAACATCTGGAAATAAATAACAAAATATTATGAATAAAAGAGTTATTAAAAGGTTTTTCTTACCTGTTTTATTTTCTTTGGGACTTTCATTGAGCGCGAATGCGGTGAAAGTACACATCAATTCAGGAAATCCTGCCTATCCATTCCCTCAGTTTCTGGAATATGCCTGTGGAGGAAACTTGGGTACCAAACTTGCCGATGGTCTGACACATGCTGAGATGGAGCAGCAGATACGTGACGCCTACCAGATGCACGCCAATGCTTTTGAGTATACTGGCGACGAGTGGGCGGGAATCAAATATATCAAGGGAAACGATGGTTGTCCTTATGATTGCACAGAGGGCGACGGTTATGCTTTGCTTGCGGCCGCATATATGGCTGATAAACCGACATTTGATGGTTTGTGGATGCGAACTCATGATTTGCGTCGTAACCGCACAAAGAAGTATAGCGATTGTAAACCTACTAGAGAATCTTATGAGTATGGACCATTTTCACTCGGAGATAATGGAGGCGATTTTGATTCTGCTGCCGACGGTGATGAGGATGTGGCTTTGGCTCTTTATGTGGCATACAAGCAGTGGGGAGAGTTTATGCTCGACGAGAATGGAGAGAAGGTGCTGGATGCGTGTGGTGAGCCGATCAGTTATAAGAAGGAATTGATAGAGGTGGTTCGTGGACTTGTGGCGTTGAGCACACGTTTTGCGGGTGAAAAGGGAGATTTGCGTGTCAATTCAGGAATGATTGGTTTGGATGGTTATGTTAAGGGAGGTAATACCTGGGGTGAAGTAACAAAATGGGCGTCTGAAAATCCTACCGTCTTCTCTGATTCAATGACTGTTTATAATATGTCGGCTGAAGGTACTGTAAATGTGGAAGGAATCAGTCTCATTCCTGAATTTGGAGGTTCCAATCAACATCATATCGACTATAATGCGCCTGCTTATTACAGAGAGTTTCATGATTTGTTGCTTTCATTATCTAAGGAGTTGGGTGTGACAAACGAGTGGGAGGCTGAGCAGTTCCGTCGTGCGGAAGCCTCTTCTGATTGGTTGATAGGTCAGCTTATAGCAAAGAGTCCTTATTCTGTGCCTACTGCTGGTTGGTGTACGGTGAACAATGATGGTTCAGAGACAACATTTAATAATTTTAATGAAGGAGAGGATTTCCGTACCCCTTGGCGTAACATCAGCAATTATGTATGGCATGGCAATCCGAAGTATTCGTGGAATCCCGTTTCTCATCAGGCAGAAAAGAAAGCTAATACTTATGAATATGATGCGGCGGTAAGATTATCGAATTATATGAATGATCCAATGAATTGGAACGACAGTTTGGAAAATTCATGTTATAGATATGGCGTACCTTCGATTCCAATCAGTGGGCCTAAAACGATGGATTGGAAGATAAATCCGATGACGGGAGGCTCTGATCGTGAATATATTAATTTTGCTATGAGTATGCAAAAAGGAGCAGCGTCATTTGCAGCTATCGGAGCTCAGGATTATAATTTGATGGGAGAGCTGTATAATAATGTATATTCTATTTATGATGTTAAAGGAACGACAGATGATGGCGAACGAATACCTGTCTATATGCATGGATGGTTCCGTCAGTTAGGATTGATGGCATTGACAGGAAACTATGCCGCACCGTCGCAGATGGAGGCATCTTCCAACTTGAAAATCTATCGCTCTATAAAGGATAGCGTCAGCAGCTGCCGAGTGGGCGACACTATCACATATATATTGTCTTATCGTAATTATGGATCGAAAGACGCTATTGATGTTTGGATTGTGGATACTTTACCGGAGGATTTCGAGTTTGTCGGTATAAGCGAGGGAGGCATGTATTATCCTACTAAAAACGAGATAACATGGTCTTTGGGCGATGTGCCTGGATTCAAGAGCGACAGCACAGAAGGTGCGGCACTTGATTTCTCCGCTCCTAATCTGTCGAAGACAATGGGTCAAGTATATTACAAGTGTGTGGTGAAACCAGGAGCAAGTGGCAAATATTCTCTTAACGCAACAATCTATTCGAAAAACGGAAAAGAGAGTAAGACGAATGAGTATCCAAACTATGTCACATCCACTATGCAGCGTAACACAATCGATATCATCCCTAACACTTTGAGTGTGACGAAGAGTGCGGACAGAGATACAGTGAAAAAGGACGATGTGGTGGAATTCACAATCGCATACAGCAATACAGATTCTCTTCCATTCTTGACTGGAGGTAGATCACGCGTCAACTTTACTGTTGCAGGAGATTATAAAAGTAAAGAACTACAATTGAAACTCAGATTGAATAATGATGCTATCGAGCCTTTTATAAATGCTGGTAATTATCGTGTCACACAATATATCAAATCGAAGAAAGATGAAAATAATGAGTTTGTCTTCAGATCCGAAATAGCAGAAGGTCTGTCTAACACTATGGGTGAAGAGGATATTGTTTTTAGTACGGTGGATTTATCAGACAGTATTGTCGGCTGTAGAATTCAGTTGTCGGATTACTTAACATCTAATACAATATTCTTATCGTGGTTCTCAGAATTTTCTCTTTTAGGAAATGAACTTAATGGAGATGCTCCAGTACGATTAATAGGAAGCGTTTATACTTCTGGATATACGGATTTTTATGATTCAGAATCATGGAGCAAGTTAGAGACAGCGAAAAATGACGAATTGTTTTATCCGGTAAGTCCATCATATCAGATTCCGGATTCGATTGTGAATGTAGACAAGGTGATCTATAGCGCATGTGATAATAGCGACGTCGTTACAGAGACTGTGTTGGTGGAGGAGTACGACGGACACACATGGCGTAAGATACTTGGTGATGCTCCATACAATGGAATAGAGGCAGAGGATGTGTTGATCACTGATTCCATTCCTCTAGGATTTGAGTTTGTATCGTTTGTGGGCGATAGCACAGGAGCAACGTATGAAGCCATTTCAGATGCCGACTTCGCATCAGGAGTTGTCAGATACAGAGCAGACAAGTTGAAGATCGGAGAGAAAGGCAGTTTCGGATATAAGTGTCGCTACACAGGACCAGCTTCAGGAGGATCGTATGTGACATCTGCCATTATGGAGAGCAAGAATGAAAAGGTGAAGTCTACGATGCATCTGATTGTTGATGATTTGTCTTCTGCAAAACAGACTGTTAATGAAGACGGAGATGCTCCAGTCGACGTATACAATGCACAGGGTCAGTTGCTGAAACGACAGGTGAATGCGGAAGAAGCGCTCGACGGATTGAAGAAAGGTGTTTATGTCGTAGGAGGCCAGAAGAAGATGGTCACAGAATAAACGCATAAAACATCAAAACAAACCGTAGGGGTCGGCCTTGTGCCTACCCACAATTAATGGAATCGTAGGGGCAGGTTTCAAACCTGCCCGCTATAAAGATGTTGATAAAAAACGCCAACCTTGGAGACATCCTCGGTTGGCGTTTTTATTGATTCAGAAATTGTAAATGTTTTGTTTTGAGGATTGTTAAGGACGGAACGCCCTAACCCTTCTTCTATAGTGTGAGCCGAAGGCGAGCACATATAAAACCACAGAGAATATAAGACCTCGGAGAAAGTCTACGACTTTTTTTGAGAAAAAGAGATTCCCTAACCCACTAGCGGGCAGGTACGAGACCTGCCCCTACGGTGCAAAAACATCCATTATGGATCGGGGAATTTTGATTTTTTAGAAGAGAATCCATATTGTCAATACGGATTCTTTTCGAAAAGTTGCGATTATCAATCGTGATTCTTATTCGGATCTTATAAAAAATCGTGCAGTTGGGGCATAGAATTTTCAAAACTGAAATGTTTTTTGTAGTTTTGCGGATATTTTCACGGAAATTCAAGAAATAGAATATGAAAGTAGCACTTGTTACAGGTGGTTCGAGAGGTATCGGTAGAGCATGTTCAGTCAAGTTGGCAGAGCAGGGTTACTACGTGCTTATCAACTATCAATCAAATGAAGCCGAGGCACTAAACACTTTGGCTATGGTAAGAGAAAAGGGTAGCGACGGTGAGATCATCAAGTTCAACGTGGCTGATTGTGAGGCTACAGAGTCTGCGATCACAGCTTGGCAGGAGGCTCACAAGGATGAATATATAGAGGTGTTGGTCAACAATGCAGGTATACGTCGCGACCAGATTATGGTGTTCATGACAAATGAGGACTGGAGAAACGTTATCGACATCACTGTCAACGGATTCCTTTACGTCACTCGCGCTCTTCTTCAGCCAATGGTGAGAAAGAAATTCGGACGTATCGTGAATATGGTTTCTCTATCTGGTTTGAAGGGTCTTCCTGGCCAGACTAACTACTCTTTGGCTAAGGGTGGTATCATCGCAGCAACAAAGGCATTGGCTCAGGAGGTCGCTAAGAAGAACGTCACAGTTAACGCTGTAGCTCCTGGTTTCATCCGCACAGATATGACAAAGGATTTGGATGAGGCTGAGTTGAAGAAGCAGATCCCAGCTAACCGTTTCGGTGAGCCAGAGGAGGTTGCCGCTGTAGTTGGCTTCTTGTGTACTAAGGAGGCTGCTTACGTCACAGGTCAGACAATCTCTGTCAACGGTGGTCTTTACACATAATCGGAATTATCAAACGATTCTATATTTGGGCAGCACATTCACGTCTGCCCAATTTTTTTATTGAAATTTGGACTTTAAGAGGTCGTTTCAACACTTGATTTACAAAGAAACTGATATCAAAATGTAAGTTGATATATAAATATCTGTAAATCATGCGACGATGAGATAATATTAACAGAAAACGCACCTATAAAACTCCGTTGTCGGTGCTGGAAAACATGTCATAAATGACATAGAAAACAGCCCAACGCAGAAAATAAAACGTAAGAAAACATGTGGTTTTCTGCTGTTTGTTTTTTTCCGTTATGGGTTTTCTAAAACAAACTAGTTTGTGGATTTTCCAAGCATTCAGTATATGCTGTTTTCTGTTCTAAAATTTCTACGGATAATTCTTAATTTTTAACTCTTAACTCTTAATTTTATTTATGGCCGAGTGGAATGGCAAGACACGAGGAGGATCATTTGGATACGGATTCTTCATCTTTCTGATCAAACATTTAGGATTGAACGCAGCGTATGCGTTCCTGTTTGTCGTAGTTCCATATTTCGTGCCGTTTGCACCCAAAGCCACAGCCGCAAGCTGGAAATACTGGCGTAGGATCCATAAAAAATCAGTGTTGTGCGCAGTTGGAAAAATCTTCCAGCACTATTATCGTTTCGGACAGGTGATAATAGACAAGATCGCAGCGTCATCGGGATTGGAAAAGGAATTCTCATTCTCGTTCGACGGGATGGATTGCCTCATCGACCATTTGAAGAGGGGAGAGAAGGGTGCCGTTATGGTCGGGGCGCATGTCGGCAACTGGGAGGTGAGCCGAGTGTTTATGAAGGAGTATGGCACCAAACTGAATGTTGTGATGCTCGATGCTGAGTATCAGAAGATTAAGGATAAGTTGGAGTCAGCGATGGGATCCAATACGTTTGGAGTCATTCCCGTCTCCATGGAGAATATCGACCATATTTTCAAGATCCAATCCGCATTGTCTGCCAATGAAGTCGTCTGTTTCCAGGGTGACAGATTCATAAGAAAAGAGGATGCCAAGACGGTGCGGTTCTTAGACCACGACGCGCCATTCCCTCCCGGTCCACACCAGATCGCCACAATGACTGGAGCCGACACATTCTATTTCTTTGCCGTCAGAGAATCAGGCAAACGATACAGATTTATCTGCAGAAAAGCAGAGGCCGCCGCACAGGAGACGAACCGAAAGCAGAAAGTATCCGCGTCGATGCAGGAATATAAAGACCTATTGGAGACCATTGTCCGCCAATACCCAGAACAATGGTTTAATTTTTATGATTTTTGGGAGTAGAGATGGTTGAGGGTTGACGGTTGAGGGTTGATGGTTGATGATTCGTCCAATATTCGTTGGCATAAAAAAGGGCGAGCATAAAGCATCGCCCTTGTATCATTCATAATGCGAAATTTAATTTAGCATTTCGCATTTATAATTTTTAATTTTATCTCTTGTCCACATTTCCCTCGTAGAAATTGATGAACGCATTTGTCACCAAACGGTTTCCACCAGGTGTAGGGTAGTTACCGGAGAAATACCAGTCGCCACTATGGTTAGGACATGCGACGTGAAGGTTCTCAAGTGATTGGTAAACAATCTCTACTGGAGTTTTGACATCTTTGGGCGTAAGCAATTCCGCTATCTCTGCTGAAATCTCTTCGTCGGAGAATGGAGCGTAGATCTCTTTCACATAGTTGACATATTCCTCTTTCTTCTTGCCCACCTGAGCCTTGCTCTTCTTGTATACCTCCTCGATGACATCCTCCATTCCTCTCTTTTTCAGCAAAGAGATTGCCGCTTTGAATGCGATGAACTCGCTCATACGGCTCATGTCGATACCGTAGCAGTCTGGGAAGCGGACTTGTGGGGAAGAGGATACGATGACGATCTTCTTTGGCTCAAGACGGTTGAGGATCTTGATGATACTCTGTTTCAATGTCGTGCCTCTCACGATAGAGTCGTCGATCACCACAAGATTGTCTGTCTTCGGATGGATGGATCCGTATGTAATATCGTAGACGTGGGCTGCCATATCATTACGGTTTTTATCCTGTGCGATGAACGTACGCATCTTGATATCTTTGATTGCGATCTTCTCCTGACGTGGACGTGCGGAAAGGATTCTGTTCAGCTCCTCGTCTGAGAACTTCTTTCCTGAAAGGATGGCACGTTTCTTATCCTCAATCATCACGTTTTCAATTCCATGCATCATACCGTAGAATGCCACTTCAGCGGTGTTTGGAATGAAAGAGAAGACGGAATTGTTCAAGTCGTTGTCTACAGATTTCAGGATTTGTGGAGTAAGGAGTTCACCAAGTTTCTTGCGCTCCTTATAGATGTCGATGTCACTGCCTCGAGAGAAGTAGATACGTTCGAACGAACATTTTTTGATCTCTCCCGGCTCACGAATCTGCTCAAGATGGAAAGATGCGTCTTTCTTTATGATGATTGCCTGACCAGGCTCAAGCTCATTGATGTCTTCGATCTTGACATTCATGACAGTCTGGATGACAGGTCTTTCGCTTGCTGCAACGATGATCTCGTCGTCGTAATAGTAGAATGCTGGACGTATTCCGTTTGGATCACGGAAGATGAACGAGTCGCCGTGGCCCACCATACCGCAGATGCAGTAACCACCGTCGAAGCCTTTTTCGCTACGTCTGATCACTTCACCCAAGTCGACATTCTTCTCAATGAGTTGCGAAATCTCATCGTATGATTTTCCCTGAGCGTCATATTCATTAAACTTACGCTGGACTTCCATGTCGAGCTGGTGGCCGATGGTCTCGAGCATAAGGATAGTGTCGCCCATATCACGAGGATGCTGGCCTATACGGGTAAGGTTGGCGAACACCTCGTCGACGTTGGTAAGGTTGAAATTGCCTGCCAAAACCAATGTGCGGTCTTTCCAGTTGCTGCGTCGCAAGAAAGGGTGGACGTACGACAGACCAGATTTTCCTGTTGTGCTGTAGCGGAGATGACCAAGGTACATCTCACCTGCGAAAGGAAGATTGTCTGCTGCGTAATCAGGATCTGCCCATATCTCAGGAGTGAGATTCTGATAGTTCTGATAAACCGATTCGAAGATTTTGTCGATTGCCTGACCGCCCTCAGCTCTTTCACGGAAGATATATTCCTCACCGGGTTTCGCATGAAGTTTGACGCACGCCAAACCAGCTCCTTCCTGTCCGCGATTGTGTTGTTTTTCCATAAGGATATACAGCTTTTCAAGACCGTATTTCCATGAACCATACTTCTCGTAATAATACTTAAGCGGCTTTCTTAATCTTACATAAGCAATTCCACACATGTCGTTTTATGTGTTAAGTTAATTTCAGTTTACGGTGCAAAATTATATAATTTTGGCTTAACTGAAAGCAAAATGTAGTTGATTTTGTGGAATTGAAAGATTTTTTCCATTTTCTTTCGGTGGGTTCCGCTTTTCTCGATCCCCATTTTATACCATCACTGTTTAGACCCTATAATATAATAACCGCCATTTTTAGCGGCTCCACGAAATTCTATAACTCCAGAATCCGAAAGTGTTTTCAAGTATCGTTGTGTCGATCTCAGACTCTTTTGTAGGATCTCGGAAAGTGCAGGTGCATTCAAACCAGGATTGTTTTTTATTGCATCAAAAAGTAATTCGTCCAATTTTACACCGCCATTTACACCGCCATTTACACCGCCATTTACACCGCCATCATTTAGTAGACGGAGTAAATCCATTTGTGTAGCTATGATTCTTTCTGCTATGAAGTCAATGAAAACGCTAATGTTTTCATGAGATATTTCTAAAGACTGTACATATTCATGTCGTAAAATAGCAGGAATAAGAGCAATGGTGTATTCTCCTCTTATAAGGGCAAGATTAAGAATCAAACGAGCCACGCGTCCATTACCATCAATGAAAGGATGGATAAAAACAAACTTTTGATGGGCAAGTGCGGCAAATTCAGGAGTAGGAATTTTGTGTTCATTTTCGTTGAACCACTTGATAAACGTTTTCATGCTACTCTCGATTTTAGCAGGAGGTGTTACTGCGTAATTGCTGCCACTAATGAATACAGGAACATTTCTATATTTTCCGGCTTTCTCCGCGTCGATTTTTTCATAGAACAAGCGATGAAGTTCTAGAATGTCCGATTCTTCAATCCGTTTGTTTGTTGCAAGAGTATAGATATAGTCGTATGCATGAGCATGTCCTACTGCTTCATATATATCACGTAGGGGTTTGCCTTCAATAGTCAAACCATCCTCTATAACCACCTTTGTCTCTGATTCTGTCAAACTGTTTCCTTCAAGAGCATTGCTGGAATATGTCAACCCTATACGATAGTATTCTCTTAAAGATTTTACTGTTTCTTCAGGAAATGGACGTAACGAAATGAATTTATCTCTTAGTTCTTCTGCTTTTTGCAAAAGGATTGGTGAAATATGTCGTTTTGTTGTGCCCATAATTATTTTGTTTTTGTTTGGTATTTGTATTTGGTTGCTACGATGATGATAGATTATAAAATCTATATACGATTTTGTAAGACAAATCGATAAGGATATAGTCTATAACTCATACAAATAATTATAAATGCAAAACTAACATATTTTGGTCGTAACTCAAATTTGACAAGTTGACAAATTCCAAATAATTTGAATTCAGGAGCGAGAGTAGAAGGAAAAAGTTTTACGTAATTATGTGGCAATTTAAAATTTTGTGAGATTTTAATTATCTTTGGATTCGAAATTATGAATGATTAATTATAATTGAACATGTGGAATAGTAACAGTGATATCCTATATGGATTGGCATTGACGTTTGTCCATGGTGTAGGCCCAGCCAAAATCAAAGAGTTATCTCAGAAGTTTGAATCGTTGGGCGACGTGTTTGCGTTGCCAGAAAAGGTGTTGGTGGAGCAGTGTCGACTGAATGAGTCTGCTGCAAACGCGATCGCCAACAATAGTGTGACGCTTCTCCGTCTGGCGGAACGGGAGATTGAAGCTGCTGCGAAAAACAGTGTCAGGATACTCTCTATCTACGATGCTGATTATCCATCTTCTATGGTCAAACGACGCTCCGACACTCCATTTTTCCTTTATTATAAAGGGGCTGCGTCTCTCAACAACCGTAAGATCATATCCATCGTCGGCACTCGCAATATGACTCACTATGGCAAAACATTCACTGAATCTTTTGTGGCGGATATATCCAAACGTTATCCTGACGCATTGATTGTTAGCGGATTGGCACGTGGTGTGGATATCACGGCTCATTGTGCGGCATTGGATAATGGGCTCGACACACTTGCTGTGATGGGCACGAGTTTTCCTACCATCTATCCGGCAGACCACCGTCGCTATGTCAATGATATAATGGCACATGGAGGATTGATGACCCAGTTTCAATTCCAGTCGTCCACAGACAATAAAAATTTTGTGGAGCGAAACAGAATCATTGCGGCTATAGCGGATGTCGTGGTTGTGGTGGAGAGTAAAGGTAATGGCGGCTCTCTCTACACTGCAGAGTGGGGACATAGGTTGGACGTGCCGGTGTGTGCGTTGCCTGGCGACTATACGAGGGTGCAGAGTGAAGGGTGTAACAATTTGATACGCAGTGGAAAAGCTCATCTTGTCACCTCTGCTGCCGATGTGGATGAGATTCTGTCTGGCAATCATGATGATTCTTTCTTGCGACGTGTGTCTTCCATCTCAGTCTCGCAAAATCCTGTGCAAAAATCCCCACAAAAGCCAGATTTGTCTGCTCTTGATCTTGACGGAGACAAGAGACTGGTTGTGGAATACCTCTCGTCTGCAGGAACAACACATAAAGATATTATTGCCAGAGAGTTAGACAAATCAATAGCTGAAGTCTCCGACATCCTTTTTGATTTGGAAATGGACGGAATTGTCAGAGAGACGATGGGTGGCGGATATGAAGTTTAAATTCAGAATGCTAAATTCAAAATGCTAAATTGTCGGGAAACACGATGGCGGATCTTTCCGAGGAGACGAGTGTCATGTTCCATTTGAGATTCGCATGTTCCAAGCCATTTACAAATTCTCATTTCAAAAAAGTGTGTGTTTCCTGAATTTTGTATTTTATAGAGAATGAAAATATAGATTTTATCTGTTTTGTATTTTATAGAATATAAAAATATGAATTTTGCTAATTTCGTATTATATAGAATATAAAAATGCGGATTTTATGGATTTTGTATTCTATAGAGAATAAATTTGTTAATTTTGTAAAGGATATTCATTATGGAAGATATGATAGCACTTCTGAGGCAAAGTTATATAGAAAAGATAGAGCATCATCTTGACAAAAACATGATAATAATTCTTACTGGTCAGCGACGAGTCGGAAAGAGTTGTGTTCTTCGTTTGTTTAAGGATAAAATATCAGAAAATAAGGAAAATAACATTGTCTATATCGACAAGGAGAAGTATATGTTTGATGATATACGCACTTATCATGATCTGAATGCATATATAGATGAACATAGGGATCCGAAGAAGATGAATTATATCCTCGTCGACGAGATTCAAGACATAGATGGTTTTGAGAAGAGTATACGAAGTTATTATGAGGAACCTGATGTGGAGATTATCATTACGGGCAGCAATTCAAGTATGCTGAGTAGTGATCTCAGCAATAAAATAGGAGGCAGATATAAAGAGATTTATGTTCAATCGCTTAGCTATGAGGAGTTTATGGATTTCCATAATCTTTCAGATAGTGATGAGACGCTTTCCAAATATATCCAGTTTGGAGGTCTTCCCGGATTGATACGTTATGGCCTTGACGAGGAGGATGCTCGAGAATATCAGATGGATGTTTTCAATACAGTGCTTTTGAAAGATGTGATCAAGCGTAATCAGATTCGCAATGTCCCGTTTTTGGAAAATCTTATAAGATTCTTAGCGGACAATGTAGGAAAGATAATCTCAGCCAATAGTATTGCCAAGTATATGAAATCTCAAGGGGAGACAATCACATCCGCAGCGATTATCAATTATATGAAAACTTTGTGTGATTCATATATACTTCATAGAGTGAACCGCTATGACATACATGGAAAGAGACTGTTTGAGAGTAACGACAAGTTCTATTTTGAGGATAATGGAATAAGAAATGTCCTTGTTGGAGGAAGACGTGAGGGTGATATAGAGAAAGTCATTGAAAACGTGATATATAATCATCTGATAAGGCTCGGTTATGAGGTGACGGTGGGGCAACTACAGGCTGGTGAGATAGATTTCGTCTGCAATAAACCAGATGGAGAGCGTGCGTATGTTCAGGCTTCATATATCATAGTTGATGAGGCAACACAGAAACGTGAGTTTGGAAATCTGCGTGCTATCAAAGACAATTATCCGAAGTATGTCATCTCCATGACTCCGCTTGTAAGTAAGTCAGACTGTGATGGAATTACACATTTGCATTTGAGAAAATTTTTGTTGGAGGGGTTGAACTAAAGCTTTTAGGGAACAATACTCAATTGGATTTTTATATCCGAGAATATATGGAAGTTTAATTGAAAGATTTTATTTAAAATTCCTAAACTAGATTCTATGAATTTGTTATTTTTGCGATGTAGTCCAATTGTGTTAGATATGAATTCAGGTTGTAGGATTTGAGAAAAAAGTTTTACAATCTCTATATACTCGAAAAGTGATTTTGGTTGTACCAATAAAAAATATTAATATGAAAAATTTCTTACTATTTTCGACTATATGCTGTTGTGCATTAGTCAGTTGTGGAGGTCCTAATAGTAGCAACGGTCAGGTTTCGGACAGCAGTGCAGATTCGTCAGTTGTGGAAGGACAGGTTGATACAACATCTGTAGAGAAAGTTGATCTCTATACGATGGTCGACGGAAAGTTTTTCGACTTGAAAGGAAATGTGAAGAAGTGTGTCCTATCTGTTTATACTGCCGACGATAACGGCAATCCTACATCTTCAAAAGCAGAGAGTGAGACTACAATTGAATTTGATGCTGATGGTAAATATTCCGTCCACTCAGGATATGATAATTGGAATTGTGTCCGCAACGACAATGGTTCTATAAATAAGTTTACTTGGTACTGCAGTGACTTTGGTATGGAGTTTTCAGACTCTGTCTCATACAACAATGCTGGTTTCCCACTGACATTTTCGTCAAATAATCTAGGACATCAGACTTTCACTTTTGAATATGACGCAGACAATGAACTTGTCTCAAAGTCATCAACTGCTACGTATGAGGAGGGAGTGGAAGGCAAGACAGAGTCTAAATACAAGATTTTGAAGCGTGATGCGAAAGGAAACTGGACAAAGCGTGTGGTTGATGTGGCGGAAGGAACCAAAGAATTTGGAGCCGCAGACTATGATTACAAGCGTTATAAATCGTTGGAGGTCAGAAAAATAGAATATTGATAAGGAACTTTTATTATTGAGGAGTCCACAAAATCGATTTTATAATCATTGAGATTGACTTGTTGTGGAACGACCCCAAAAATCATCACAATGAGTATTGGCTAACAAATATTATTTGTCTTACATACAAAGCATAATATCATTTGCTTATATAAAAATGCATAGGAGGAAGAATTCTTTTAAGACAGTCTGAATTTTGCATCATTATATTTGTTAGCCATATCTCTTTGGAATGATTTGCATTATCTATATCTATAGAAATGCGTAGAAATCTTTCGCCTCCATCTATCAGATAATTTCGTTTGTTTCTCCAGAATAGATGATAAGTTATATAACCTTGTCTTATTGGAAGGCATTCTCCGTTTTTATATAACTCCCCAAATGCTAAACGATTTAAGTAACGATGAGGGATGGTATCACCGTCTTTAAAAATCATTATTCTCTTTCCTGATCTCATTAGAGATTCAATAGTTTCTCCTTTGGGAACATAGTATAAGCAGAATCCGGCAAATTCTATTTTTTCTGTCCATATCGAGCCATCCTGTTTTGTAAATGTGATATGGGATTTTTGCGGAAGTGTCAGCAATGTGTCATACGTCCAAACAGCATAATCCAAATCGAGATATGGGGATGGCGTTGTTAATATTACCCATGAATTATGGCATCTTCCTGATTTGTCAAAAACATACAGATCGGATTGAGGGATTCCTTCAATTGTAGAGTTTAGATAGGTCCTATAAATGGAAGATGTGGGACGAATAGGCAAAGTAGTGATATTTCCATTGTTGTTATACATTAACACAGGCGGGTTTGTATTCTCTTGCAACATGAGATTTCGTTTTCGGATATCTGCATTGGGAGAATAAACAACGGCTTTTATATCATCCGTCATATTCCAACGTCTAAGGGATAAATAGACCTGTTCATTTTCCACGTAATAATATTTTGCTTCGAGGTTACTATATCCTTCTAAGGAATCAGAATAGATAAATACGCTGTCACAATGGAGACTCTCCTTCAAATAATGCAATGATTTTGGAATGATGATTTTTCTGCAATGAGAAGGCATATCTGCCAAATAAGGTAACGTGTCTACTCCTTCACGAATGGTAAAAACAGAATCTATAAACTCGCCATATTCAGCATATTTGGGCTTATCTTCTTTAAAATTCTTATGTGAAATCTGCAGACAAAAAGGAAGACGGTACAAAGTGTCGTAAGTGGTGACATAAAAATCGTATTTGCTATAATCATTGTTGATTCTTATGCGGCTTTTGGGTATGTTGTTGATTATAACCGATTGTATTTCTTTGTCAGGTGAAATGGAATCAATACCTGCCAGAGAATCCCCTTGCTCAGTCACATAGATAGGATGATACTTCTCACTCATCCAACTGGTGTCTCGTTTGCTCACGTCTAATCCAGGACAAAAGATTTTTTCTTTAATGTTCGAGTCGAGACTTTTTTTCCATCTGATTTTATTCTCCCACAAGTTTTCCACAAGCATCTTTGCCACAAGAGTGTCAAAAGGACAAACAAGATAGTTAGTTTCATCCATGTTGATAGCCAGCCATCTTGGGTCGACGGATGAAGATAGAATCTCCAACGTGTCACAATTTAGATTGTATGGGTAATATTTCAAACTTGAAGGAAATACGATTTTAGAGAAATGTGTTCTGGGAAAATTCCAGACAGAATCTACCGTGGCTGGCATATTAAACACTGTGTCATCTTTGCACATTACAGATGTGATCAATGTTTTCTTCTGTTTGTCGTATACTCCGCATCCTTCGATACACAGATATGGATTCTTAGGGTTTATGCGAATGTCACAACGGATGTTTTTCAGACTGTAGTCACTTAGATACCGCAAAGATGATGGTAGACAAAGTAATCGAGTCTTTTCGCTCAATCTGAGAGACACAGAATCTACACCTTCGTCGACAATAATAGTGGAATAATTAAATAATTGTAATGGATCATATAATGGGTCGTAATCATCATCCCAAAATTCATATGAAAAGTTTGAACATATATGCAAAACGGAGTCGCCCTCTATCTTGAACATAGTTCGTGGGCGAGCTTGGAGGTTCAATATAAAGAAGAAAAATATAATGAAATATATGATGATTTTCTTTGTCATCGCATTAAAAATGAACTTTTGTAAATTAATTTTTTTTCTTAGAGCAAATATACAAAGGTAAAACCAATAAATTTATATTCATTCCCACAATATTAAGACTAGATGTGGATATTGCTAAAGTTTTTTTCTTGCCAATATTCAAAAACTTACCTATATTTGCCTTGTGAAATAATTGAGAGTGTTTTTAAGTGCAAAATCAGTTTTGACTTTAATGATTGATTGTATATGGATTTTTCAACAACAGTAAACAGAGATAAGAACGGTACATTATTAGCGTATATCTGCCTGAATGTTCCCGGAATCAATTTGCGTAAATTGCTAAAACTTGTCTATTTGATAGATGAGAGATTTGTTATGACCCGCTGCTTCCCTTTGACTTGGTTCTCATATTACGCATGGGAAAAAGGACCTGTCGCATCTGAAGTTTACGATATTAAGAACGGCGGTTTTTCTGATTTCGTATGTTGTAAAAAAAATAAGGAAGGACAAAACATTGTTTTTCCTATCAAGAAAAAAAACTGCGAATCAATAAATATGGATGAGTTCTCCCAATATGAGATAAACTTGATTGATAGCGTGCTGAACGAATTTGGACATAAATCAGCAGATGAGCTTTCTGATTATACACATAGGAAAGATTCGTTGTGGACTAAAACAGTCTCTGATAAACATGTCGTTTTTGACGATGGCAAATCAAATGTGGCGATTGATCTTGATGAGATGAACGACGACGAGGAGAAAAAAGAAATCTATATGGAAGCTTTGGAATATATGCAAATTTGTTCGTGAAATGCTAAGGGCTAAGAATATCATTTATGGTTATTGTTTAAGGACTACACCCAATAAATACAAGTATTTGATTTCAATTTACAGGAGCGACGAGTTGAATATTGTTGCTGTGTTTCCTACATCTCAAAAGCGTTCTGGTTCATCATCTCCTGTACATGGAGCCAATATGCGAGACGGAAATATTGTATCGTATGTTTTTAAGGGGAATGTTTCTATTGGATATATGCTTAATTCCGAGGATCCTTTTTCGTTTCCATTGGATACGACTATACCTTTTGATTATTGTTTTTGGAATGATTGTCAGGAAGATATTCTTAAGAAGTTTAGAAATCCGGAAATTGTAGGAATACTTTCAGATAAAGAATATATTGATTTGGTGTATGCATTTCTGAATAGTCCGTTGACACCTAATAGGTATCGTCCGATAATGGATAAGATTCTGAAAGAATATTTGGATAATGGATGTGATACTATGCTATAATATATAATTCTGTCTTTCAACAATTTCCTCAAATCTTATTCATTCCCACAATATTTTTATATCTTTGTCCTTCAAACAAAGAACATTATGTGTAATATAAAAATTTTGGCGGCTGCATTCCTTATGCAGGTTTGCGTAGTGGCAAACGCTTTGGAAAAAAACAGCACATATGTCAACTATATCTCAAAATACAATAAGATCGCCGTTGAAGAGATGCGTTCCAACGGTGTGCCTGCAAGTATCACTCTTGCTCAGGGTCTGCTTGAAAGTGGAGCGGGATTGAGTGAACTTGCACAGAAAAGCAACAACCATTTCGGAATCAAGTGTCACAAAGATTGGACTGGTGAACGTGTTTATCATGATGATGATAAACTTCAGGAGTGTTTCCGCAAGTATAACAAACCAGAGGAATCGTTTGTGGACCATTCTTTGTTTTTGAAGAAGGCACGTTATGCCTCTTTGTTCACATTGGATCCTACCGACTACAAAGGTTGGGCAAAGGGATTGAAAAAATGTGGTTACGCTACTGAGCCTCGTTATGCGGAGCGTCTTATTGATTTGATTGAGACGTATGAACTTTACAAGTATGACCAGAAGACTGATATAGAGGAGGTTGTGAAGACGGTGCAGGAGAATCAGGCCGTAGTAGAGACAGAGAAGAAGTATCTCACAGAGAGTTCGATGGGTAGCATTCCCGTCGGCCCTTATCATAAGATTGTGAAGATCAAGGGAAGAAAGGCTGTTGAGGCTCGAAAGGGTGACACTTACGAGACATTGGCAAAAGAGTTCGGTATGCGTCCGTGGGAGCTTCGTTGGGCAAACAGAGCGAAACGTAACGATACTATTGAGGTAGGAAGTCCTGTTTATTTACGTCGCTGGTGATTTTATGAAGACGAAGTTCAAATTACAGTATAAGATCTATTTGGTTTTATCGTATGTTATGGCGGTGCTTTATTGTGTCAGATACTACGATGAACCTGTCAAATTGCTTCTGATTATTGCTCTGTTAGGCTTTGTGGTGTGGAATCTGCCGATATATGAGGCGACGGAAGATGCGATTGTGGAGTGGAAATTCGGTATTCCTGGACTGTTGAAAGGTAAGGTGTTTAAGTATAGTGAGATCACCCGTTATATGCCAGACAATAAGAACGCCAGATTGAGCAATTACGGTATCTATACGGAAAAAGATTCGATATTCCTGTCGGAACGAAGGTTTTCCAACCTTGAAGAATTTATTGAATATTGTAAGGCAAAATCATAATGTTATGTTACGTAGGGGCAGGTTTTAGACCTGCCCCTATTTTTTTGTATTATGCAACAAAGGGCAGGTTTGAAACCTGCCCCTACGGATTTTGTATTTCTTGGATGTATGCAATAAAGGGCAGGTTTGAAACCTGCCCCTACGATGATTATCGTAATATTTTGAAAACTCCGTTTTCTTCGATTTTGATTATCTTCGACGGTGATGATGGCGTTTTATCGTCGCGTCTGAACTTTACAACATAATCAGCGGCTTTCAGTATCTCTTCGCTGATTTCGGCGAAAAATTTGGCTGATGGTTCACCGGAGATGTTTGCTGATGTTGAAACGATCGGGAAACCGAATCTTTCACATAATGCGTGGCTGAACTTTTCTGTTGTCACACGGATGCCGACACTTCCGTCTTCCGCAATCACATTGGGTGCCAACCCCTTTGCTTTGGAATAGATGATGGTAGTAGGGGTGTCCGCACACTCAATCAGATCCCATGCAATATCCGGCATCGCGTCTGAGTATAGAGGAATACGTCCCGGCGCGTCGACAAGCAAGATCATTGATTTGGAGTCGGCTCTACGTTTGATCTCAAACACCTTCTTCACCGCTGCTTCATTTCTTGCGTCGCAACCAATACCCCAGATGGTGTCTGTAGGGTAGACAATAATTCCGCCGTTACGTAGTGTGTCTATTGCGGCTTTAATATCTTCTTTGTCGTAGTTCTCGTTCATTACTCTTCTCTTTTTCTGCGTTTCAACTCAAAGTCTCTACCCAAATATTTCTCCTTAACGATGGCGTTTGCCGCAAGTTCTTCAGGTGTGCCCTTGAATAGGATCTTGCCTTCGAAAAGCAGATAAGCACGGTCTGTGATCTGCAATGTCTCATCCACGTTATGGTCTGTGATAAGGATTCCGATATTCTTGTCCTTAAGCTTCCACACGATATTCTGGATGTCGGCGACAGCGATAGGGTCGACTCCGGCAAACGGTTCGTCGAGCATGATGAATTTAGGCTCGATTGCCAGGCATCGCGCGATCTCTGTTCTTCGGCGCTCACCTCCGGAAAGACGGTCACCAAGGTTGTGGCGGACGTGGTTGAGGTTGAACTCGTCGATGAGGCTCTCCAACTTCTCTTTCTGATACTCTTTGGAGAAATTTGTCATCTCAAGAACGGCTTTGATATTGTCCTCCACGCTCATTTTTCTGAATACAGATGCCTCCTGAGGTAGGTATCCCACTCCCTTTTGAGCTCTTCTGTAGACGGGATCTTTGGTGATCTCTTCGTTGTCGAGGAAGATGCGTCCTGCGTTTGGCACGATAAGACCGGTGGTCATATAGAATGTTGTGGTTTTTCCTGCTCCGTTCGGACCGAGCAAACCTACAATCTCTCCCTGCTTCACGTTGATTGACACATTGTTGGCGACGGTACGTTCACCATACTTTTTCACCAACCCTTCTGTACGCAGCGTCATACGTCCCTCTTCGATGACAATCTCCTCTTTTGAGTTGAGCATGGCTTGCTGCATTGCCTCGATTTCTGAGGCTGATATTTCTATCTTGTTTTCACTCATGACATTCAATTTCTGTGGTTGCTCCTTACATATCAAATGAGAAAGGAAGGAACGAGCCAACTCCTTTTATATGGTAAATCACATCTGTCCCGTAGAGATAAAAATCGATTGCTTTCCCACCTCTTCTTTCTGTTTCCAACAACACTTGCAGGCAGGCTGCGCATGGTACGATTGGCTGGGCTAAAAATTTGCCTTCTGTCTCAGCCGCGATAGCCAACGCAACGACAGCTTCTTTTGGATACTGTGCTCCACATGCAAACACTGCTGTACGTTCGGCGCATAATCCGCTTGGATATGCTACGTTTTCCTGGTTGGATCCGCAGACGGTATGGTTGCCATCCGTCTCCAATGCTGCTCCTACATGGAATTTGGAGTATGGGGCGTAAGACGTTTTTGTGGCATCTTTTGCTTTGTTGATCAACTGTTTGATGTTGTCTGGCAGTTCATCGTATGCTACCTCGCTATATTCGATTTTCTTGACTTTGCTTATCATAAATTGTCAATCACTTTGTTAAGAAAGAATTTGTTGTCTTGCTTAGGCATCATCACTTTCAAACCGTGGTGGATGATGCGTATGTGGATATCTTTCTCTTCCAATACTGGTTCTCCATCGATGTGGAATTCACCGCTCTCTTCTCTGCACAGTGTGATATCAGTTGCCTCTACGAATGTGAAGTATCTTGATTTGAGAAGTGTTTTTGTCATCAGCTGTGCGATAATCGCAGGAATGGCGAACATTGTGAACGGCTTGAGAATGCAGACGTTTAGTTTTCCATCTGCTATATTGGCCTCTGGCGCGATGTAAGCGTTGTTGCCCCACTGCGCGGCGTTGGCGATTGTGATGAGGAATGCCTTCTGCAGCACGGCCATACTGTTGGCTTTGATGACGTAGTTGTATGGCTTGTAGTTCCAGTATTCCCTGCACATTGTCTTGATGTAGGTCATCAATCCTCTGGTTTTCTGGTTGCTGAATGAGTGGCTCACGTGAGCGTCGAATCCAGTGCCGCAAGTGCAGAAGAAACATCTGTCGTTGGCTTTAGCATAGTCGATATGCTCCTCACTTGCCTCGTTTATCTGTTGTAGAGCTCTGGATGGACTCATTGAGTAGCCAAGGTGTCGTCCAAGACCGTTGCCGGAACCAAGTGGGATGATAGCCAGAGCGGTGTTGGTGTGGACTATCGCCGACGCGATTTCGTTCACAGTACCGTCTCCACCACAAGCCACTACGATGTCGTATCCCTCAGCGGATAGTTGCTGGGCAAGTTCTTTACCGTGTCCTGCATATTGAGTATAGACGATTTTTGACTCGAATTTCTCTTTGTCCAACGTCTTCTCAATAAGTTCAGGAAGGGATTCCTTGCTCTTTGTTCCACTTTTGGGATTTATTATGAAAGCGATTTTCTTCATGTTGTTTAATCTTCAACGGCATCTTCCTCTACCTGCAGGTTCTCAATGATAAGTTCCTGACGTTCGAGAGTGTTGACACCCATATAGAAACTTAGGATTTCAGCTACGGCATCTTCTTTTCTTAGCTGCACTTGGTCGAGACGGATGTTTTTGCCGATCACATCACGGAACTCTTCTGGGGAAATCTCACCCAGACCCTTGAATCGTGTGATCTCAGCATTTTTGCCGATTGCTTTGATGGCGTTTTCTCTCTCCACATCATCGTAGCAATAGAAAGTGCGTTGCTTGTCGCGGACACGGAAAAGAGGAGTCTGAAGAATATAGACGTGGCCTTTCTTCACCAGGTCTGGGAAGAACTGAAGGAAGAAGGTCAGAAGAAGTAGACGGATGTGCATTCCGTCGACATCGGCATCGGTAGCGATAATGACTCTGTTGTAGCGTAGTCCTTCCAGACCATCCTCGATATTGAGGGCGGCTTGAAGAAGAGTCATCTCTTCGTTCTCGTAAACCATTTTCTTCGACTTTCCGTAAAGGTTCTTTGGCTTACCTCTAAGGCTGAATACAGCCTGTGTGTTCACATCACGTATCTTAGTGATACTTCCGGAAGCGGAATCTCCCTCGGTGATGAAAATGCTTGTTATATCACGAGTGTCGATGTCTCCTTTAGGAGCTTTGTTGTCGTTGAAGTGGATACTGCAGTCACGAAGCTTTTTGTTGTGAAGGTTGATCTTCTTTGTACGCTCCTTTGCCGCTTTCGACACTCCCGCCAAAGCTTTACGTTCTTTTTCAGATTCCTTGATCTTCTCCAACATCTTTTCTGCCACATCAGCATGGATGTGAAGATATTTGTCGAGTTTGTCGGCCACAAAGTCGTTGACGTATTTGTTGATAGAGACACTGTCGTCGCCGGGAGCCATCTCCTTTGAACTCAACTTGTTCTTTGTTTGGCTTTCGAACATTGGCTCCTCTACATTTATCGCAATGGCTCCAACAACACCGTTGCGGACATCCGCAAGGTCAAGGTTCTTATTGAAAAACTCTTTGATTGTCTTTCCTATAGCCTCACGGAAAGCTGTCTGGTGAGGTCCGCCAAGAGACGTGTTCTGTCCGTTGACGAAAGAGTAGTATTCTTCGTTGTTCTGGTCGGCATGAGTAAGAGCGATCTCCAACTCGTCATCCTTGAAATGGATGATAGGGTAGAGAGCGTCAGATGTCATTCTGTCGTTAAGAAGATCCTGCAGACCATTCTTCGACGACACTTTCTTGCCGTTGTATAGGATTGTCAGTCCAGTGTTCAGATACGCGTAGTTCTGAAGCTGTTCCTCGATGAAGTCTTTGCGGAAAGAGTAGTTTTCGAAAATGGTGTTGTCTGGCTCAAATTCAACGAATGTGCCACGTGGTTCATTTTCTGTATTGTCGACTATTCCTGTGTCCGAGACCAGTTTGCCTTGTTTGAACTCCATGCGTCGGCATTTGCCGTCACGGTATGCGCCAACAGCAAATTTCCATGAAAGAGCGTTCACTGCTTTCAAACCCACACCGTTAAGTCCGACTGATTTTTTGAAGGCTTTCGAATCATATTTACCACCAGAGTTCAGTTTTGACACTGCCATCATCATCACGTCGTCGCCAGCCTTGTTTGTTCCCAATGGAATACCACGGCCGTTATCACGGATGCGGACCTTTCCGTCTGCCATTGTCACTTCAATCTGCTTGCCTTCTCCCATACGGTATTCGTCGATGGAGTTGTCTATTGCCTCTTTGATCAGGATATAGATACCATCGTCGGAGTGAGAGCCATCGCCCGCGCGTCCGATATACATACCATATCGAAGACGGATGTGCTCAATGTCCTCGAGGTGACGGATGTTGTTCTCGTCATAGGTCACTGACTTGTCTGCAACTGGTTGTTTTGAAAAATCTAATTCTTCTGCCATTGTAAAGTTCTTTGTATTGCCGATGCAAGTGCTTGGCTTATTATAGTTGTCCGCTCTCCACAAGTAGGATTATGCGGTTGACAATCTGGTTTTCCTCTTTTGTCTCGTCGAAACCTGTTTTCAGGTCGGCTCCGAGGATCTTAGCGAATCCTTGCCAAAAGAATGCTCGGAATCCTCCACGAAGTTCCTTGACGATCTCATATCCCGTCATATCGCACTCTCTGTCAACAAGTGTGATGAGCATTTTTCCCTGACGTAGGGAAAGCTTTTTGAGCATCGGCTCATATTGCTTGTATATCTCGTCTTCTTTTTGTTTCATGAATGCTTTTTTCTCTCTCTCACTCATCCCTTCCATTTGGGCATGAAGGTCTTTAAGCATTGATCCGATAAGTTTTGCCCATGGTAATGTTTTCTTTACGTCACGCACCGTGCGCCAGTAGAATTTTTCCTGCTTTTCGTTTTTGAATTCCAGAGGAGGGAAAACGTATAGGTTTGGAAGACCAGCCACAAGGATTGTGTCTCCGTTTTCCACAATGGCACGGAACACTGTGCCTTCTTCATTCTTTATCTCTGACGCATTGCAGACAGAACAGAAAAAGACACTCAAAATAGACAATATATGTAAGATTCTCTTTGTCATAATATTGCTTACATTAATGGCTTCTCTATTTTGCAAATATAGCATTTTTTGCAGAAAAAAGTCTCGCTTTTTAATCAAAAGCAATTTTGTGTCTCCGAATTAACAAAATTTTATGAAATACGAAATGAGAGATGCCAGGCAATTGGGCATATAGCATTTTACATTTCTAATTGTATATTATTCCGCATATTTTGTCGGGAACCATGCTGTGATCAATCCGATGGATAGGACGGAGATTATGATGATCACGATGTCCCAGAATTCTACTGCGACGGGGTAGTATTCAATTACGAAGTCGGAGCCTTCACTCAGTTTTATGATTCCGAACCAACTTTGTAGTCCGCATAGCAATAGTCCTAGCACTACGCCTGCGATGCACCCGATGGCGGTCACCATCCAACCTTCAAGCAGGAAGATTCGGCGGATTGTGCTGTCTGTGGCTCCTAGATGTTTAAGTGTCTGTATGTCATTCTTTTTCTCGATGATGAGCATCGATAGCGAGCCTATGATGTTGACAATGGCAATCATCAGAACGAAGAACAATATAAGGAATGTAACCCATTTCTCCACCTGGAGCATCCTGTAGAAATCGGCATGCAGAGTCTCTTTGTTGTGTACTTCAAACGTATATCCGTCGACGCTGGACAATATCTTTTCTATCTGTTTCTGGATAGATTCGATGTCTGCCCCTTCTTCTATTTTGATATCTATATATGAGATTTCGTGTGGACCGTATCCATACATCTCTCTGGCCACGTTGATTGGGATGAATGCGAATTTGGAGTCGGTTTCCTGTTGGTTGACGGAATATAGCCCGCTCACGAACATCTGCAATTGGTTGAATGCTCCTTCTGGATTGGAGATGTTTAGCTTGGCATCGTGGATGGGAGCGTATAGTGTGATGGGCTGTACGAAGTGGATGCTGGCATTAAGTTGGGCGGCAAGAGCCACACCAAGCACCATATACGGCACATCGTTGCTGCCGATGTTGAATTCGCCTGCGTAGACGATATCCTTTTTGATTATCTTGTAGTAGTTCTGATCCACACCGCACAGCGTGGCTGACGTCTGTTTCTCACCATTCATTAGCACCGCACCGTCTGATAAGACAGAAGCTTGTGCTTGGATGCCTTTTATCTTTTTTATTTCAGCTATTTGGGGCAGTGTGTCGGGGTATGTTTTGCCCTCCTTGGGCTGAATTCTCAAATCAGGGTCGAACGACGAATACAGGTCGCCCACAACACTTTGGAATCCATTGTAGACGCTAAGAATGCATACGAGTGCCAATGATGCCACACAAATGCCTGTGGCACATACGCCAGAGACAATGTTGATGGCATTCTGCTTCTTCTTTGAGAAGAGATAGCGTAGGGCGACTCGTAGCTCGAAACGCATTGTGGTTAATCTTTTTCTGGTTCAGAATCGTTTTCCTCTGCTGCGTTCACTGCATCTCTGTCGATTGCAAGCAGACGGTCGATAGTCTCAAGTTTGTCAAGTGTCTCGTCAAGTTTGAAAATCAACTCTGGAATCACACGCACTTGATTCTTGATTCTCTTTCCTAGTTCATAACGGATGCTGCGGCTGCTGTTTTTCAAAGTCTCTATCACATATTCGCTCTGCGACTGTGGGAAGACGCTGATGTAGGCTTTAGCAACACTCAAATCTGGCGATATTCTCACCTCTGATACAGAAAGAATTGTCCCTTTGAATGTTGAAGAGACGTGGATGAACATGTCGCCCAACTCTTTCTGTAGTAGTCTCTCAATTCTATTTAATCTTGTATTCTCCATATTCTTTTTTGTTTTTAGGCTGCAAAGGTAATGATTTTTCGTCAACTTTGGTAGCTCTGTGTTCCACATTATCATTCAGCCCGATACAAGTCAGTGTGGAAAATGAATGGCGTTACATGTTTTAGCTGTTTGATTACATACTCAACCTTAAAATCCACATGTGAAAATTGAGAATTATACAGTCCCTGAGTGCCGGTTAAGTTTTTTTTACTTTTCATATCTCTTTATTTTTCGTACTTTTGTGATGTTAATAGATGTTTATATATGGCAGACGGATATTTGGAAAGTCGTTTTGACGCATATGAGAAGAAGAAGGCTGAGTGGGAACGTAAAAAGAAACTCGGTCTGTTGAAAAAGAAAAAAACTTCTTCAGATGTCAATAAGACGGCGTCGAATAAGTGAGGACATGATCGGATGTAGTTGTGTGGACGGATTCATTTGCGTCTGCTTTAATTTGATTTTTTTATGAAAAGGATATTATATGTAATATGTGTGCTGTTGGTGTCGGTTTCTTTTGTGTCGGCACAGACTACCTATGCAAGTAAAAAGGAGGTCAAGGAGTATGAGACGGCGGTGCTTCTTATGGGCGATGGCAAATATACCGAGGCTTTGCCGAAATTGCAGGCGTTGGTGAGAGGAAACAAGGAGTTTGTCGACGCTGCATGGACTTTGGCTGAACTTTACGGCTACATGAACAATGAGGCTAAGATGCTACAGACATTGGAGGGTGTGGCAAAACCAAAACTTCCTCGCTACTACAATTCTGTGATGCGTCTTGCGAAAGCATACCACAACACTTGCAACTATGAAAAAGCTATCGCAACGTATGAGTTGATTCCTCAGAAGGAGATGACTTATTATAAGATGGCACAGAAGGCTATCGCACAGTGTAAGGATGGAATCGAACTTGCGTCTTCTCCTATTCCTTTCCAGGCTAAAAACATGGGTCCTAACATCAATACACAGTATGATGACTATTGGCCTTCAATCACTGCCGACGAGAATCTTTTCTCAACTACGGTGAATATAGGTAAACTTGAAGGTCAGTCGACGGTGGGAAAGGGAGTGCATGAGGATATTTTCATTTCAAAGAAGCAGAATGGCAGTTGGGGAAAGATTCAGAATGCTGGTCAGTCTCTAAATTCAATCGGTAATGAAGGTGCTCAATGTTTTTCTTTGGATGGACGCTATCTTTTCTTTATCGCATGTGATCGCCAGCAGGGTATGGGAGGATGTGATATCTATTATTCTATCCGTGAGGGTGACGGTTGGTCGAGAGCAATCAACCCCGGAGCTCCACTCAACTCTAAGCATTGGGAGACATATCCAAGTTTGAGCCCAACCGGTGATGAACTGTATTTTGCCAGCACACGTCCGGGTGGCGTGGGTAAGTCGGATATCTGGAAATGTAAGGTGAAAATCAAGGATGACGGAATGTTGGAGTTTTCTGAACCGGTGAATATGGGAACTCCGATAAATACCGCTGATGATGAGCAATCGCCGTTCATCCATGCTGACAACCATACATTGTTCTTCTCTTCAAAAGGACATAAGGGATTGGGAAAGATGGATATCTTTGTTTCATATAAAGATGAGAATGGCAAATGGAGTCAGCCAAAGAATATGGGTTATCCTCTCAACACTTGTAGAGATGAAATCGGTTTTGTGGTGAATGCCAACGGAGACAAAGCATTCTATTCGTCTGACGGACAGGAGAAAAACGGCAAGGGCAGGGAAGTGTACGAGATAGACATGACAAAGAACCCGTTGAAGCCGATGAAGAAGATGAAATACAGCCGAGGCAAGATTGTTGATGAGGCGACGGGAAAACCGATCCAGACAAAGATCAATGTCTATAGTACAAAGACAAATGAAAAGGTCTTCACCTCTGTCTCTGATAAGTCGACGGGAGAGTTCGTCACTTGTGTGCCTGAAGGAGAGGAGACGGGATTGAATGTCAACAAACGTGGATATATGCTTATCAGTGAGCATTTCGACAATGATAAGGCAGTCAAACTGGATGATAAGAAGGGTATGGCACTTGAGAAAATTGAGGTGGGCAAAAAGATTACTTTGAAGAACATCTTCTATGATTTTGACAAGTCAACACTAAAGACAGCCTCTTATAATGAGTTGGACAATCTTATCCAATTCTTGAAGACCAACCCTACAGTTAAGATTCGTCTGTGCGGTCATACAGACAGCAAGGGTAATGCGGAATACAATAAGAAACTGTCGGATACACGTGCGAAGACAGCCTACGATTATCTTGTGAAGAAGGGCATCAATGCCTCACGTCTGGAATATAAGGGTTATGGAGCGGAACAACCGATCGCTGACAATAAAACAGACGAGGGCAGAGCTTTGAACCGTCGCACCGAATTCTTGATCATAGGAAAATAACAGAATTCTCGTAGAGGCGTAAGGATGTGCGTCTCATACATACGGATGTTCGTTTCGCTATGGATGATGTCTCACAATTTACGTAATACAGATACATGAGATATAAAAAAACGGTCGGAGATTTTTCTCCGACCGTTTTTTATTGTTGTCGTCAACGTTTTCAGCTATTAAATATACTGAGTCAATCTCATATCACCCTTCTCTGCGAATGCAGTGTGGAATGCGAATGCGTTTTTCAATGAGTGAGGAGTGTGAGTTGCACCACCAAGCTTCAAGTAATCCCACATTAGCTGCTTGTAGTCTGGGTGAACACAGTTCTCAATGATTGTCTTAGCACGTCCAAGTGGATCAAGACCACGAAGGTCTGCGATACCCTGCTCAGTGATAAGGATCTTAACTGAGTGCTCGCTGTGGTCGCAGTGGCTGACCATAGGAACGATTGGCGAGATAAGTCCGCCTTTCTGGATTGATGGACATGTGAAGATAGAGATGTATGCGTTTCTTGTGAAGTCGCCACTACCTCCGATACCGTTCATCATCTTTGTTCCAAGCACGTGAGTAGAGTTTACATTACCGAAGATATCAGCCTCAAGAGCAGTGTTGATTGTGATCAAACCTAAACGGCGGATGATCTCAGGATTGTTAGAGATCTCGATAGGGCGAAGAAGCACCTTGTCGCCGAAGAACTTAAGGTTAGAATAGATATCCTTAGTCACATCTGTACTTGTTGTAAGAGAGCATCCTGATGCGAATGAGATTCTGCCTTTCTCCATCAAGTCGATCACAGCATCCTGGATAACCTCAGTATACATAGTGAATGTAGGCACATCCTTGTTGTCGCCAAGAGAGTATAGCACTGCGTTAGCCACGTTACCTACACCACTCTGGATAGGCAAGAACTCAGGTGGCACTGTGCCGCGCTTCAACTCGTTAGCCAAGAAGTTAGCAACGTTCTGACCGATTTTAGCTGTTGTAGCGTCTACTTCAGTAAACTTAGCGACGTTAGTGAATTCGTTCGACTCAACGATCGCAACGATTTTCTTAGGATCTACTTTGATTGTCTTCTCACCAGCTCGGTCAGACACTTTGTAGATAGGAAGTTCTTTTCTGTAAGGTGGATTTGCAGGAATGAAGATATCGTGCATTCCGTAAAGTTCCTTAGGCTGAGTGCTGTTAAGCTCGATGATGATCTTGTCTGCCAACATACAAGCGGTTGGAGCAAGACCTACACCTGCTGTAGGAAGGATCTCTCCGTCTGGAGTGACGTCTGCAGCCTCAACAACAGCAAAATCCAATTTGCCATAAAAACCGTATCTTAGTTCCTGTGAAAGGTGAGACAAATGCATATCGTTATACTTCACAGCACCTGAGTTGATACCATTACGCAAGTCTTTGCTGCTCTGGTATGGGGCACGGAAATTGATTGCGTTTGCTCTTACCAATGCACCGTCTAACATATCTCCTGATGATGCACCAGTGAATACGTTGATTTTGAACTCTTTACCCTCGTTGTGAAGTTTTTCTGCCATAGCAGCGATTGCTGATGGCACGATTTTTGGTGTACCAGCCGCAGTAAAACCACTGAATCCTACGTTTGCTCCATTGAAGAAGAGAGATGCTGCTTCTTCAGCCGACATGATTTTGTATGACATATCCTGTATATTTATGCAAAATTGCTTAAAAATTTTTGCAAAAGTAAACTTTTTTTATGTATAATCAAAACTTTTGTATCTTTTTGTCATTCTGGCTTCTGCCACTTGGTATGGATGCTGATGCCACGAACCATGATATCGATGTCGTCGTTGCTTTTGATGATGTTTACAAGTTGGGATATGACATCCGCAACTTTTGTGATCACTTCTGTGCTGACATCCTTTTTGAATTTCATTGTAATCTGACGGCGGCCGGAGAGTCGGATGAGCAACGTCGATCTGCCATCATCATCTTTTTCAATAGAATATTCCCATTTATGCTTTTTGACGATTCCTTGAAGCACCATGTCGAGAGTGTTCTGGTTGATTTCCATCGACTTGCGTATTTTGGCTTCTTCTATGCTCCACTTGTTGTTCCACTCTTCTTCCACCTTCTCGAAATTGTTGACGGCTTCGACGGCTTGTTCCGCGGAATCCGCATATAGAGAGAAATCGTCGTACCTATCAATGTCGAAAAGTTTGATTATAGGCTCATTCCATCTTTGAGTTTTTTGGACGTTAGCCCAAAGAGTGTGTCCTTCTTTGCTCATCACCAGTCCTTCACTCATATAATAAACGCTCGAATACAGTTTCATATACTTTTCGAGTACCACACCGCTTATTTCCTCAAATCCGTTCTCTCTTAATTTTTCTATTATTTTTTCGCGTCTGTCATCATTGTCGGATAGACGTTTGGATTCGCGGGAAAGTCCCAATACAGAGTCAAGATATTCTTGGTGTATGTGTTTGGAATCGTTGTCTGCGATGATTAGTTTTTTTATCTTTTGTTTTGTGAATGCTGCCATGATGTGAAGATTTTTGCAAAGTTATGAATTAAATCAGTCATGATGTGTTCGGAGCGTGAAAATAAAAAAGAGGCACTGAAAAGTTTCAGCACCTCTTTCTTCAAATATTAGGTTGTCTTATGGTTCAACGTAAATTGCACGAATTGTGAATCCGCTTCGTCGGCTCAACGGTGTTGTCTGGATACCTTCATCTTTATTGAATGTCAAGTTCCAGCTCAAGTAGTCGTTAGAACTGTATGCGGCACTACTCCAATACCAACCAGTTGTACCTTGGTTTCTGATATCATATTGGTCTTTGCTACCAGCGGCAGGCATGAATATCGAGTTAGTGTTTCCTTCTTGTTTGCTCTTGATTTCATAACCTTCAACATTGCCAACTTTAGTCCATGTCCAAGTACACTCGTTGATCAACTCTTGGAAGTCTTCTCTAGTAGGTATCTTCCAGTAGCCACCCCAGCAGTGTTGAGCCACATCGTATGTTGGATTTAGAATACCACCTCTGTTAGTGTAGCCGGACAAAGCAAGCTGTTCTACTGTTTTTCCGAATGTCTCACAGTTTGTTGATGAGTATTCAGATTTGGTGATTGTGTCTCCCCAAGCATAATATTTACCCCATTCAGAAGGACTGTTTGCTCCGACGTTGCAAGAAGCCCACAAGTTACCGCTTGGAAGACCTAGGTTGATCCACTTATGTCCTTCTGCGACACCTGTGCCTGGTTTTGAAAGTTCTCCGAATACATCACCACCTTCAACCATTTCCCAAGTGACACCCTGATCCCAGGAAATCATCAGTTTGCCATCTTCTATCTTTAATGATGGAGTCTTTCCATCTTGTCCGACGGCAGATCCGATAGCTTCCCAAGTGACGCCCAAATCGTAGCTGATATACCAGACTCCGTTTTCGATTTTTAGCTGTGGACATATACCATCTTTACCATCCTTACCGTCTTTACCTGTTGCCTGGCCGATAATCTCCCAAGTTTTACCTTGGTCATATGATACCATCCAATAACCGTTTTCTATCTTCATCAAAGGAACAACACCTCCTCCTTGGCCTTGTTCTCCTTGTTGACCTTGGTCACCTTTGTCACCTTTTCTACCTTCAGCCAAAACCATTTTGCCGTTTTCGTCAAGAAGCCACTCTCCATTAAGAGTCCAGTAGTGCAAACTGTCTTCAGCAATCTTCACACCGATCACAGGGATAAAGGGAGTGCCGGTAGTATCGGTCAAAACTCCGTCTTTTCCATCTTTACCGTCTTTTCCATGATGCAACTCAACATATTCGCCATCTGTGAAAGTGATCATATATCCGTCTTGCATTTTATATACATTGGAGATGTTGACTTTCTTGGCTTGCTCCTGAAGCAGTTTCTTGATGTTTTTTGAATTGTTATTGATTGTGTTGCACAACTCTTCAAGTGCTGTGAACCTATCTTCAAGTCGGTATAGTCTGTTTCTGTCTGAGATGTCGTCTCTTTCTTCGCATCCAGCGAAAATGGATAATCCCAATACGAAAGGGAGAATCTTTGCTATTTTATTTAGTCTCATAATCAAATCCTATTTAAAGTTGAATCCAGCTAAAATCTGAAAACTTCTGTTCTTTAATTGTTTATATCCAAGTTCGATGCTGTCATCTCCATAGATGATATCCTTCTTGTCAATCTTATAAAGTCCCAAGTCGTATGTGAATCCGATTTGGACTTTTCTTACTACGAAGTCCACTCCGAATTTCACACCCGCATCAAAACGTCCGACTGCACCTTCTTTTAAAAGGTCAAATTCATGTTCCGATTTGAATAGGTCATTTGCAGCAGGAGAATCAGAGACCTTTGTTTTTAGTTTGGCATGTACCGCACATGCGATATATCCACCAGCTTTATATGTCACGTTTAGAGATTCTCGTCCTTGTCTGTAGCACATCAATGCTGGAATTTCCAAATAGCATAGCTTGGTTTGGCTTGGTTCGAAGTTTTTTAGACTATAACCTTTTTCATTGCAAAACAATCCAATTTCAGAAAACACTGCTTTCTCTCCAAACCAGATTTGATCAACGACTCCGCAAGTGAATCCGTACATGTGCGCGGAAGATACACCGTATGATGTCGCTTTGGATGTGCAGGCTCCAAAGCGGAGTCCCAATACGTTTTTGATCTCTCCGTCATGTTGTGTGGATTCATTGTTGGATGCGAAGAAATCAGAATCATAGTCATCTGATTTAGATTCTGTCGACGGTTTTACAGACTGCGCTTGTGTCTGTTGAACTGCAGGTTTGGCAGAAGCCTGTTGAATTGCTGGTTGTGTGGCAGGTTTACTTTCGTAAGATTTGGGTTCTTCCGGAGCAACAACTTGTGACTCAACTGGTTCGCTTTCTGCTTTGGTAGATGTCTCTGTATTATTGTCGACAGGCGTAAACGAGATATCCATCTTTTCCTCTTGTGCAGAAGCAAACAAAATATTAAGTATGGTCAAAGCCGATACAAAAAGTTTCTTCATAAAAATAGTCTTTTTTCAATCCTTTTCCTTTTTGATTATTTCGCATACCGTACAAAACGAGGTTTTTCCGTGTGTTCATAATCAATTATCACTTTGCAAAAATAGTTAATTATAGTAAAAAGCAAACCGTATAATTGTAAAAAAACTAAAAACATGAGGATTGTTGAAAAGTCAATAAGAATTGGTTGGAAATGTTAAAAAAGTCATTTTTCGATACGAATATCTGTTCTTTTTGTCTGTAAATAGGTGTAAATATGTATGTTTGTAATTATTATCTACAAAAAAAACTTGCTGCCATGAGACATTTGAAAGCCTTTTTGACATTCTTTCTTCTCCATCTCGTATTTATTAATGTGATGGCGATTGACATCCCTCGGTCTTATACTACTTCGATAGAGGGAATGGCAGAATATGCGAAAGCAAATGGTGGCTCAACCAGAGAAAAACTGTTGATTATTCAACAATGGATGTCTGAGAATATGGTATACGATATGGAAAAGTATAAACGAATAACCAATCTGTCAAATAAGGCATTAAAGAGTGGGGCGCACCAAAAAGCAACGTCTCTGGAGACTCTGATTAAAAGAAAAGGTGTGTGCGAAGATTTTGCTCTTCTTTTCGCTGTCATAGCGAGAGAAATTGGAGTTGATATGTTTGTTGTGACAGGTTCTTCCAGCAGAGGCGGAGCGCATGCGTGGTGTGCGTCTGTGATAGATAATGAACCATATTTATTTGATCCGACGTGGGCAAGTGGCAGTGTGAATGAAGAAACAGGGGAATATTTCAAGATGTTGAACATGGATTATTTTATGGTTTCTCCAGATAAAATCCACCATATCCCGGTAGATCCATTGTGGCAGTTCAGTGAACATCCGTTAAAATACAACCAGACGGAGAGTGACAACTCCGTCGCCGAGAAGGAATCTCCATATTTCAATTGGAGGGATACATTTGAAACTTATATTAAGATGGATACTCTGCATAAAGCGGAATCCTCGTTTTGGAGAGGAAATCGAAATGGAACGCCAAATGCGGATATCGCTTCTGATCTTGCTTGTTTTGCTATGTATATTACCAATATCCGATTTTCAAACATTCGTGTGGAATTGAATAATGTCATAAATCAAATCGATTCAGGAAGTGGACGATGGGGTAACGATTCTAAGACGAAAACCGCGATTCAAAACGTAGAGAATCAGATTGTTGAATGTGAGAATAATATGAACAGTGTAAAAGCTGTAGATGATTTTTACCAGAAAGAGATAAATGTTTATTTGAAATACATCGCAGATTTAAAAAGAGAGGTCTCACGTTGTAAGACGAAATTGGAAAAACAAAAGAAGGAGGATGACAAACGCTCTTCCAAACGACAAAGTGAAATGCAACTTTTCAATTTCACGCAATAATATTGGATTTTTATAAGCTAAAGTTTTAAAATGAAAAAAGTCAGTGAAAACTGACTTTTTCTGAGCCTCTTGTCGGATTCGAACCAACGACCCCGAGATTACAAATCACGTGCTCTGGCCAACTGAGCTAAAGAGGCATAAGGACAAGCTTTACAACAAGCCTTATTAAATATGTATAGATTGTGTTACAATCTTTAGAGCCTCTTGTCGGATTCGAACCAACGACCCCGAGATTACAAATCACGTGCTCTGGCCAACTGAGCTAAAGAGGCGTAAGGACAAGCTTTTTCAAACAAGCCTTATTAAATATGTATAGATCGCTTACAATCTTTTAG
>JAEEMG010000076.1 GCA_016283095.1 Paludibacteraceae bacterium | reverse complement strand
GTCGCTCACTGCCATCCATACGGTACCGACGGGTTTTTCTTCGCTTCCACCTCCTGGACCAGCGATTCCGGGTGGGGCGGCACTGTAGTTGCTGCCAATGGTTTTGCATGCTCCCGTCGCCATGGTCTCCACTACCGCCTGGCTGACCGCTCCGTATTTGTCAAGATCTTCTTTGCTGACTCCTAACACGTTTATCTTTACTTCGTTCGCATACGATACTATTCCACCAAGAAAATATTGCGAACTTCCTGCAAGCAGAGTGATGTTGTGGGCGATGTTGCCACCTGTGCAGCTTTCTGCAGTTGCAATTGTTTTTCCGCTTGTGATTAGCTTTTGTGCCAACTTTTTTACCAATTCGCTTGTACTTGTGTTATCTATGTTTTCCATATGTCTCCATGTAAATATTTACAAAAATAGCTCTTATTATTCGCTATACATATTAAAAGTGAAAAATAATTTTTTTATATTTGCATCGTAAATCACTATGCAAATTAAAGCGTACCAATGAAAAACAGTTCTTCAATAATGAAATTAGTCATCGCGGCGACCTTGTTGGTGTCGTGTGTCGCTGACGTATTTTCCCAGAAGAATATGATTTTCAAGTTTTCCAACGATCTGATGGTCGGTAAGGATTTTTGCGGAGCTAAGGATGATTGGACGTTCGCTTCTGAATATGCGGTGGAACTTCCTTTGTGGGGCGACTGGAACCAGGATTACACGTACAATTTCCCAAGTGTCGGTTTTGCTGTGACTCCGTTCTATACCATGTTTCCAGACAGTGTCGCTCCGTTAATCAAAAATGGTGATATTTCAGAGTGGACTGTGGCTACTTATGCGTATTTTAAGTGGTCGTTTATCCATACTCCTCGTTTTGCAGCTAATTTGAAACTTGGTTCTGGATTGGCTCTGTATCCAAAAGAACTTTTTAAGAAAGACAACTGGAATCAGATTGACGCTTTCACTGTGTTGTCCCGTAATATAGTGGCTTTGTATAATGGTGGACTGGATTTCAATATCCGTCTTGGCAGAGCATACGGTCGTAAACTTTATCAATGGGAAATCGCTTTTGGTGGAGACGTCTTTGCAATGAGCTCATTCGGAATAAACCGAAAGGCTGAGGATAAAATCATATGGGATGCTTTTCTAGGAGCTCGTTACACACCAAACATGTGGCCATTCCCATTGAAGAATGACGCTGAGAAGATAAGGAAGATTCTTGCATTGGAATTTGAGTTGACGGGAGGCGTTAACCAGCTAGACGTCGATGATGGCAGCCATTACTATCCAGATTTCAGTTTCTGTGCCCGTGCGGCACTTCCTCTTTCTAATGCTTATAGAATAGGTTTGTTTTCGGATGTCTTCTTTAATAGCATCTATAATGGTAAGGACAGGGAAATCAACCGTCGATATAATTTTATTGAAGAGGATAAGTTCAAAAATAAACTTCGTGTCGGTGTAGGATTGTCGAACGACATTACCATTTATCGTTTCACTTTAGGTTTGGAATGCGGTTTTTATGTCTATAAACCATGGAAAGTGCCTGAAGAGGATGATCTAGGTAATCCGAATAAGAATTACAAATGGGAGAATCTGATGTATCAGAAACTTACGACAAAGTATTATTTCTCTGATAATTGGTATGGTGTCGGTAGAGTGAAAACTCATCTTTTGCAGTACGAGAATGTCGAGATGGGTATAGGTTTTGCTATCCCAGACTTCGGATCTCGTTTGAAGAGCAATCCGTTCAAACGTTTGAAAAATCCGTTCAAACGAAAAGAGGATTACACAGAGTTGAAAATTCAGGGTGAGCGAAACCGCTATTATACACCACGAAAGTATGATCATCCTAGCAAGAAATATCAAAAGAAAAGTAGCAAATCCAAAGGAAAAGGAACCAAGGGAAGTGAGGCTTCTGGTGTGACTAATTTGGAGTAAAATAAAAAGTCTTTTCGGAAACGGAAAGACTTTTTTATTTTATAGATATTTTGATGATATTGATAAAATGTGATACAAGAGTATGTCTATATAAACAATAGCCTTGACAGAATCATCTGTCAAGGCTATATTGTGGAATTTTCTCATCTGTGATTCAAATGAGAAATCTAAAAGTCATACATATTTATTGGTATACCTTTCTGAAATCTTTCACGCGGACTGCTTTGCCTTCTGCCTGAGGAAGAGTTCCGAGAGGAAGCAGTTTGACGTGAGGAGTAAGCAGGATTTCGTCTTTTAGTGCACGAGTCACCTCTTTAGTCAACTGCTGAACCTTATCTTTGTCGTACAAGTCGAAGTCGTTAACCTCTACCTCTACAGTCATGTTGTCGTTGTCGTTATCTGTTGTCAACGTGATCAAGTAGTTTGTAGAAAGTTCTTTGAACTTCATTAGGATCTTCTCGATCTTGATAGGGAAGATGTTTACACCACGAAGCACCATCATATCGTCTGAACGTCCTTTCATACGGTCCAAACGGATGTGGTTACGTCCACATGGACATGTACGGCCCAACACTCTCGTCAAGTCGCGTGTACGGTAGCGGATAAGTGGCATGGCCTCACGGTTGATTGTCGTCAGAATCAATTCTCCGATTTCTCCGTCTGGCACTGGCTCCAATGTCTCTGGATCAACAATCTCCACAATATAATAATCTTCCCAGAAATGTAGACCATTCTGCTCTTTGCATTCGAATGCCACACCTGGTCCACACATCTCACTCATACCGAAGCTGTTGTAGGCTTTTACACCAAACATGTTCTCGATACGTTTGCGTTGCTCTTCTGAGTGAGGCTCTGCTCCGATGGCAAGAACCTTTAGCTTTGTATCTTTGCGTGGATCGATTCCCTGCTGGTCCATCACTTCCTTGATACGAGTCAAATAAGAAGGGACTGCGTGGATAGCTGTCGTTCCAAAGTCTGTGATAAACTTGATCTGACGCAATGTGTTACCGGCTGCTGCAGGAACTGTCAACATGCCTAGACGCTCAGCTCCGTATTGGAAACCCAATCCGCCTGTGAACATTCCGTAGCCTGATGAATTCTGGAATACGTCGTTGGGTCTTAATCCTACCATCCACAAGCAGCGTGCTACTGCATTAGCCCACTCATCCAAATCTTTTTGGCTATGCAAAACGACTGTAGGATTACCTGTCGTTCCGCTTGAAGAGTGAAGGCGTACACATTTGTCTAGTGGCACACTGGCCAAACCAAATGGATAGTTGTCTCGCAAATCTTGTTTTGTAGTGAAAGGCAACTTGCGCACATCCGCTGGTGTTTTGATATCTTCGGGCTTGATGCCCATCTCTTCAAATTTTTTCTTGTAAAAAGGAGAGTTCATGCAGTGGCGGATAGTCGCCTGCAATCTTTCTACTTGCAATGCATCAATCTGCTCTCTTGTGAGGCATTCTTTGTCTGGATGCAAAAATTCGTTTTGGTCCAACATCTTTATTTGGTTATCTTTTTGTTTTATTTTTGACAAATTCTAATTTGACTTGTAAATTTATTGTAAATATTTGGTAAAGCAAAACCTTTCATGCTAATATACAATTTTTATGCTGTTTTTTTGTATATTAGATAATGCATTTTACTTTTGTACTGATTAAGGGAACTCTTATCTTGACTTTTTTGAATAGAGTAGGAGTCGACCATGATTTATTAATTAATAATGTATAAAGTGTAATTAAACTATAAATTAAAAATGTATCGACAACAAAAAGGTTACGTTCCGTTTCTTCTCTTGTCGCTTTTCTGTGCTTCTAATGCACAAGCGGAAGAGAATGGATCTGTAAAGAATGACTCCACTCGTGTGGAGAATCTAGTCCAAGAAAAGCAATGCGAAGAAAATTCAGCTAAAAAGTTTGTGTCAGACGTCTCTGAACGAATCAAGTTGCATGGCTATGCACAGGCTGGATATACCTACCAAAAGAATTCAGCTCAAGAAGTTAACACATTTGACATCAAAAGAACGCTACTATGGGCGAATGCTCAGATAAATGATCGGTGGTCGTTCCTTTTTATGCACGATTTCAATTCCCAGGTGCAAGAGTTTTATACTGATTTCCGAATCACTAAGAACAATGCTCTTTATGTTCGTTTGGGTCAGTTCAAAAATGGATATTCTCTTGAGAATCCTTTGTCTCCTACCGCAATGGAGACTATCGACGTCTACTCGGAAGGTGTGACTTATCTTTCTGGATGCGGAAGCGATCCTTTGTTCGGTGTTCAATATGGTCGTGATTTGGGTTTGTCGTTGTTTGGTAATGTATATGAAAACAAATTACGCTATGAATTGCAGGTGATGAACGGACAGGGTATCAACCGTAAAGACAAAAACAATAGTAAGGATGTCATCGGCAGATTGGAATGGGAACCTGCCAAAGGTCTTAAAATTGTCACAACAGGACAGCTTGGACGTGGTCATGCTGTGGATACGTCTTTTTATGCTCCTGAGATTGCTAAGGATCAAAACTACGACAGAAACCGTTTTAGTGTCGGTGTTGATTATAAATCACGCAGACTCAATGTCCACAGTGAATATTTGCAGGGTAAGGACGACAAGGTGACAAGTAATGGTGTTTATGTGACGGGAAGCGTTGCTCTTATACCAAGTACGTTGGATTTGGTCGGTTCTTACGATTATTTCAATTTCAACCAGGATCTTGATTTTGATCAGCACAAGTGTGTTTTTGGTATACAATGGTGGTACTATAAGAAATGCAGACTGCAATTACAGTATGTATATAAGAATGCTGTCGCTACTCCAACTAGTTTCGTTCACGACGACAACCATGCAATCATGTGCCAAGTACAGGTTCGATTCAATTAATTATAATATAATGTCATGTTAGTAAAAATAATACTTACTATTCTTTTTTTGGCACTTACAGTTGGTGTCGGTGTCAATTCTCGCAAACATGCCAATAGTGTCGACGGATTTGTTTTAGGAGGAAGATCTGTTGGCCCGTGGCTTACTGCGTTTGCATTTGGAACATCATATTTTTCAGCTGTAGTTTTCGTAGGTTATGCAGGACAGTTCGGATGGAAATACGGTTTGTCTGCTTCTTGGATCGGTATTGGAAACGCTCTTATCGGTTCGTTGCTAGCCTGGTTGGTTTTGGGTCGACGTACCAAATTGATGACTCAACATATCCAGAGTCGCACGATGCCAGACTTTTTTGGCACTCGTTTCAACAGTGAAGGTCTGCGTGTCGTAGCTTCTGTCATTGCTTTCGTATTTTTGATTCCTTACACTGCTGGTGTTTATGTCGGAATTTCCAAACTTTTCGAGATGGGCTTTGGAATTCCTTACACTTATTGCGCTATCATCATGGCTTGTTTGACAGCTGTATATGTCATTCTTGGTGGCTATAAGGCGACTGCGATCAACGATTTTATCCAGGGTATCATCATGCTTTTTGGTATCGTTACTATCACGGCAGTCATCTTGAATCACCAAGGTGGTTTGATTGCCGCTATTAATAAGATGACAGAGCAGGTGCCTACCGCGCATGATATGGCAGACAAGTCTGGTTTGTATGCCAATTTCCAAGCTGGTGATTTTGCCTCTTTGTTTGGCCCTAATCCTCTAAGTTTGTTGGGTGTGGTTGTCCTTACTTCATTGGGAACTTGGGGATTGCCACAGATGGTCGGCAAGTTCTATTCAATCACAGATGAGGCTGCCATCAAACGTGGTACTGTCATTTCCACTGTTTTCGCATTGATCGTGGCTGGAGGTTGCTATTTCCTTGGTAGTTTTGGTAGATTGTTCCCAGAGCCTGCTTTCGACGAGGTCAAAGGAAAATATGCTTTCGACTCAATTGTACCGTCTATGTTGGAGACATTGCCTGATATCTTGATTGCGTTGGTTGTACTACTTGTGCTTTCAGCATCAATGTCTACTTTGGCTAGCCTTGTTTTGACATCTTCTTCAACCATGACTTTGGATATTATCTACAGAGACAAGAAAGCTGATTTCTCAGAAGTGAAAGATGGTGAGATCGATGCACATGTTGCAGAGAAGAAAGAGAAAAGAAAAGTGGTTGTAATGCGTGTCCTTATCATCTTCTTCATTGTCATTTCATTGATGATAGCTTTGAATCCGCCTCACTTCATTGCCCAATTGATGGGAATCTCTTGGGGTGCGTTGGCAGGTGCATTCTTGGCTCCTTTCATGTTAGGTCTATACTGGAGAGGTGTGACTACAGCCAGCGTATGGGCTTGTTTCGTTTGGGGTGTCGGACTCACTGTAATCAATATGATGATGGGCAATACTATCCTAAACCCTATCGATTGTGGAGCGGTTGCAATGTTGGGCGGATTTGTTGTTGTTTTCGTTGTTAGTTTGGTGACAAAGAAGATGAACGCTGAAACTGTAGAAAAGATATTCGACTGCTACAAAAAGTAATTGTGTAATAGAATTGTATAAAAAAGCCTTGACGGTTATTCCGTCAAGGCTTTTTTTGTTGTAGAGACGTTGCTTTTGTATCTCTACATTTATTTTTTCAATATGTTTTGCCTGTATTCCTTAGGGGATATGCCCACACTCTCTTTAAAGAATTTACCGAAGAAACTTTGGCTTGTGAAGTTGAAATGGTATGCGATCTCCTTGATTGGCATGTTTGGATTTGAAAGATAATGTTTGATCTCTTCAATCACCACTTGCTCGATCCATTGTTTCGGAGTCTTACCACTTTCGCTTTTGATCATAGTTGAGAAATAGCGCTTGGAAAGACCGATTTGAGATGCATAAAACTCCACACTTCTCTCTTTGATATAGTTGTGGAAGAGAAGCACCAAGAAGCGTTTTAATATGTCAGAACTTCTGTTGAACGAGTTGTTTTTGCTCTCTGATTCGCTTCTGTAAATGCTGTAAAGGTGGAGAACATAGTAGCAGACGGAATTGACAAGAGAATCTTTCAGCTTCTTTGTGTAGTCAGTTTCCGACTGGCTTGTCTCCTTGAATACTTCTATCGCACTTTTAACAAACTGAGATAAAGTATTCAATTGTTCCTGATACAGGTGCAGGGTAGGGTTGGAGCGAAGATAGATAAGTCTTTCAACGTTGAATACTGAATATATTGTACGTTGCAAACGGTCGTTTGAAGAACCCAAAAGCAGTCCACTCAGGTCGTGAGAATAGTCTATCAATGAGACATTTCGACCTGGGGTATAGATGCAGACATCGCCTTTGAATAGCTCAAAAGCCACTCCCTCAATCATGATTTTCAATCTTCCGTTTTCGCAAATGAACAGAAAATACATGTCCTTTGAGATCTCGGATGAAAGATCTTCTACAAGATGAAGGTTTGCTGAACTTATTTTCTTAAATACTATTTCTAAATCTTCACTGTTTTTCATACTCCCCTTAGTTTAAGAAAAACAGGTGGACTTTGCAGATAAGTCCACCTGCATAGATCTAAATTAGATGGTACGTTCGATATTCCAAACGAATGCTCTCAGTCCAAGTTCCTCGCTTCTCTTATCAATCTTCTTGATGACTGTTAGCAATTCGTCGACGCGATCGTCTTCCACCACTGTCATGATTGCTGAGTTCATATCCGGCCATACATGTGAGCCACGGTGTGGATTTCCGCCGTATGTGCCTCGACCCTGCACTTGCTCAAACAATGTGAATCCGTAAATGTTGAGTGAGTCCAACACATACTCAACTTTTTCGGTGTTAGCCTGATTGAATATTATGAATACTGATTTCATTTTTTCTCAATTTTCGTTTAACCTATACGAACTGGCTCGTCCTCATCTGAGAATCCGCCTTCACCTCTTTTGACAGAACCTCTCACTGGTTTTGTGTTTGGTCCAGCGATTTCATCTTCGTTGACGTCGATGTCCATGAAGATGAACTGTCCGCGTACTTCTTTCTGAAGGTCTCGTTCTCCGTGGCGGCTCATGATACCATAAAGTACAGGCACGATGATTAGTGTTACCAACGTCGACACGCATAGACCACCGATCACGACGATACCCATTGATACCCACATCTCTGATCCTTCCGCTCTACTCAATGTCATAGGAATCATACCCAAGACTGTGGTTGCGGCGGTCATAAGCACCGGACGAAGACGGCTCTGTCCTGACAATGCGATAGCCTCGTTAAGCTCGTATCCACGGTCGCGCATCAAATCGATGTAGTCCACCAGCACAATACCGTTTTTCACCACGATACCCACCAACATGATTACTCCAAGCACACCGATCATATCCAAATATGTGTTTGTCACAAGCAATGCGATGATAGTACCTGAGATCGCAAACGGAACGGCCATCATGATCATGAATGGCTTAGCCAATGATTCAAACTGCGATGCCATAACCACGTATACAAGGAAGATGATAAGACCCAAAAGCATACCCATGTCGGCGAACGACTCTTGCTGGTCTTCGTATGCTCCAGACAACATCACTGTACATCCTACTGGGATTTCAGTCTTGTCGACTGTCTTTTGAATCTCTGCGGCAAGCTCTCCAAGAGAAGTGTTGTATGGAGTCACCTTCATTGTCAACATACGCTGACGGCTCTTACGCTCGATTTCAGGTGGAGCCCAGTACTCTTCCACTTTGGCAATCTCACTAAGTTTAACTCTGCCCATCGTCGTCGGGATAGAAAGATCGTTGATCAAAGATAGTGAGTTACGGTTCTCCTCTTTCAAACGAACAAGGATATAATACTCGTCTCCGTCTTCCTTCAAAAGACCTGCGTTCATACCGTTTACTCGGTTGTGTACGTAAGTTGAGATAGTCGCAGATGTCAAACCAAGTTTAGACGCTTTCTCTTTGTCTACGATAACCTTTAGCTCAGGACGGTCTTTCTCACGGCTGATATCAACGTCACGTGCTCCAGAAACGTTCTTCTCAATCAAATCTTTTAGCTCGTATGCATATTTACTTGTCATGTCGAACTCATATCCGAAGACTTCTATGTCAACAGTCTGTCCACCTTGACCACCGAAACCACCTTGGTTTTCTGCCTTGTATGTGATGATTTCTGGATATGTGCTAAGAATCTGACGTAGTTTTTCTGCGATCTCATCGATAGTGACAGAACGCTCTGACTTACGTGTACAGATCACACGCATCTGGATCTTGTTGTTTGTTGTAGATGAGAACAATGCTCCAATACCAGCTTCATCGTTAGAACCACATGTAGTAGAGATAAGTCTGATCTCTTCTGGGAATGCGGCTTCAAACTGTGCTTCTATTTTACGTGCAATTTTAGCTGTCTCTTCTACTCTGTTGCCTTGCTGCAACTCAACATCAACCACTAGACGTCCGTTATCCTGGTTTGAGATAAAGTTTGTACCGATCATACCTGTTAGGATAGGTACAAGAGATAGAGCGAAGAATGCGACAGCTCCAATCATTGTGACTTTTTTGTGTGTCAAACACCAGCGAAGTACATTTGCATAGAAAGCATCGATTTTGTCGAGAGCCTTCACGACAGTGTTGTGATACCAACCCTCTTTTACCTCTTCTTCGATCAATTTTCCATTCTCGATATGAACAGGCTTGTTCTTCAACAGCTTAGAACAAAGCATTGGGGTCAATGAGATGGCGACGGCAGTTGATGTACAACAACAGATTGTCACAATCCAACCAAGTTCCTTAAACAAGATACCTGCAATACCAGTAACCATTGTTAGTGGCACGAACACCGCACAGATAACGAGTGTTGTTGCGATAACTGATACCCAAACCTCGTTTGTCGCATATATAGCGGCCTCTCGTGGTGAACTTCCTCGCTGAATGTGTGTTGAAATGTTCTCGAGCACCACAATCGCATCATCCACAACCATTCCGACTGCGATTGTCAACGAACAAAGCGAAATGATGTTGATTGAACTTCCTGCTCCCAACAGATACAGGAATGCCACAAGCAGTGAGATTGGGATTGTGATACCGATAATAAGTGCCGCTCTCCATTTTCCAAGGAAGAACAATACCACAAGAACCACGAATACCAACGCATACATGATTGATTCCTCAAGTGAGTTGATCGCATTTACGATATCTCTTGAAGAGTCGTAAAGAAGGTTGAACTCGACATCTTTAGGAAGTGTCTTTTGGATTTTCTCAATTTCCTTCTTGATGTCTGTACAAATCTGTACTGTGTTTCCTCCAGTCTGCTTTGTTACAATTAGACGAACACCATCTTGTCCGTTGATTTTCTCCTCCAAGCAAAGGTCTTTGATTGTATCCTTTACAGTGGCGATGTCTCGGATGTAGATCGTCTTGCCATCTGATGTAGTTGTTACTACAATGTTCTCAATTTCAGAACTTTCTGCGTACTCACTTCTAACCTCAAGCTCATACTGCTCTTTTTTCATCTTGATAGTACCGCTTGAAAGGTTGAGGTTGTTGCTTGCTACTGCATTACCAACCTGCTCCAAAGAGATCGCATAAGCGTCAAGCTTGTTCTGGTCGATATCCACGTATACACGACGCTCTGGCTCACCACTTAGAGAGATGTTACCGATCTGGTCGACGTGGTTAAGCTGAGGCACTACGATATCGTTAAGGATTTTTTCAAGTCCTGGATACGACTCTTTTGCCTGTACGATATACTGGATGATTGGCATTGAACTTGTAGAGAACTTGATCACAAGTGGAGTGCTGGCTCCGTCTGGCAGATTGTCTTTCACCATATCCACGAAAGATCGGATATCTGCTACTGCTTCGTCAAGTGAAGATCCCCACTCAAACTCCATGGCAACAAGTGAGATGTTGTCTTTACTTGTGGATGTCAATGTCTTTAGTCCATCCACTGAGTTGAGGGTGTTTTCCATTATCTTCGTCACGTTTGTCTCCACCTCACTGGCATTTGCACCAGCGTACGTGGTCATTACGCAGACGAATGGAGGCTCCATCTCTGGGAATTGGTCGATAGGTAGTTTCTTGAAGGAGAATATACCTAACACCATCACCGCAATGAAGATGAGCGATGTTGTTATCGGCTTGTCAATCGCCGTTTTGAATATACTCATAGCCTAATTCCTAGCTTAATTAATCATTAATGATTTTTATATCACAACCGTCTACCAAACGAGCCTGACCTGATGTCACGATGATATCACCTGGCTTGATTTCGTCTGTGATGATCTCGACCATGTCGTCAAATCTGTCTCCAAGAGTGACGTCTACTCTTTTTGCTGTACCATTTGGCTGTACTGTGAACATGTAGCGATTGTTTGAACCTACAAGCTTAAGCACTGACATATATGGCACAACCATTGTTTCTGCTTTTCCTACACCAAGAACAGTCTTTACGTACATACCTGGACGAAGTGTGTTTGATCCGTTAGGAATCTTAACCTTTACCTGGAATGTGTGAGTCGAAGCGTCAACAGTCGGATATACGACATCGATAATTCCTGAGAACTCCTTTCCTGGATAGATGTCTGATGTGAAGTTCATCTTCTGTCCTTTCTTGATTGCGGGAATGTACGACTCAGGGATGCTAACCAAAGCTTTAAGTACATTCACTTGCTTGATTGTATAGATAGGACGAGCACCGTTATAAAGTTCGCCGCTCTCGTAGTTCTTCTCTGCGATCACACCTGTGCATTCAGCTTTGAAGTAAGTGTTCTTCTGAAGGAAATCAAGATTTTGTTTTGCCTGATCCAACTGAAGCTTAAGAGCGTCGTACTGTTGCTGAGTCGTGTTACCGCCAGCAAGAAGAGCCTCCATACGCTGCATCTCTGTTGAGACGTTGGCATAAGCAAGTTTGGCTTGGTTTAGCTGAGTCTGATCCATACGTACCACAACTTCACCAGCGCTTACTCTGTCGCCGATTTCTTTGTTTATTTTCTCGATGATTCCAGTCACTGAAGGTGATACTGCAACTGTTTCCCAACCGTCAAGAACAGCTGAACAAGACAGTTTGCGTTCGATTTGGCGTTTCTCCACCAATCCAGTTCGCACAAGCTGAGCCTCTACAGAGTCAGCAACCGCAACAGCGTCTCCTGCTGCTTTTGCGTTGTCTTTCTTGCCGCATGATGAAAGCGCGATCATGCCGGCTGCTAAGAAAATTAGTGATTTTCTGTACATAATTTATATATCTTTATTGTTTTTACTTGTTAAGGAGCTTTTTAAGCTCGATGTTTGCGTTTACCATTTCAAGCACGGCCTTGATGTAGTCAGATTGTGCAGAATTTAGACTCATGCTTGAGTTTGTGACATCCATACTAGAAGCACGTCCGTGTTTGAACTTTTCTCCGTAGCTGTTGAACAAATCAGACATCACTTGAATATTGTCTTTTTGAATGGTATAGTTTTCGTAAGCAGAAGTAAGATTGTATTTTAACTGTTTTTCTTTGACCTTTAATCCAATCTCAGTGTCTTCCACTGTGTTTGCCTGCTCTATCTGAGCTATTTTAGCCTCCTTTACAGCACAAGTTCTTTTTCCTGAAGAAAAGATTGGCACATTAACTGTCGCTACAAAGGTGTTTTTGGGAGACATGTTTGGAGATGCATCTCCGAAGTAGTGCTTGTTTGAATAGTTATAAGCGACACCGAGTGAAGGAATAAATGCCGCTACTGCCAACTGCTTTTGTTTGTCTGTAATTTCAGTTTTTTTAGTTAACATCTGGTAATCAAGATTTTGATTTAAATCAAGATTTGAATTTACCAATTCTATGATTGTTCCTGCATTTACAACGTCATCAAGACTTTGTGTCAGTGTGATTTCTGTGTCACTATCAGCTCCAATGTTTAGAATCAATGCATTGTAAAGAGATTCAATTTGACGCTTTGTTGTGTTGACTCCACTTTTTAGTGATGCTACTTGGATTGAAATCTGATTTGCATCGTTCTGTTCCGCAACACCTGCCTTGACAGCGTTGTCTGTCATTGATTTCAATCTGTCAAGATCTTCTAGGTTTTTCTCAAGCAGACGCACAGTTTCTTCAAGAGCAAGAATTTGTGTGTATGTCGCCTCAACACTGTATTTGGTTTCTTGCTGAGTCTTTAATACAGAAGTTTCCTGAATTTCTTTAGCCATACGTTTCATCTGTGCTCCTATAATACCTTGTGCAGATAATCCAGCACTGGCTTTAAGGTCCATCTGAAGATATGGATTCATTGGTGATCCTGGCATTCCTTCAATAAACTTAAGTTCTTCGCCAAACATGTTATAATAACCTATGTTGCCATCGATATTTAACAACATCTGTGCTATAGTCTGCCAACGCTGCATTTCGGCTTTCTGTACCTCAAGAGAAGCGTTTTTCAACTGACGGTTGTGCTCAAGAGCATAGCTGATGGCATCTTGAAGTGATAAACTCATCTTCTTGTTGTCATTTTGTGCGACAATTGAAGTCTGTTGTGTGCTTTCTGTGCTTTGTGCCACTATCTCTGGTGTGCCACAGAGCAGAGCAACTAATGTTGCGGCTGAAAGTGTGATTCGTTTCATATATTAATACTCTTTATATTCTATTGAAAATCTAATCATCAATTATAAGGTCATTTTGTGATTGTTGGCAATCCACTCTTCAATGACTTTTTGTCCATGCTCAGTCGCTATTCCTCGCATGAATATTCTCCATGAGGTGGAAAATACATCAAAATACGACATTTTTGTATAGTCGAACATTGGGTCTAGAACTACAGCTTTCAATTGTGACGCCAGCAACCTTGATATTATTTCTGGTTTCAAGCTTGGGTCGATTTCAGGTGTTTTTCCGTCTCTTGACTCTTGACCTTCTTTTAACAAACGCTCGAAATACTCTAATTGAAGTTCTTTATGTTCTTTTTCCTTAGGGTTGCAATGGGCATTCTTTTTTACCTCTTCTAAGAAGGATTTGTGAGTGTCATGTATGTGCCTGATGTAAAGTTCGTTTAATGTTAGCATTCGCTCAAATGTTGAACAGTATTCTTTGTTTAACACAGACTCAAATTTTATTTCCAGTTGCATGGCATAGTTCTTGCAACATAGCTTTATAAGCTCGTCGCGGCTTTGTATCGTCTCGTAAAGAGTACGTTTTGAGATGCCTAAAGCAGATGAAATATCATCCATTTTGACATCTTTTATGCCTTGGTTCTTAAATAATTTTGTAGATGTGTCAATTATCGAATCTATCAAACTCATTTTTACAAAAATTACTTTGTTTAAGACTCTGCAAATTTACGGCAAAAAACTCAAAAAACAAAACGAGTTTTCAAAATAATGCTATGAAAAATAAAAATTAACAATTTTTAATACTTCGTTTCGCCTAATTTGCTCTCCCCATACGTGTATATATGTTTTTCTATATGTACATATATTATATAGTTCAAGAACAACGCATCAAATTAAAGCCATTCGACAAATAGACATATTTATATAAGTAAAGTGTGTGATGATAATGAGAGAGCTTTTCTAATGTTTTTGGGCTTTGTACATAGTCTAATGGAGTAAATATGTAAGTATTAGTGTAATTAGTTTATCAATATTTGTATAAAAGTTTGGAGGAAAACCAATGCAATTGTAAAAAAATGTTACGTTTTGATAAAATACTCTAAAAAAGTTATATATTTGTGGCATAGAAACGTGATAAAGAAAAGAAAATAATAAAAAAATAATAAATTTCATTCTACACGAAAAGATGAAAAAGATTGTAACTTTAGCGTGTGCAGCGGTTGCAGGAATTACTGCTGCTACAGCTCAGACAGAGTCTAATCAGTGGGCAGTTGGTGTCTACGGAGGTTTGACAGAGTATGAAGGAGAGCTTGCGAGCAACATGATGGGTATCCTAAAGGATAACTATAGTTTCTATGGACACGGAGGTATCTCAGTCAACCGCTTTTTGAACAAGCGTTGGGATGTGGCATTCTTCGGTTCTTATGGATTGTTGGGAGCAAAGAAAGAAGGTCTAGAGTTTGATAATGAGAGCAATAAGGGTTCTCTTGTTCTTGGTACAAACTCAAGTAACAACACAGAGATGAAGTTGACTGAAATTTACGGTGATTTGACAGCTGCTTTCAAGTTTGTTACTAAGGATTCTTGTCGTTTTAACCCTTACATCTTCGCGGGAGCAGGATATCGCTACTTGATGGAGAAGGATGCAAAAAAGTATATCGGAGCTGAAGGCGGTGATCCAGTTATCGTTGCTGGTATCGGTTGTGATTACAAGATCAACGACCGTTTGGCATTGACTTACACTGCTCGTTATGGTTACACTCTAGGTGATGACAAAGATCAGTATGAGTGTGGTAGTGCTAAAGATCAGCAGTTGATGCACAGCCTAGGATTGAAGTTCTGTTTCGGTTCTCCTAAGGATTCTGACAAGGATGGTGTTGAAGATAAGCTAGATAAGTGTCCTAACACACCAGCAAATGTGACTGTTGATGCTAATGGTTGTCCACTAGATGAGGATAAGGATGGAGTTCCTGATTACAAAGACAATTGCAAGGGTACTCCTGCAGGAGTACAGGTTGACTCACTTGGTTGTCCTGTTGATACAGACGGTGACGGTGTCGCAGATTATCTAGACAAGTGTGCTGACACTCCTAAGGAGGCTGAGGTAGACGAGAACGGATGTCCAAAGGATTCTGATGGCGACGGAGTTGCTGATTACCTAGACAAGTGTCCTGGTACTCCAGCTGCAGCTAAGGGTTATGTAGATGAGAACGGTTGCCCAACAGATAAGGATGGCGACGGTGTTTATGATTACGAGGATAAGTGTCCTGAGACTCCAGGTATCAAGGAGAACAAGGGATGTCCTGAAATCAAGGCTGAGGTTAAGCAGTTGTTCAAGAAGGCTCTTAACGGTATCCAGTTTGAGACTGGTAAGGCTAAGATCAAGGGTAAGAGTTCATTCGCAATCCTTGACGACGTAGTAAAGGTAATGCAGGAGAACCCAGCATACAAGTTGAATATCGGTGGTCACACAGATAACGTAGGTAATGCAGAGAAGAACATGCAGCTTTCTAAGGAACGTGCAGCTTCTGTAAGGGAGTACCTAATCAGCAAGGGTGTTGAGGAGTCTCGTTTGGCTGCTGCTGGTTACGGTGATACTCAGCCAGTTGCTGACAACAAGACTGCTAAGGGTCGTGCAGAGAACCGTCGTGTGGCATTTGTTGTTGAGTTCTAATTAGAATTTACAATAAGCATTTGAGAAAGAATCGTTCCGACGGTTCTTTCTCTTTTTTTGGTTATTAATTTCAACGAGGAGAGGTATGGTAGATGATTCTGAAGACGATATTTTAGTTTGGGGAGATTCGACTGCTCCATCACCTAATTTATTTGAGAAAGATGTTCAAGTAGTCGGTGACCATGAAATTATGGAGGGGAGAGATGACGATGAAGATTTAGATTCAGTTGTGTCGGATGGTGATAATGAAGAAAAAGAGGATACAGAAGATTCTAATAATTCCGTCTATGAAAAGAAGTACTATAAAATAAGTGAAGTCGAATCAATAATAGGAGAAAGCCAATCAACAATACGTTTTTGGGAGGAATCTTTTGCTGAACTTGGAAAAAAATTTTGCAGCCAACGTTCACGAGGCGGTACTCGAAAATACACGAAAGAGAATATCGATAATCTGAAATTGCTGCAAATGTTGCTGAGAGAGCGACGTCTTACAATAGAGGGTGCTATTTCAGAAATTAAAAGCGAAAAAAAGCGAAATGTCAAAGAGAGAGCATTAATTCTTCTGAAGGAGACGAGGAATGAGCTTAATAATCTAATTGATGCTTATAATTACGTCCTTCACAAAAAATGTTGACAAATAGTCCTAAAAAAAATGTTTGGTCGGCTTTTTTGACCTTTTTGCTTATTTTTAAATACGTAAATTTTGTTTTTGTTAAGTCGATTCGATACATTTGCGTATATACAACATTGTAATAGGGGAAATATGAAGAACATGATAATAAAAAAACTTACAACTATTATGTTGCTTGCCACATCTTTTGGGGTGTCGGCTACAGTCAGGATAAATGAAATTATGCCATGTAATATATCTGCATATTTTGATGGCACTACTTCTGAATTTCCTTCGTGGATTGAATTCTACAACGATGGAGATGCTGTTGATTTGATGGGGGCAACTGTGACTGCTTATAAAGAGTCTGGTAAAGTCGATTGGACCGGAGTCTTTAAGGAAAGTCATAAAATTCCAAATGGTTATAGTGTCCTTGCTTTCCATGGAGACGAAGAAATAAAGTCGTCTTCCTCTGCTATATTGGGTAGTTTCCCTAAAAATTTGGAGTATAAAGCAGGAAAATTGGAAATCAAATTTGCGGACGGTAAAGTTGTTTCGATAACTCATCCTTTGCAGTTGCCAAATGTTTCTTATGGTGATGGCGGTTATATGGAACCGACTCCTGGCACAAAGAATAGCCAGGCATTTGAAACTCGTGTGCCAACTCCGAAATTTGTTACAAAACCAGGTTTTTATTTTGGAGCAGAAAGTAAGAAGATATCCATTTCATGTGATGTGGAAGGTGCTGAGATACGTTATACGACTGATGGCTCTACTCCTACAATGGAAAGTAAGTTGTATGAAGAACCTATTGAAATTAAGGATAATAAGCCAATCAGAGCAAAGGCATTTGTTGAGGGCCAATTGTCAAGTGATGTTTTGACTGGAACATTCATTTTAAAATCTCCTTATTCAGAGAGTTGTACGGGACATGACCTTCCGGTTGTGGCAATTGTCACGGATAATGTGTTCCTTAATGATGATGAGATAGGAATTTGTGTGAAAGGAACCAATGGTATCGCTGGACCATCCTCTTGTGTGGCATCAAAGGCCAACTATAACAGAGATTGGAGTCGCCCTGCTTTTTTTGAGTACTTTGAGGATGGAGAATTGAAGTGTAATCAGAAAATAGAAATAGGTGTGACTGGTGGATGCTCGCGTCAAGAGTCTTATAAGGTGAAAAGCTTGAAGATGAAGGCATCTAAGAAAACAGGAAACAACCGTTTCGGCTATACAAAGTTTTTCAAAGACAAACCTTTCAAGGAGGTGAAGAGTCTGCAAATCCGTAACGGAGGAAATGCATATAATTCTTTGAGATGCCGAGATGGATTCATGCAGTCGATTGGAAAAGAGTTAGGTATTGATTATCAAGGATATCAGCCTGTAGCATACTACATTAATGGTAAGTATCATGGTTTGATGGGATTACGAGAACGAACAAATGAGGATTATGTTTTCCATAATTATGGATTGGATGAGGATGAAGTAGATGAGGTGTCTCTCAAACTTGAGAAAGTATCTGTTGTAGCGGGATCTATTGATCCTTACAATGAGATGATTTCGTACGTGGAAAACCACTATTCGGATCCTGATTTCTATGAACAGCTATCTTTGAGAATGGATGTAGACGAATATATCCATTGGCAGATTTTGGAGCAGTTTGTTGTAAACACAGACTGGCCAGGAAACAATACAAAAATCTGGAGAAAAAAGAAAGGTGGAAAATTCCGTTGGATTGTCTATGACACAGACTTTGGATACGGAATGTATAGTGATTGGGCACCAAACTATTGCAATGCAAATTTGGATATGATTGATTTTGCAATGGGTGTAGGAGATGCAGTAAACTGGGGAAATGGTTATGACGCAGGTGGTGGATCATATCAGTTCAATGAAAAGGCAAAGTGGAAGACAACACTATTCTATCACTGCATGCAGAACGAAGATTTCAAATTGCGTTTTGCAACAGAATTCCTTAAACAGTTGAATACAAATTTGACAGAGGAGAAGATTATGGCAAAATGGGATTCCATAGCTTCTTTGGTCAAGAAAGACTTCTGTGCAACAAAAGAAATATCTGGAAGTGTAGATGATTATACTAATGGAATTAAATCGTTCACTTCAACTAGATGTCGTAAAATAAAGGAACAGTTGCTTTCGAAATTCGATATGTCCGACACAAAGGTGAAATTTGATTTCAAGGTTGTTTTGCCTGAGGAATTGTCATCTGTTGATTATCTGTTTAATAAGGAGATGAAGAATGACGTCTCTTACAGTTTTTCAGCTTATATCGGTCAGAAAATCAAAATTGAGCCGGAATTGCCTGAAGGCTATAAAGTCAAAAGTTGGCATTTGTCGGATACTCTTGTAGATACTAGAGACTTGATCACAAAGGCTACTGAATGGACATATTTCTATGATAGCATTATGCCAGCCAATAATTGGATGGCGACGGATTATGATGATTCCAAGTGGTCTGTGGGAAAAGGAAAATTCGGATATGCTAGTGATAGAGATTATGATACTAAGTTGAATTATGGCAAGGATAAGGAAAACAAGTATCTGACAGCATATTTCCGTACAACTGTTGATTGTGATAGAGACAAAGAATTCAGGAAAGTGTCGTTTAAGATCATGTATGACGACGCCGCTGTTGTCTATGTGAATGGCACAAAGGTTGCTGTGTTCAATTTGCCGAAAGACACAACATATACTTATGATTTGTTGGCAGTTTTGCCTGATGGATATGCTAATGATGAAGAATCAACATTCTCAATCGATGGCTCGTTGTTCAAGAAAGGCAAGAATGTGATCGCTGTTGAGATTCATCAGAATGAACCTGCAAGTTCGGATATGACGATGAAAATGACGGCGTCTTCGGTTTCTACTGCAAAGTCTGAAGTTGAGGGTGATATCTTTGAGGGTAAAGTCGGAAAGGATATGACTGTGAAATTGTATGTTGAGGAGGATTCAAGCTATAGTAGACCACAGTTGTTCATCAATGAGGTTTGTTCTTCTAACAATAAGACTGTTGATGAATATGGTGAGAAACCAGATTGGATAGAGATTTATAATGCAGGTGACACTGATGTTGATTTGGCGGATATGATTCTGGTCAATAAGACAAAAGCTAAAACACATGTCTTCCCAAGATTCCAATCTGATTCAACAACTGTTCCTGCCAACGGAAGAATCTTGCTTTGGGCTGATGGCAATGCAGATGAAGGTCCACGTCATTTGAATTTCAAACTCTCTGCAGATGTGTCTCAGCAGTTGATTCTGATGCATTCATACAAGGGTAAGAATGACACATTGGATGTCTTCACTACCCAGACACATCCAAAGAATGGAAGTTATGGTCGTGAAACAGATGGTTCGAGTGAGTTGATCGTTTTTGCTAATTGCTCGACAGTTGATAATTTCGGAAACGCAATAGCATCTCCTCGTAACGGTAATGGAGAAGTTTTGTGTGATGCCGATATTCTTGCAGGAGAAAAATTGCTTGACACTGGTATTGTGATATATCCGAATCCAGTGGATAATACATTGTTTGTAGAGGTTGATTCAAAAGGTTCTCATCGTATCCAGATTACGGATTGCATGTCACGTAGAGTGGTAGATCAGGAATCTGATGAGTTTATCAGTGCGGTTGATGTGAAGAGTTTGACAACCGGTGTTTATGTCATCACCGTCATTACTGATGAGTCAACTTATACGACAAGATTTATCAAGAAGTAAAAAAGTTTTACAAAAAAGTGCAAGATAAATTGTCATAATCTCATTTTTATGTAATTTTGTAGAAAATATTAAGAAAATGAGATTTCGCAGATTACATAAGCACCATCATGAGCATTGTATAGAAAATGATGCAAGTGAGCTTTGTGTGTGTTCTGCAAAACATTAAATAGAGGAACGAAGGAGGCTTACTTGAACGTAGGTCTCCTTTTTTATAAAACCATTACAAATTCAAATTATGTTAAGAATAGCAGTTCAGGCAAAAGGACGTCTATTTGAAGAGACGATGACGATGTTGGAAGAGTCGAGCATCAAAGTAGAGTCAGGAAAGAGAACATTGTTGGTGAAAGCCAAGAATTTCCCTGTGGAGATTCTTTATTTGAGAGATGACGATATTCCTCAGGCGGTTGCAACAGGTATCGCTGATGTCGGAATCGTAGGTGAGAACGAGTTTGAGGAGAAGGGAGAGGACGCAGATATCATCAAGCGTCTTGATTTCAGCAAGTGTCGTCTTTCTTTGGCTATTCCAAAGGCTGCAGACTATAATGGAGTCCAGTGGTTCAATGGCAAGAAGATCGCAACCTCTTATCCTCGTATCTTGAAAAATTATTTGGATAAGAATGGTGTGAAAGCAGAGATCCACACTATTATGGGTAGTGTTGAGATCGCTCCTGGTATCGGAATGGCAGACTGTATCTTTGATATCGTAAGTTCTGGCTCAACATTGGTAAGCAACAACTTGAAAGAGGTTGAAGTTGCAATGTATTCTGAGGCTTTGCTTATCGGTAACAAGCATCTTAATGATGATGCAGAAAAGATGGCCACTTTGAAGGAGATTCTTTTCCGTTTTGATTCTTACAAGAATGCGGAAGGAAAGAAGTATATCCTTTTGAACATCCCTAACGATAAGATCGACGAAGTATGTAAGATTCTTCCAGGAATGAAGTCTCCTACAGTTACTCCACTTAAGCAGGAGGGTTGGTCATCTCTTCATTCTGTGATTGAGGAGAAAACTTTCTGGGATATCATCAGCCAGTTGAAGCAATTGGGCGCTGAGGGTATTCTTGTGGTTCCTATTGAAAAAATGATTCTCTAATGAAGATAATCGAATATCCACAACATAAGGATTGGAAGACGTTGTTGTCTCGTCCAGCTCTCGATAATAGTAGCTTGACAGAGACTGTGACTGCTGTGCTTGACGACATCAAAAGTCGTGGTGATGCAGCGGTAAAAGAGTATGAGTTGAAATTCGATAAGGTTCAGCTTGATTCTTTACAGGTGTCTGAGTCTGAAATCGCTGAGGCTGAGACTTTGGTGGCAGAAGAGTTGAAGAATGCTATCCGTCTTGCGAAGAGCAACATCGAAAAATTCCATGCTGCTCAGGATCATGAGCTTCCTCGTATCGAGACTATGCCCGGCGTGACTTGTTGGCAGAAGGCTATGCCGATTGAGAAGGTCGGTCTATATATCCCAGGTGGTACAGCTCCATTGTTTTCGACAGTGTTGATGCTGGCTGTTCCTGCCCGTATCGCAGGTTGCAAGGAAATAGTTCTTTGTACTCCTCCTGCTAAAAACGGTAAGGTGCATCCTGCTGTATTGTTTGCGGCTAAAGTCGCAGGCGTGAGCAAAATATTCAAGATCGGTGGCGTACAGGCAATCGGATCAATGGCATATGGTACAGAAAGTGTACCGAAAGTCTACAAAATTTTTGGACCAGGCAACCAATATGTCACTGCAGCTAAGCAGAGAGTGTCGTTGAAAGATGTCGCTATTGATATGCCTGCAGGTCCAAGTGAGGTGGAGGTTATCGCCGACGAGACTGCAAATCCATCATTCGTGGCGGCTGATTTGTTGTCGCAGGCTGAGCATGGAGTAGATAGCCAGGCTGTCTGTATCACAACAAGTAAAGATCTTGCTGAGAAAGTTTTGGCTGAGGTTGAACGTCAGTTACAGTTGCTTCCTAGAAAGGAGATTGCGGAGAAGTCTGTCGCAAACAGCAAGATTATCTTGGTGAAAGATTTGGAGGAGGTCATCGACGTCACAAATGAATATGCGCCTGAGCATCTGATTATATCTACGTCTAACTATATGCAGATTGCAGAGAGAATCACTAATGCAGGTTCTATTTTCTTGGGTCATTTGACTCCAGAAAGTGCAGGTGATTATGCTTCTGGTACAAACCATACTCTTCCTACAAATGGTTATGCAAAAGCATATAGCGGAGTAAACCTAGACAGTTTCCGCAAAAAGATCACTTATCAGGAAATCACACCTGATGGTCTTCAGCGTATTGGAAACGCAATTGAGATAATGGCAGAGAATGAGCAACTATTCGCTCACAAGAATGCTGTTACTCTCAGAATGAACAAATAGAATTTGGAATTCAACAAATAAAATTTTGTTATATGAAAGAATTAAGTCAATTGGTTCGACCAAACATCCTCAAGCTAAAGCCATACTCATGCGCACGTGATGAGTTTAAGGGCGAAGCGTCTGTCTATTTGGATGCTAACGAAAATCCACGTAATGATCCCTACAACAGGTATCCAGATCCATTGCAGTGGGCAGTTAAGCATCGTGTGGCGGAGGTGAAGCATGTGGATGCGAAGAACATATTGTTCGGAAATGGCAGCGATGAACCTATTGACTTGGTTTACCGTGCATTCTGTGAGCCAGGTGTTGATAATGTTGTGGCGATTGCTCCTACATATGGAATGTATGAGGTATGTGCAGATGTCAACAATGTTGAGTATCGTGCTGTCCTTTTGAAGGAAGGTTTTCAGATAGATGTCGACGCGATGCTTGCCGCAGTGGACGACCACACAAAAGTGATGTGGTTATGTTCGCCAAACAATCCTACTGGCAATTGTTTGAAGGACGGAGATATTGAGAAACTCTTGAAGGAGTTTGGTGGTATCGTCGTTATTGACGAGGCTTACTGGGATTTCTGCGGCAGAGAATCGTATAGCCAGAAGTTGGCGAAGTATCCAAATATGATTGTGTTGCAGACATTCTCCAAGGCATGGGCTAGTGCGTCGGTGCGTTTGGGAATGGCATTCGCTTCTGAAGAGATTATTGGAATTTTGAACAAAATAAAATATCCATACAATATCAATAAACTTACTCAGGATTATGCGTTGAAGATTCTTAAGAATCCAGACGTCATCAAGAATTGGGCAAAAGAGACTATTTCACTTCGTTCTGATTTGGTTTATGAGTTGAAGGGATTCAATTTTGTTGAGAAGATTTATCCTACGGATGCCAACTTCGTGTTGGTTAAGGTGACAGATGCCAACGGATTGTACGCTTATTTGACGGAGTGTGGAATAATAGTTAGAAATCGTCATCGTGTGCAGTTGTGTGGCAATTGTGTTCGTATTACGATTGGTACAAAAGAAGAAAATGAAGAGTTAATTAAAGCATTAAAGAAATATTGATATGACATACGAATTTATTGGAAAGGTTCTAAACCTGAATGAAAGAAGCGGCCAGTCTGCAAGAGGCCCATGGAAGATGTGGGAGTGCGTTGTGGAGCATGACACAACAGGACAGTTCCCTCGCCGTGTGCTTGTAAGTGTTTGGGATGAGAACGCATATAATACAATAGCAGCTGTTCAGCAGCAGGGTGGATTAGTCCACATAACATGTAGCATCGACGCAAGAGAATATAATGGCCGTTGGTTCAATGATATCCGTGCATTCCGTGCTGAACCATACAATGCAATGGCACAACAGGGTTATGGACAGCCAATGGGTGGCTATCCTCAGCAGCCAATGCAGCAGGGTTATGCTCAGCCACAGGGGGGGTACCAGCAGCCTGTACAGCAGCAAGGTTTTGCTCAGCCTCAAGGTTTTCAGCAGCCACAGGGTGGATATCAGCAACCAATGCAGCAGGGTGGTTTCACTGCTCCAGCAGCTCCTGCTACTCCTGATGCACAGTCTGCACCTAACGCAGACGGTGGTGACTTGCCTTTCTAAGTATGCTCTCTCGTAAGGACCGTTACTCAAATATCTTGGCATGGTTCGCTGAAAACATGCACAATGCCAAGAGTGAATTGAATTTTCGTAATCCGTATGAATTGCTAGTGGCTGTGATGCTGTCGGCACAGTGTACGGACAAACGAGTGAATCAGGTGACACCTGCGTTGTTTGAGCGTTATCCGGATATATACTCATTGGCAAAGGGAACGGAGGATGAGATTCTTGAGTATATCAAGAGTGTTTCCTATCCAAACGCAAAGGCCTTGCATCTGTTGCAGATGGCACAGATTGTGGTGGATAAGTGTGACGGAGAAATTCCGTCGACATTGGAAGCCTTGACCTCATTGCCAGGAGTAGGTAGAAAAACCGCCAATGTGATGCTTGCCGTGGCATTTGGTAAACCAGCTATGCCTGTGGATACTCATGTGTTCAGAGTGTCGCACAGATTAGGTCTGGCAGATGAGGCCAAGAATCCGCTTCAGACGGAGATGATTCTGCGTCAGTATATACCAGAGTCTATTTTGAGTGACGCTCATCACTGGCTTCTTCTTCATGGAAGATATGTCTGCACAGCGTTGGCACCAAAGTGTGAAGAGTGCGGTATACGAGATTATTGTAAAGAATTTAAAGAATAAGAGATGAATAAAGCATTGACAAAAACTGATTTCAATTTTGCAAATCAGAAGTCCGTTTATCACGGAAAGGTTAGAGATGTATACAGTATCGGTGATGATGTGCTAGTAATGGTAGCAACAGACCGTATTTCTGCATTCGACGTGATTTTGCCAAAGGGTATTCCTTTCAAGGGACAGGTGTTGAACCAGATCGCAAAGACATTCTTGGAGGCAACAAAGGATATCTGTCCTAACTGGTTGTTGGCAACTCCGGATCCAATGGTGTCTGTTGGTGTACGTTGTGAAGGATTCCCAGTTGAGATGATCGTTCGTGGTTATTTGTGTGGTAGCGCATGGAGAGCCTACAAGAGCGGTGTCAGAGAAATCTGTGGTGTTAAATTGCCAGAGGGAATGAAGGAAAACCAGAAGTTCCCAACTCCAATCATCACTCCAACAACAAAGGCAGAGATCGGTAAGCACGACGAGGATATCTCAAAAGAGGAGATTATCGCTCAGGGTCTTGTTTCTGCTGAGGATTACGCGGTTCTAGAGAAGTATACTTTGGCTTTGTTCCAGAGAGGTACAGAGATCGCTGCAAAGAGAGGTTTGATCCTAGTAGATACTAAATATGAGTTTGGTAAGCACGATGGTAAAATCTATTTGATGGATGAGATCCACACTCCAGATTCATCACGTTATTTCTACGCTGATGGTTATGAGGAGAAATTCAAGAATGGTGAGCCACAGAAGCAGCTTTCTAAGGAGTTCGTTCGTGAATGGTTGATGGATAACGGTTTCCAGGGTAAGGCTGGTCAGCAGGTTCCTGAGATGACAGATGCAATTGTAGAGTCTATCTCAAACCGTTACATCGAGCTTTACGAGAATATCACAGGAGAGAAGTTCGTAAAGAAAGATGATTCAGATTCAATCAACGCAAGAATTGAATCAAATGTTAAGGAATGCCTTGCTAAATTAAAATAAGGATTGTTCCTTCAATATATAGGAGACGCGAGTAATCACGTCTCCTTTTTGTTTGTATATGATTTGTAGAGACGCACGGACGTGCGTGTCAATGTCCGTATAAAAAGAAAGAAGACGGAATTCCTCCCGTCTTCTTCTATATTCTTAATTATAATTTGGATTATCTGTAGTAGATATGGTTGATGTCAACCCAACAACGTCCACTTGCGTCATAGTCTCCAACAAAAGAAAATCTCACCATGACTTCGTGATCGTATACGTTGTGGTAACCAAGTTGAGAATCTAGGAATTGTTGGCTGTTGGTAATGTAGCATACCAAACCATAATAAGGATTTTCCCTTAATACTACAGCCCAACGATCTCCTTTCCACTCAAGTCTGCCATAGTAATAGTGGTTGTAGTCGAAGTCGTAGCGGTAACGGTGATCTGGATCAGAATAGTAATAGCCGTTGTAGTAGTAATAGTGAGTGGCGTAATCTTCATATTCGTAGCCTCTGAAATGATCGTGATCACTAGAGCATCCGCTTGTGATCATCGCCAATACAAAAATCAAAAATCCTAATGTTCTTTTCATTATACTCTGTAATCTGTTTTCTTTTCCACAAAAATACTACAAAAATTATGCCAATGAACAAGTTTTTTGCAGATTTCTGCATTATTTTCTATTTTTGTATTGATTTTAATGAATTTCTTTATGAACAAAGACAACGAAAGATTACATAGGGTTGTCGACATATTGTCAGACACAACGTCGGTGGAGAATATGGTTAATCCTACTCGTGAACAGAGTCTACCTTCGTTATCGTCGCTTAAGAAGATTGTGCAGCTCACAAAAAGCGTCGTTTTCCCTGGGTATTTCGATATGGAGCCTGTAGGGGATGGAATGCGCAAATTCAGTATAGGAGTCGCAATAGATAATTTATATGGTGAATTGAAGACGCAGATTAGCTCTGGATTGGAGTTTGATCCGAATATATCTGCATCTGAGGCACAAAAGAAAGCTCCTGGTCTTGCAATGGATTTCATTGAGCAGATCCCTGAGATCAGGCGACTTCTTTATACCGATGTGAATGCGATGTTCGACAATGATCCAGCTGTGGTAAGCCATGGCGAGATTATTCTATGTTATCCTGTGCTTCAGGCTATGAGCAATTATCGTATCGCACATTGTCTGCTTAAAATGGGAGTTCCGATCATTCCTCGTATCATTTCAGAGATGGCTCATTCGCGTACTGGAATCGATATACATCCAGGTGCTCAGATCGGAGAATATTTCAGTATAGACCATGGTACAGGTGTGGTTATTGGAGAGACATGTATTATAGGTAATCATGTCAATCTATATCAGGGAGTGACTCTAGGAGCTAAGAATTTCACTTTGGACGAGAACGGTCATCCAATGAATCTGCCTCGTCACCCAATTATAGAAGATCATGTGACTATTTATTCTAATGCATCCGTGCTTGGAAGAATCACGATCGGTCATGATTCTATCATTGGTGGTAACGTCTGGATAACACATGATGTGCCTCCTCATTCAAAAATCTCGCAGGGTAGACTAAATGATGCTCCTACTCAAAAAAATGTTTGATTTTTTTGCTTGAAATTTTGCTTAGATTGGATTTATTGCTACTTTTGCACCAATTTTTGTAAAATAGTCTAATAGTCTATATTTATGAGGCAGTTAAAAATTACCAAGTCAATTACCAACAGAGAGAGTGCATCGCTTGACAAGTATTTGCAGGAGATCGGCCGTGAACCATTGGTTTCAGTGGAGGAAGAGGTAGATTTAGCGCAGAGAATCCGTCAGGGAGATGAGCGAGCTTTGGACAAGTTGGTTCGTGCGAATTTGCGATTTGTTGTGTCTGTGTCAAAGCAGTACCAGAATCAAGGCTTGAGTTTGCCAGATTTGATCAACGAAGGTAATTTGGGATTGATTAAGGCTGCTGAAAAGTTCGACGAAACTCGTGGATTCAAATTCATCTCTTATGCGGTGTGGTGGATCCGTCAGAGTATTTTGCAGGCTTTGGCAGAGCAGTCACGTATTGTGCGTTTGCCTTTGAATCAGGTTGGCTCATTGAACAAAATCAACAAGGCATTTTCAGCATTTGAGCAGAAGTATGAGAGAAAACCATCCGCAGAAGAGTTGGCTCGTGAGCTTGACATGCCGGAGGATAAGGTGGCTGATACTTTGAAAGTGTCTGGACGAAGCACTTCTATCGACGCTCCTTTCGCAGAGGGTGAGGATAACAGTTTGCTTGATGTCCTTCCAAACGCTGACTCTCCAGTCGCAGACCGCTCGTTGATCAACGAGTCTTTGTCTAAGGAGATCGACCGTGCATTGGATACGTTGACAGAACGTGAGAGCGAGATCATCAAGATGTTCTTCGGTATCGGTTGTCAGGAGATGACATTGGAAGAGATCGGTGAACAGTTCGGTTTGACTCGTGAGCGTGTCCGTCAGATTAAAGAGAAGGCGATTCGTCGTTTGCGTCAGAATTCAAGAAGCAAACTTTTGAAAGGTTACTTGGGTTAATAACTTCAAGTTGATGATATCAGCGGAATCTTGCTTTGGTAGGATTCCGCTTTTTTGTGTAGAGTTTATTTCTTACTTTTGCATAATTAGATTTCAATTCATATGTTCTACGATAATATTCAATTGGTGGTATTGCCAAAGCAGGCAGCGAAGGAGGATTTGTTACGTGCGGAAGTGGCGAAGAAGATAGGTGTGCGTCCCGACAGAGTTCGTCAGGTGCGTATTATCCGTAAGAGTATTGACGCCCGATCTAAAGTGCAGGTTAAGGTCAACCTTACTGTACAGGCTTTTACTGATAAGACTGTTGCAAAGCCGATTGAGTATCCTTTCAAATATGGCGACGTGAAGGATGGCGAGAAAATCGTCATCGTAGGTGCTGGCCCTGCCGGTCTGTTCGCTGCGTTACGTCTGATTGAATTGGGCTATTGTCCTGTTGTGTTGGAACGTGGAAAAGCGGTGTCCGACAGAAAGGTTGATGTGGCTCAATTATGTCGTAACAATGGGTTGAATGAGGAATCTAACTATTGTTTTGGAGAGGGTGGTGCTGGAACCTTCTCTGATGGAAAACTGTTCACTCGAAGCAAGAAGAAAGGTGACAGTGAGCGTATACTGCAGGTGTTCCATTATCATGGGGCTCAGGATTCTATTTTGTATGAGGCTCACCCACATATCGGCACAGATCGTTTGCCGGAGGTTATCAAGAAGATGCGAAAGACGATCCTTGATTGTGGCGGTGAAATACATTTTGAGACGAAGGTGTCTCATCTGATAATTGAGAATGATACAGTCAAAGGTATTATAACTTCCGACGGCACAGAATACAAGAGTAGGGCAGTGGTGCTTGCTACTGGACATTCAGCGAGGGATATCTACCAGATGCTTCACGACGAAGGTGTCGCGCTTGAAGCTAAGGGGTTTGCTATGGGAGTAAGAGTGGAGCATAAGCAGGCTTTGATTGATAAAATACAGTATCATGCGGCCGACAGAGGTTTATATTTGCCTGCTGCGGAATATTCGTTTGTCACTCAGGTTGACGGTAGAGGTGTCTACACATTCTGTATGTGTCCCGGAGGTTTCGTTGTTCCTGCGTCTACATATAAAGGAGAGACTGTTGTCAATGGAATGTCTTCATCTGGACGAAATTCTCCATATTCCAATTCGGCCGTTGTCGTTGAGATACGTGTGGAGGATTTGCCAGAGTTGATGTCAGACTATGAGCAGTATGGTGTGCTCGCTGGACTGGAGTTTCAAAAACGATATGAGCAGATGGCGTATGCCAATTCGGGAGGCGGAAATAAAGCACCTTGCCAAAGACTGTTTGATTTTGTGAGAGGCAGGATGAGTTTTGATCTTCCTGAAGTCTCGTATTTGCCTGGAGTCACTTCTTCTCCTATGCATTTCTGGATGCCAGATTTTATATCAAAGCGTTTGCGTGAAGGATTTGTGGAGTTTGATAAAAAACGTAAGGGATTTTTGACTAACGACGCGGTGATTATCGGAGTTGAGAGCCGTACATCGTCGCCTGTGCGTATACCAAGAGATATGGAGACGATGCAGCATATCCAGATAAAGGGACTCTATCCGGCTGGAGAAGGTGCTGGATACGCGGGTGGCATCACAAGTTCTGCGGTTGATGGCGACAATGTAGCTGTGAAGATTTCAGAGTGGCTAAAGAGTTGTTGATATGCAGGAAGCTCCATTCATAGGTGTTGCACGTCATAGACTTGTTGTTGACGGTGCTGGAGTGACGACACTTGCCGCATTCCATACTTGCACGTTGAGTTGCAAGTATTGTTTGAATCCCCATTCGTTAAGGAATATTGATGCGGCAAAAGTCTTCTCTACAATGGATCTGTATGAAAAGGTGAAGATTGATGAACTGTATTTTCTGGCTACAGGAGGAGGAATCTGTTTTGGAGGAGGCGAGCCCAGTTTGAGATATGAGTTCATACGTGAGTTTAGAGATATTTGTGGGCCAGATTGGAAACTGACCATAGAAACAGCATTGAATGTTCCGAAAAAGAATATTGAAGCACTTCTGCCAGTGATTGATTGCTGGATTGTGGATATCAAAGATATGAATCCTGAAATCTACAAGTCCTATACAGGTAAGACGAATGATCAGGTGATGGAAAACCTGGAACTTTTGCGAGGAATACAAGACAAAGTCAAGATACGTATTCCGTCGATTCCTGAATATAATACGAAAGAGGATCAGGATAGCAGCGTCGCCAAATTGAAAGAGATGGGTTTTTCTGATTTTGATATTTTTATTTATAGAACGGAGATTAATAAGGGTTGATGGTTGAAGGACATGGCACGTAGAGACGCACGGACGTGCGTGTCATGTGACGATTTATAATGCGACGTGTGTGTCTTGCATCAATAAAAATCGACTGCGTATTGAGAAACAAATAATAAGAGATATAATTATGAAAACAAACGGAAGAATAATTTGCGACGAATTAAAGAGAGTCAGATTGGAATTGGCAAAAGCAAATGGAATTGACTACCAGCCTACAGTTTGCAACCATCAGGGTGAATGCTCTGGCACATGCCCGAAGTGTGAGGCTGAACTTGCGGAGTTGACACGTCAGATAAAGGAAAAGAAGAGTGCGAAGGTGATTGGCATCGCTCCGTTAAAGGTGGCAGCTGTTGCAGCAGCTACTGCTACAGCATTATCTTTATCTGCTTGTCATGAAGAAGAAGGCGATATGATAGATCCTTCATGGAATGATTCTACGTCTGTAAAAAAGCAAAATGTATTGGATCCTAATGTTTTGCCAGCAGATTCTATTCCTGTCGAAAAAAAGTAAAAAGCGTTTAGAACTGTTGCGTAGGAAAAATAAAACATTTATTTTTGCAAAACAATCTTACAGGATTGCATCTCAAATATGGGGATGACCGGTTTTGACAGCGGGCAGAAGCGGTATGTAAGCATGCAGTGCGCTGGTGGCTAGCACTATAATCTGGAGACCAAAAATTTAACTGGCGAGAATAACTATGCTCTTGCAGCCTAACCGAAGTACAGTAAGTTAGCTTTATCGCGGTCAAGATGACTGCGACAAGACGTCTCCCCAAGCCCATGTCCTGAGGCGATTGGATTAGCGAGGCGCAGAATATCGGGAATAGTGTCGTTAGAGTCTGGATGACGGCATGAAATTTTCAGACTAAGGTGTTGGTTGGTGGTCCAGGTCTTGCCAACACTCGAAAACCGAAGGCTGGAATAAGCATGTAGAAAGCATATTGATTCCTCGTTTGGACGAGGGTTCGACCCCCTCCATCTCCACGTTTAAAATGAAGGGCTGTATCTTTTGGTACAGCCCTTCATTTTTATTAAGAATTAAGAATGTGTTGTTTAGCATATTGTTACGGATTTTTTTACTAATTTTGCATCCGAAAAATATATAAAGATGGATTCGGTAATTAAATTTCTTAGGAATTGGACATTGCCTTGCGCTATGGTGTTTGGCGCGACATGTTATTTGATTTGGCATTTTTTGCTTCCTGTTTCGACGCAATGGCGTGCAAATGCTGCGGATATAGTCGCTGTAGTCCAGCCGATTCTGATTTTCACGATGCTGTTCATCTCTTTCTGTAAGATAGATATCCGTGATTTGCGTTGGAAACGCTGGCATTTTTACGGACTCGCATTCCAGATATTTGTTTTCATGTTGACGGGTGGATTGGTTTATCTTTATCCTGACGGTGCTTATAGAATCTCGTTGGAGTCGGCGATGATCTGTTTTATTTGCCCTACAGCTACAGCAGCCGCTGTGCTCACTCAAAAACTTGGAGGAAATGGTGCGACGTTGGTGTCGTATACTATGTTTATCAATCTTGTTACAACTGTCGCAGTGTCGGCGATCGTGCCGATTCTGAATCCTGAGAGTGGCATCACATTTTGGGTTGCTTTTTTCAAAATCATGGCTAAGGTGTTCCCGATGCTTATTTGTCCGTTCTTTTTGGCGGTACTTGTAAGGTATACAATGCCGAAATTCCACAACAGGGTTATTTCTACAAGAAATCTTGCTTTCTATATCTGGGCTGTGTCTCTTTCCATTGCGATCGCTGTCACTGTAAGATATGCAGTCTTGGCAGAGAACCTCACCGTCGCAACTGTGATAGGTATTGGTTTGGCATCCTTGGTGGCATGTATAGCACAATTCGCATTCGGCAAACTGATTGGCAGAAAGTACGACGACGAGATAAGTGGAGGTCAGGCGTTGGGCCAGAAAAACACAGTCTTCGCAATATGGGTGGGATATACATTTTTCTCTCCTATCACTTCAATCGCTGGAGGTTTTTACAGTATTTGGCATAACGTGTTCAACAGCTGGCAACTCTATAGGAAGAATAAGGAGAATGAGAAGAATGGAAAATGATTCTCTTCTAAATAGAATACATGTCGTTTAAATACCCCAAAAGATTATGAACAAAGCAATCCTGTTTATATTATTGTTGTTGTCTCAACTTGTTTTTGCAGGCAATAGTGTTAGTTGTTTAGGATTGAATGGTCCGGTAAAGTGTTATAAGGTAAACTCGCAAGTCCTTTATTTTGATGAAGCTGGGTATTTGACACATGCGGATCGTTGTCGACCGGAAGATATTCGTTTGTCTTGGAAAGAGTGTTACAAACATGTATTAGATGAATCTGGAAATTTAATCAAAACGTATATAGCTAAAACTGAACCTCCGTTTGTTGAGGAGGCTATGTCCGATTCTGTAGTTTATCCTCCTAAACCTAAAAATAACTCATTTATAGATGACTTTTATAAAAATAAGATAGGCAAGTGTAGAAAAGAGTCGAGATTGTATGATGGCGTTTCAGCCAATTTTTATTACAAAAAAGGTATTTTGGATCGCATAGAATATCTTGATAGTGAAGTCCCATATGTTGTGAAATATTATTATAAAGCAAAATCTGATTCTTTAGAAAAGGTGAAAATTTCATTTTTAGGAAAAAGGTCTATACACTCTATTTTGGATGGGAAGGGAAATACTATGAAATACTATGAAAAGAACGGTGATGCAATATGTGATGATCAATATTCATATTATGATGATGGCAGAGTGAAACAAAAGACGATGTATCATAGAAATTATTATGTGTCATGGGACATAAGTGATATTGATTGTGTCATAACATATATTTATGACGATTGGAAAAATCTGGTCAAAGAAGAATGGTATCATAAAGATAGCAAGAAGACATCGGTTGTAGAGTATGAAGTGGAATATTATTAGCTACCCTTCTGTTATGGAAAAATCATATGCTTTTTCACGTTCCAACGATAATTTTACGTATTTTTGCATAAATCGTGGAGAAACAAGTCTGTGTCTCCAACGTAATTGAATATATATATAATAATATGACTATGGATTATTCTTTCATTCCAAAACTAAAATATCTTGCCGACAATAATTTTTTCTTGATGGCAGGACCTTGCTGTATAGAAGGTGAGGAGATGGCTTTTGAAATAGCCGACAAGATGGTCGCTATCTGTGATAAACTACATATTCCATATATCTTCAAGGGTTCTTACAGAAAAGCAAACCGTTCACGTCTTGACAGCTTCTCTGGAATCGGAGATGAGAAAGCATTGGATATTTTGAAGAGAGTGGGAGAGAAGTATAATATACCTGTGGTGACGGATATCCATTCTGCTTCTGAAGCAGACATGGCTGCCAAGTATGTTGATGTCATTCAGATTCCGGCATTTCTTTGCCGCCAGACAGATATCTTGGTCGCAGCCGCTAAAACAGGCAAGGTCGTCAATATCAAGAAAGGTCAGTTTATTTCTCCTGAGTCGATGAAGTTCGCAGCAGGTAAAATCAAGGAGTGTGGCAACGACAAAATCCTTCTGACTGATAGAGGAACAGAGTTCGGTTATCAGGATTTGATTGTGGACTATCGTGGCATCCCTACAATGCAGAAGATCGGTTATCCAGTTGTGCTTGACATCACTCACTCACTTCAGCAACCAAACCAGACATCAGGAGTGACTGGAGGTAATCCAGATATGATAGAGACAATCGCACGTGCTGGAATCGCAGTAGGTGCGGATGGTTTGTTTATGGAGACCCATCCAAAACCAAGTGAGGCGAAGAGTGACGGTGCGAATATGCTCCGTCTTGATTTGGCAGAGGCGTTGTTGACAAAGTTGGTGAAATTGCGTAAGACTGTAGTAGAGTTGTAGTAGGTATGTTGCAGATTCAAGATACGATTGTAAGTTTTGATGTGTTGGAACGCCGATTCCTTTGTGATTTGGCAAAATGCAAGGGAGAGTGTTGCATTGAGGGTGACTGTGGTGCTCCGTTGGAAGATGATGAGATACCCGTTTTGGAACGTCTTGTAGACGTCGTATGGGATCAACTTTCAGATGCATCGAAAGAGGTTATCAAGAAGCAGGGTGTGTGGTATACCGATCCTCAGGGCGACAAGGTGACTTCCATTGTGAATGGCAGGGAGTGCGTCTTTACAACCATAGATAAAGATGGAATGTGCAAGTGCGCTTTGGAGATAGCATACAGAGAAGGCAGAAGTGATTTCTATAAGCCAATCTCTTGCCATCTGTATCCGGTCAGACTAGATAAGGTCGGAGACTGTGTGGCGGTGAACTATCATAAGTGGGATGTCTGCAAGTGCGCAAGAAAACTGGGTAGCATAAACGATCTTCCCGTCTACAAATTTCTAAAAGAACCTTTGATACGAAGATTTGGACAAGAGTGGTATGATGAACTTGAACTCTGTGTCGGAGAGTTGAAAAAACAAGGAATGATTAAATGATGAATACGGATATTCATATTCATACGGCCACGTTGCCAAATGGAGTGCGTATAGTACATAAAGAAGATGTCTCTCAGGTAGCGTATTGTGGTTTCGCGATCAATGCCGGCACCCGTGATGAGGAAGAGGATGAGAGCGGTATGGCTCATTTCATAGAGCATATGCTGTTTAAGGGGACTGAGAAAAGAAACTCTTGGCATATCCTCAACCGTCTTGAAGGAGTGGGCGGTGAGATTAACGCATACACAACAAAAGAGGAGACATTTGTTTATTCTACGGTGTTGACTGCTGATTTTGAAAAAGCGGTCGACTTGTGTTCTGATATTGTTTTCCATCCTACGTTCCCTTCTCATGAGATTGAAAAGGAGGTCGACGTGATTATAGAGGAGATTAACTCTTACAATGACTCGCCGTCGGAATTGATCTATGATGAGTTTGAAAGCATCGTCTTCAAAAATTCGCAGCTTGGAAGAAACATATTGGGAGATGCCGAACGATTGCAGGAATACACGACAGAGAATGCTTTGCGTTTTGTGGCGAACAATTATTGTACTGACAGAATCCTCTTTTTTTCTGTAGGCAATATCCCTTTCAAAAAAGTGATGAGGCTTGCTGAGAAATATTTTGGCGACGTTGCAGCGAAGTATTCAACGAAGACCAGACAGAAGTCTGCGTTGTATGTGCCAGACCACGTGCGTAAGAATCTGAGTACCCATCAGACACATGCGTTGATTGGGGCAAGAGCATATTCTTTGTCGGATGAACGACGTCTACCTCTATATTTGTTGAACAATATTCTTGGAGGTCCAGGAATGAATTCCAAACTAAATATAGCTGTGCGAGAGAGGAGAGGACTGGCATATACAATAGAGTCCGCTTATACTGCTTATTCCGACGACGGACTGATCAACATCTATTTCGGCACAGAGCATGATGATACAGAGAAATGTCTCAATGTCATATATAAAGAGTTGAAGGGCTTGCGTGAAAAAGAAATGCCGTCATCACAGTTGGAGCGTGCGAAAAAGCAATTGATGGGACAGCTTGCCATTGCCAATGAGAACAGGGAAAACTATGCTCTTAATATGGCGAAAAGTTTTCTTTTCTTTGGTATGAATGAATCCAATTCGGTTGTGGCCGAAAGAATCTCGAAAATCACGTCGAAGCAACTTTTGGAGATCGCAAACGACATATTCGCGGAAGACAAACTATCTACACTAATATATACCAAATAGAAATTTTTTATATGTGGAGACGTGGATATTCCCGTCTCTACACAATATAATGCGGAAACTTGATTTTGTTTTTGTAATGTTAATTTGAAACGTCAAAAAAAATGCCGAAAAATACGCAAATGATATTTTTTTATCTTAAATTTGCACATTAATAGTGTTAAGATGAATATAAATAAAAAAATTAAATAACAAAAAAAATGCAAAACAAAGGAATTGTATGGTTTCTGGTTGTTGCTCTTTTTTTGGCATGCGTGTATTCACTTTCGTTCACATTTGTCTCTAACCACTATAAGAGTGAGGCTGAGGCAGCGGCTAACGGAGATGCTCAGAAGTATAATGAGTACATGGATACATTGTTAAGCCACAACGAGTCAATATGGTCGTTGAAAGAGTGTCGTGAGAAAGAGTTGAACTTAGGTTTGGACTTGAGAGGTGGTATGAATGTGGTGATGGAAATATCTGTTCCAGACATCTTGAAGGCACTTGCAGGCAATCAGGCATCAGAGGAATCTTTCACAAAGACAATCGCTTTGGCGAAAGAAAAACAGAAGACTTCACAGAAAGACTTCTTAACACTGTTTATTGATGCATTCAACGAGGTTAACCCAGGAGGCCAGTTGGCTTCAATCTTCAGTGGTTACACGTTGAAAAATAAAATCAACTACACATCAACAAACGACGAAGTAGTAAAGGTATTGAGAGAAGAAGTTGATAGTGCTATCGACAACTCATTCAATGTACTTCGTTCACGTATCGACCGTTATGGTGTGGTTCAGCCAAATATCCAGAAGCTTGAGGGTTCTAGCCGTATCTTGATTGAGATGCCAGGTGTGAAGGAGCCAGAGCGTGTACGTAAGTTGCTTCAGGGAAGTGCGGATTTGGCATTCTGGGAAACTACTGAGTTCTCAGAGATCGCACGTAACATTTCTGCTGTCAACGAGATGGTGGCTGAAATGAATAAGAATGCAGCAGACACAACTAAAGCAGATACAACTAAGGCCGTTGCTGCAGAGGCAACTGCATCAGACAGTTTGCTTGCTAACCTTAATAAGGATGCTGATTCAACAAAAGCAGAAGGAACAACTTCTTTGTTCTCATATTTGCAGCCTAGCATTAACTTCCAGACTGGTCAGGTTTACCCTGGTCCACGTGTAGGTTACGCTCACTATAGCGATACTGCTAAGGTTTCAGAGTATTTGAATATGGGTCGTGCGAAAGGTTTGATCCCAAGTTCAACATTCTTCGCTTGGACAGTAAAGGAGGAGTTTAACGGATATTTTGGACTTATCGCTTTGAAGTCTAAGACATTGAAGGGTAAGGAAAGAAAGGCACAGTTGACAGGAGCTAGTGTGACAGACGCACGTGCAGACTTCAACGAGCGTTCTATCTATGCTGCAGTAAGCATGGAGATGAATCAGGAAGGTGCCAAGACTTGGGCTAAGATGACACGTGAGAACATCGGTAAGTGTATTGCTATTGTTCTTGATGGTTATGTATATTCTTATCCTCGTGTAAACGGTGAGATCGCTGGTGGACGTTCTGAAATCACAGGTGATTTTACAGTAGAGGAGGCAAAAGACTTGGCTAACGTATTGAAGAGTGGTAAGATGCCAGCTCCTGCAAAGATTGTTCAGGAAGACGTGGTTGGACCATCTCTAGGTCAGGAGGCTATCAACGCAGGTATGATCTCATTTGTTGTTGCGTTCGTTCTTGTCCTTCTATATATGATTGCATACTACGGTTTGGTGCCAGGACTTATTGCTGATGCCGCTTTGGTTTGCAACGTATTCTTGATATTCGGAGTTTTGGCTTCATTGAAGGCAGTTTTGACATTGCCTGGTATCGCAGGTATTGTGCTTACTCTAGGTATGGCGGTCGATGCTAACGTGTTGATCTATGAGCGTATCCGTGAGGAGTTGTCTGCTGGTAAGAGTATGAAGCAGGCTTTGAAGGATGGTTACGGAAATGCGATGAGCGCTATCATTGATGCCAACGTCACTACTATTTTGACTGGTATTATCTTGGCTTATTTCGGTACAGGTCCTATCAAGGGATTCGCTACAACATTGATCATCGGTATTCTTTGCTCATTGTTGACAGCAATCTTCGTTACTCGTTTGATCTTTGATTTGTATTCTAAGTACGACGGATTTGAGAAACTTACATTCTCTACTAAGATTTCAGAAAATTGGTTCAAGAATGTCAAATATGACTTTATTGGCAAGTCTAAACCATATTTGATGACAGCTTTTGGTGTGATCATTATTGCTGTTGTATCTTTGTTCGCAGTTGGTTTGCAGCAGGGTATCGACTTCTCTGGTGGTAGAAATTACACAGTGAAGTTTGAAAATAATGTCACAACAGGAGAGGTTAAAGATTTGCTCGACAATGCATTTGATGGAGCAAACGCAAGTGTGATCACTATTGGTACTTCTGATCAGGTACGTATATCTACAAACTTCCGTATCCAGGACACAGAGGATAATGTGGATGCTGATATCGAAGCAAGAATGTACAACTCATTGAAGCCACTTTTGAATGAAGGTGTTACTGAGGAAATGTTTGTAAACCGTTATGTGGTTAATGATGGTGTTGCTTCTCTAGCTGATGCACAGTCTGATGTTACATACGGTATTCAGTCATCACAGAAAGTAGGACCAACAATGGCAGACGACATCAAGATTTCTGCAGTAATTGCTGTCTTGATTGCAATGTTAGGTATCGGATTGTATATCTTCTTGAGATTCAGCCGTCTAGCATATTCAGGTGGTGCATTGCTTGCACTAGCTCATGATACATTGTTCATCCTATTGTTGTACTGTGTATTGCCATTGACTGGAGTTGTTCCATTCTCATTGGAGGTTGACCAGTCTTTCATCGCTGCAATCTTGACAGTGATAGGATACTCTATCAACGATAAGGTGGTCATCTTCGACCGTATCCGTGAGTTTATCCGCAACCGTAAGGGTGCTGATTTTGATAAACGTGAAGTGTTCAACTCAGCTATCAGTTCTACTCTAAGCCGTACATTCAGTACATCATTGAGTACATTGATAGTGTTGGTTATCATCTTCTTCTTTGGTGGTGATACGATCCGTGGATTCATCTTCGCAATGTTGATTGGTGTAATCGTCGGTACATACTCTTCTATTTTCATCGCTGCTCCATTTGCATGCAAGTATTACTCGGCAAAGGCAGACGAAGAGGAGGAAGCTAAGAGAATTGAAAAAGAAAAACGTCTTGCTGAAAGAGCATAAACGATTTTTCGAGAAGATAAAAAACCGGATTTGTAAAAATCCGGTTTTTTTTGTTTATTTAACAAGCCTTTTGAATCAATTAGGAATATTCAATAAAAAATCATTATCTTTGTCATGTAATTTTAAAATAGGGTATATGGAAAAATTTAATTTTTGGAAATGTGTAAAGACCTCATTTTTAATGTTGGGTTTGTCTTCTGTTGTTTTGTCTTCTTGTAATAAGGGTGATGAACCAGAAGAAAATGATACACCGGAAGCACCTCTGGATACAGTAAAAACTATTCTTTCTGATGGTTTCACTGCTTCTTATCCGCTTGATTTTCCTTTGAAGGCATATCCTTCAAAAAATCCGCTCAAAATAAGTAACTTGGGTGAGGATAAACATGTTGATGAATTCTATGTATTTATCACGTATGATTCAACAAGTGTTAACGAAGATTCAACTTTGTATACTACTTCTATAGAGTATTTCAAGTTGACAAATCCATCAACTACTTCTGAGAAAGAGGTCGATTACATCGTTGATGAGTTAAAGACGGATTTCTATCCGGCAGACGTGGCAGAAGTTATAACCGACGAAAAAACAACATTTGCAGGTTATTCAGCGCATAAGTTGGTAGTGTCCAAAAAAGGCAAATATATGGAACATTACGTGTTTTATTCGTCTAGTCTAAAGAAAGTGTTTATTGTTCTTATTTCTATGCTTGAAACAGATTATAAGACTCGACGTGATGAATTATACAGAATTGCGTCTACTTTTAAGGTAAAATAAATTTTAATGATATCAGTTGATGGATTGGCCGTAGAATTTAGCGGCAGAACTCTTTTTGAAAACATCTCTTTCCAGGTCAATGAGAAAGACAGAATTGCGTTGATGGGAAAGAATGGTGCTGGTAAGAGCACATTGTTGAAAATCTTGGCAGGTGTACAGAAACCTACAAGAGGAAATGTGTCGGCACCAAAAGATACGGTGATTGCATATCTTCCTCAGCATTTGATGACGGAAGATGGCCGTACTGTACGTGAAGAGGCAAGTCTTGCTTTTGAGCAACTTTTCGCCATGGAGAAAGAAATCGAGGCACTTAACAAAGAACTCGGTGAACGTACAGATTACGAAAGTGATGAATATATGGCGTTGATAGAGAAAGTTTCGGCTTTGAGTGAGAAATTTTATGCTATCGACAATACGAATTATGAGGAAGACGTGGAGAGAACTCTTCTTGGTCTTGGATTCCTACGTTCTGATTTCGACCGTCAGACAAGTGATTTCAGCGGAGGATGGAGAATGCGTATTGAATTGGCCAAGTTGTTGTTGAAGAAACCTGATGTTCTGCTTCTTGACGAGCCAACAAACCATCTTGATATCGAGTCAATACAATGGCTTGAAGATTTTATTGTGAATAGTGCAAAGGCGGTGATCGTGATTTCCCACGACCGCGCCTTTGTCGATAATATCACCACTCGTACTATTGAGGTGACTATGGGAAGAATTTATGACTATAAGGTCAATTATTCTCATTACCTTGAGTTGCGTAAGGAGAGACGTGAGCAACAGCAGAAGGCTTATGAGGAGCAACAGAAGATGATCGCTGAAACAAAAGATTTCATTGAGAGATTCAAAGGAACCTACTCAAAGACACTTCAAGTGCAGTCTCGCGTCAAAATGCTTGAGAAACTTGAACTTATTGAGCCAGAAGAGGTGGATACTTCAGCTTTGAAGATCCGTTTCCAGCCGGCTCCTCGTTCTGGTAATTATCCTGTTATTGTGGAAAATTTGCAGAAAGCATACGATGACAAGGTGATTATCTCAGGTGTGAATATGACAATTGAAAGAGGAGACAAGGTCGCTTTTGTCGGCAGAAACGGTGAAGGTAAGTCTACTCTTGTGAAATGTATAAAGAACGAAATTCCTTTTGAAGGAAGTTGTCAGATTGGACACAATGTTCAGATCGGATATTTCGCGCAGAATCAAGCATCTCTTCTTGATGGCGAGCTGACGGTGTTTGAGACGATTGATAACGTCGCACAGGGAGACATCCGTACGAAAATCAAGGACTTGCTTGGTGCTTTTATGTTTGGTGGAGAAGCATCTTTAAAGAAAGTGAAGGTGCTGTCGGGCGGAGAGAAGACTCGTCTTGCTTTGCTGAAACTATTGCTTGAACCTGTGAATCTATTGATATTGGATGAGCCGACTAACCATCTCGACCTTCGTACAAAGGATATATTGAAATCAGCTTTGCAGAATTTCGAGGGTACGATTATCCTTGTGTCTCACGACCGTGATTTCCTTGATGGTTTGGTGTCGAAAGTTTACGAATTTGGAGGTGGAAAAGTTCGTGAACATTTGAGCACAATCACAGAATATTTGAAAGAGAAAAAGATGCAAAATTTGAGAGAGTTGGAAAAACGCTCTTAAAATGTCTGTTATATGATTAATGAAATGAAGAAAATTATGTTGACGTTGCTGCCTGCTACAATTATTTCCATGACATCGTGTGGTGGTGGAGAAAAACAGGCCGCTCCTACAATAGCGTCAGGAATTGACAAAACAAATTTAGACACATTAGTCAATCCTAAAGACAATTTTTATCAGTACGCATGTGGCGGATGGATGAAAAAGAATCCGTTGACTGGAGAATATGCACGCTATGGCTCTTTCGAACAGGTCGGAGAATTGAATAAAAAGCAGATGAAATCGCTTATTGAGGATCTGTCTACGAAGAAGTTTGAGAAGGGCAGCGTCGGAGATAAACTTTGTACACTCTACAATCTATATATGGATTCGACTAAATTGAATACCATAGGTATCGCACCTTTAGCCGAGGATCTTCGTGCTATAGACGATATAAAAAGCAGAGATCAGATTGTCCCATTGATAGCAGATTTGCATAAGATCGACGTGAATGTTTTCTTCACATTCTATATTGGAGCAGATGACAAAAACAGTAAGATGAATATGCTCCACACATATCAGAGTGGACTGTCTCTAGGAAGCCGAGATTATTATCTTTCCAAGAAAGACACTTCAATGGTGAAGATACGTGAGAAATTTATCGCTCATGTTGATAGAATGTTTCAATTGTTTGGCTATTCGGCTGATCAGGCAAAGAAATGTACGGAAGATGTGATAGAAATTGAAACAGCATTGGCTGAGTCGTTTTACACCAAAGAGCAGCTAAGAGTTCCGAATGATAATTACCATAAGATCGCTTACGACGAGTTTAAGAATGATTTTGCAGGAGTTTCTCACGTCAAAGATAAAAAAGATGTCATTCATTTTGATTGGGATACATATTTCGGAAAATTCAATCTGAAAGAAGATTCCATTAATGTTTCGCAGATTGAACCAATCAAGAAAGCTGTAGATTTGATTGTCAATTGGGATAAGGACGCATTGAAAAACTATATGAAATGGCAATTGATAGACCGTGCTGCTGGTTCACTTGGCGATGAAATCTACAATGCGAACTTTGATTTCTATGGCAAGGTGTTGTCTGGCCGACAGGAGCCGTCTCCAAGGTGGAAGAGGGCAGTGTCGTTGCTAGAAAGTGCGATGGGCGAGGCTCTTGGAGAGATGTATGTGGAAAAATATTTCCCAGCGTCGCATAAAGAGAGAATGGTGCAGCTTGTAAAGAATCTGCAGGATTCATACGCTGAACGTTTGGACAGTCTTTCGTGGATGAGTGATTCCACTAAGGTTAAGGCGAAGGAAAAATTGGCGGGACTCACAGTTAAAATCGGTTATCCGGATAAGTTTAGGGATTACTCGTCGCTTGAGATTACAGATGAAAATTTGTGGGAAAACTCAAAAAGGATAAGCAGATTCAAGGCAGATATAATGCTAGATAAGGCTGGAAAACCGGTTGACAAGACAGAGTGGCACATGTATCCGCAGACTGTGAATGCATATTATAATCCTTCGACGAATGAGATTTGTTTCCCTGCTGGAATTTTGCAGAAGCCGTTTTTTGATATGGAGGCAGATGACGCATACAATTATGGTGCTATCGGAGTCGTTATCGGACATGAGATGACCCATGGATATGATGACCAAGGTCGCCAGTTTGACGTGGATGGAAATCTTAAGGATTGGTGGACTCCTGAAGACGCTGCTTTATTCACTCTTCGTTCAAGCAGTATCATGGAATATTTCAATGGCATTGAGGTCGCTCCTGGAGTTTATGCAAATGGAAGATTTACATTAGGTGAGAATTTGGCGGACCATGGAGGTTTGAAGATATCTTTCAATGCATTAAAAAGAGCAATGAAAATAAATCCGTTGCCTATGGTTGACGGATTCACTCCTGAACAGAGATTCTTTTTGTCGTATGCTGGAGTGTGGGCAAACAATATACGTCCAGAAGAGATTATTCGCAGGACAAAGGAAGATCCACATGCTCTTGGCAAGTGGAGAGTGAACGGAGCACTTCCTCATATCAATGAATGGTATGATGTATTTGGGGTGACTGAAAAAGATTCGATGTATATAGATCCAAGTAGACGAGCAAATATTTGGTAAATAATTTTAACATTTTTTTAGAGTTGTTTGCTTGTTTATCGTCAAAACTCACTATCTTTGTTTTAATCTGTACTTGAAAAAGAGCAGATTGGTGAGAAATAAAATGTAAGTGGTTAATTTACAGATAAAATATGTTTGTTAATTACGAAAATATCTTTTTCAAAGGTGTAGTATTTATTGCAGAGATGCTATTGTTGAATCTGCTTCTTGCGATATTGCTTCATTTTTTTGGATATAATGTTGATCCGTATTTGTCGCGAGATATGTTGCATGCGTTAGCAACATTAGCTTATGCAGTTTCGTTTTCGCAGCATGGAACAATATTTGATCAGCCGACGGCGGTGATTGAAGGAATCATGTCGAAAGTGTTTCGCACAATCTTCTTGTTCTCTTTGATACTGATAGTCGCATTCATACTTGCTGACATCAAATTTTCCATAAGATTTTTTGCATTATTCTTTACTACTCTTTTTGGAGTGGTGTTTTTATGGAGATTTGTGGCAAGAAATGTTTATAGATACTGGCGGCATTTACCAAAGAATTGCAGTAAAGTAATTATTTTGGGTACCGGTCAAGTGGCTTCCCAGGTATATGACGAGTTGAAAACAAGTAGAATCCAAGGGTATGATGTGCTTGGAATATATGATGATAGGGATCCTTCAGATTATAAAGTAGACGCCAATCTTGTGAAAGGTTCATTGGCTGATGCTCTTGAATTGATAAAATCTGGTGATGTGAATGAAGTTATCAGTGCTTTGCCTGCAAGTGACGATAATAAGTCGCTGAATATTTTGAAAGAGGCAGAGCGTTGTTTCGTAAAGAGTCTGATTGTGCCAGATTTCCAAAGATATATAAAGAAAGGAGTATCTTTGATAAATGTGGCTAATATTCCTATGATTTTATTCCGTGACGAACCATTGGAAGAGCCTTGGAATAGAACAGGAAAACGTTTATTCGATATCGTATTTTCATTGTTTGTACTTTTGCTTTTTTCACCAGTGTATGTGATTCTTGCAATAGCAGTCAAGTTGTCATCACCTGGTCCTGTGTTTTTTAAGCAGAAGAGAACAGGAAAAAATGGAAGGGAATTTTATTGCTTGAAGTTTCGTACAATGAAGGTCAATAAAGAGGCCGATAGGCTACAAGCGACAAAAGGAGATTCCCGTATTACCAAGGTTGGTGCTGTGTTGAGGAAAACAAATTTGGATGAAATGCCTCAGTTTGTTAATGTTTTATTAGGTGATATGTCAGTCGTCGGACCACGTCCGCATATGGTAAGCCAAACAGAACAATATTCTAAACTGATCGATGAATATATGGTACGTCATTTGGCTAAACCTGGAATTACAGGATGGGCTCAAGTGACTGGATTCAGGGGAGAAACTTCTGATATAAGTCAGATGATCGGTCGAGTGAAACAGGACGTGTGGTATATAGAAAACTGGAGCTTTTGGTTAGATGTAAGAATCATATTTCAAACTGTTTTTAATATGATAAAAGGAGATAAAGCTGCATATTAACAAGAAATTAGAAAAGAAAAGCAAAAAAGTATTGCACGTTTTGTTAAACTTATTTATATTTGCCAAACGTTAATAAATGAATTAGGATAAAACCTATTTCTAATTACCATTATTTAAGAACTGTTGCAAAATAGTTGAAAAATGAAGATAAAACACATTTTAGTAGCATTGACGATGGTCTTGCTATCTCAGACGGGACTAAAGGCGCAAGAGGAAATCGTCTATAATCAGTACTATTACAATTACTATCTAGTAAACCCTGCGGTTGCTGGAGCTGAGCGTTGTACCCATTTCATGTGGACAGGCTTTATGGGATGGACCGGAATGGAGGGTAAAGATAATAAGGTAGAGACTCCGCGTTTTACAACGTTAAGTTTTCGTACTCGATTACGTGGCGGATTGGAGCGTCTTGGAATAGGTGCATATGCATATGTAGATAAGAATGGAAACTCTTTAAGAAGAGGTGGACAGGTATCATTAGGTTATCATATACCTTTGTCAGGAAGCAGTACTCGTGGCTATATGATGAAGCAGAGAGATATTACAAGACAGTTGTCTTTCGCTCTTGCTTGTGTCGTTAACGGCTATGGATATGAAAGTGAATTGTTTCAACAGCAATCGACGGATATTGTAATTGATAATGGTGGAGAAAATAAAGGCTATTATTTCAATGCAACTTTCGGTACGTATTTCTTGTTTGATAATTTCTTTGCTGGTTTGACTATTGCTAATTTGGTTCCGACAAAGTTGGAGCAGTTAGGAAAGACTGAGCCTATTCGTCCTATTAATCCATTTATCTTCTTGGGTTATGACTTCCAGTTAGGCGATGGAATGCAGTTTGAGCCTGGAGCTATGTTCAAGTTTAACATAGATCGTAATGATGATGAGGCGGTTGGCGAGTCTACTCAAACTACAGAAAAGGTAGAAAAGGGATCAGAGCGTCAGTTGGATATCCATTTGAAGTTTATGCAGGATGTGCCTGGTAAGGATTTTGGATATTGGGTTGAACTTTTGTATCGCCATTCTCTTGATAGCGGTAAAAATATTGATGGATCAGATGTTAAACCTGCACCATTGTGTTTGAGACCTATGGGAGGAATTAGAATTAAAAAATTCAATATCGGTTATACTTATGGTTTAGGTTTGACTGGTGTGAACAAGTTTAACAAGGGAGATCATGAGTTGATGTTAAGTTACTCATTCTGTAAGACTCAGCATTTCTGTAGATAATAGGAATTTATAAATAGGAAATGAAAGCGATGTTCTTTTGAACATCGCTTTTTTTATTTCGTATGATATGTCTTCTACTCATAATAATTCATTCATATTGACAGCCGCCATAAAAATCATAGGAAGACATCTATAAAGGCTGGTCAAACATATTGTTCATCGATGAAGTTGTATTCGAAGTATAATGGACAGCAAAGAATTTTTATTAACTTTGCGTCGTAAATTTAAAATTATGGATTTATCGGATTATAAAAACATAGACGAGAGTAGTGTAGGATTCTTGGAAAATCTTCTCTCTTCTTATTCTCCTTCTGGATATGAGATGGAGGCTGCTCATTGTTGGATGGATTATGTTCATCAGTTTGCCGTTGTAGACGGTGATGTTTTATGCAATTCTTATGGTGTGATTAATCCTGATGCTGATTTCAAGGTTATGTTATGCGGACATATAGATGAAATAGGTTTTCAGGTGATGCATATAGATGACAATGGATTCATCTATGTACGCAAGCATGGTGGCATCGATTTGTTGACAGTTCCAGGTACAGAAGTTGTGATTTTATCACGTGGCAACAAAGTTAGGGGTGTAATTGGGAAAAAACCTATTCATTTACAAACTGCAGATGAACGAGTTAAAGCATTGGACCTAGATAAACTTTGGGTTGATATAGGTGCTGAAAGTGCGGAAGAGGCAAAAGAGATGGTCCAGATTGGAGATCCTGTTGCTGTTGTTTCCAATGTCTCTTTTATTGGCAAACACAGGATTTCGAGCAAGGGTTTGGATGATAAAATAGGAGCTTTTATTGTGGCTGAGGTAATCCGTCGTCTTTCTAAGGAAGATTTGAAAATAGGAGTATATGGAGTGGCTTCATCGCAAGAGGAAGTGGGATGTCGCGGAGCTGTGACAAGTGCATATAAAATTAATCCTCAGGTTGGATTTGCTTTAGATGTTGGTTTTGCTACAGACGTCCCTGATTGTTCTGCTATCAAATATGGCACTTGTAAGTTAGGTGACGGTGCTGTGATTCGTCATTGTGCAGACAACAATGTCGCTTTGGTTCATTTGTTGCAAGATACTGCGATAGAAAAAGGTATTGCATATCAAAATGTGACTAATTCCTCTGCTACAGGAGGAACGGATACATGCAAAATACAACTAACGAGGGAGGGTGTAGCCACGGCATTGATTTCAATACCAAATCGTTATATGCATACACCTGTAGAAGTATGTGATCTACGTGATGTAGATGCAATTATATCTTTGTTAGTGGAAACAATAAAGAAGATCGACGAGAATGAGATATTTGATTTCATTCCATGTCATAATTATTAATTCGCATAGGCGGATCGATTTTCTTGTGATTCTATTTTTGATTAATAAAAAATAAAAGCGATTGGAGAGCCAATCGCTTTTTCTTTCTTAGAAGTAGAATTCAATTGCACTATAGGATGCTTTCGAACCATTTTCTTCGATTTGGATTTTGTTTTCTCTTGCTAACCAGCCGATTGCAGCATATAATTCGTCATTTTTTAGCTTAGTTCCCTTTTTCAGCTGTTCGAAAGAGAATTTTTCACTTGAAGATGCGTTCAAAAATCTCCAAACTACACCGGCATTTTCTCCGATTACTCCAATTAATTTGCTCTCCATACTCTCTATAGATTTAATTTGCATTTATTTATATCGCAAATATGTGATTTTTTTTTCTTTTTTGAAAATTTTTGTGATTTTATTTTGTGTTTTCAATTAAGGTATTGCTTTTTTATTATTGAAATGAATATTTACAAATATCTGAAGACATTAAACAATTATTTGTAAAATTAAGTGTTGATGTTTTCATCTGCATTATAAAAAACTATGTTATAGGGATGATTTTTTTCAAAAAAACTCTTTTTTGTCTTTTTTTTTATATATTTGCTTTCACATTTTGTATAAATGTATAATAATAGTGATGACTAATTTATTTAATGTTTTGAAATTTAATAGGGTTATTATATTATGAAAACACAACGTTTTTTAACTTATTGTCTATTCCTTATTGGGCTGTTGTTGGGTAGCTCCAATGCTTATGCACAATGGCCTGGAGGAGGTGCTACGGATAATTTAGTCCTTGTATCTAGCACTGATTTTTCTATTGCAGGTGCTGAAGATAGTTTTTATAGCTCCACAACTTACATAAATGATTTTGATGGAGTTATTCTGCCTGCAATTGATGCTACAAAAGGAGGTTATAAGTTGCCACCTAATGCAGCTTCTTCTTTGGATCAAGGTAAAGGTGGTACTGCTGAAGGTACTTTTTTAAGTGGAAGGTACTATGGTATTTCATATAATTCCCGTCAGCTTGATTCGTTAAGAATGGATGATGCTAAAGGAGAGTGGGGTATTGTATTTAGTTCTGGAGACAAAGGAATAACAGCCAATACTCTTTTGCTTAACTATCGTGTTAGAGGATTGAAGAATGGAGGTAAGTATAGAGTTGTTGTAGAATATTGTAATCCATTGAATAAAGATTACTTGAATCAGCAAAGTAAACTTAATACTACATCTCAAAAAAATAAAGGACCATATTTGTCAAGTTCTTATAATGCAAGATTAAAAATTGGTACAAACAACTCTGTCCCTGATGGTGTAGATGCTGGAGTTCCGATGACTGCAGGAGATTGTGAAGTTTCGACAATAAATTCTCCACTTAATGCTGATAATCGTCAAGGTCCGATTGCAAATGAAACGTTGGATGTCAATATATATATGACTCAATCAGGTCCATATGCTGCTGTGAAAATCAAGAGTATTAAGGTATATGCCGAGTTGGACCCTAAAATTATGGGTAAGACATCTGAATGTGTCGGTGGTAAGAATGCCACATTCAAATTGATTAATACATTCTTAAATTGTACATATCAGTGGTATAAAGATGGTAAGGCTATTACAGGTGCGACAGGACCATCATATACACATACGACAGGAAGTGTAGAAGGTCAAGAGTACACATTTTATTGTGAAGTAAAAACTGCTGCAGGTGATAAGGTTAAGTCCAATACGATAAAGTTTATGGATAAGCATTGTTGTACTGGCGACAATGGTTTGCCTGCAGATGAGAAGTTGATATGGCAGGATGATTTTGGTACATTTACAAAAAAAGGAAGTTATTGGGTATGGGATTACACAGATATTAATAACCCTGTAAAAGTAGATAAAACAGCTGCGGATGGATGGACGTATGAATTGCCTTATTCTATTCCTGGTGCTAGTTATACATCAACTCCAGATGGAGAAGGAACATATTCTGTTGCAGCTAATGTAACTAACAGTAATGATCCAGATGGAACGAAGTGGGGATGGCAGGCTCAGACTTTCTACGGAAAGTATCCAGCGTCAGCGTCTATGGGTAGTGGAACAAACACTTATCAGACTCCAAATGGATATGTGCCAGACCATACTGCATCTTCTATTAATGCACCTGCTGGTTATGGAGCAATGTTGTTCCTAAATTGTGGTAATGATCCGGACGCAATCATCTATAGTCGAGAGATAAATGGTCTTTGTGATAAGAATTTGACTGTAAAATGTTATATCAGTAACTGGTCAGCTTCCGATTATCCGGTAAAAGTAAAGATTCGTGTTACTGATTTGAATACAGGAACGTCACATACAACTGACGCTGTAGAACGAATGGCTGTACACAGTGATACAAAATATGATGTAGAAACTGCATGGGAGGAGGTTTCTGCCTCAATTGAATTGACTGGTGATAGTCCAAGTTTGAAGTTTGAGATTATTTCAGAAGCGGGTGGTGATGCACAGAATAAAGAAGGTAACGACTTGCTATTGGATGATATTCAGATATGGACATGTACACCACCAAGTGTGAAATTGTTCTTTGATGAAGGTTGGACAGTAGAAGATACTGCTTCTTGTGTTGGAGATGATATTCAGCTTTATGTAGAAGAGACTTCTATGATAAAGAACTATTATAAGAATACTGCAGGTGATTATGTTGCAAGATATATTTATCAGTATACATTTGATGATCCTTCTTCAAAGAAGTTTGATAAGAAGTCATGGAAACCAATACCAGGAAGTGATATTACAGATAAGATTACTTATGACAAATTGACTGAACTTTTTGTTGGTAAGGATCCGGATGAAAAAATTTATTTCCGTGTTGTCCTAGGTTCTGATGAAACTTTGAATGCACATGGCTTGAATTTTGCTTATAATCCAGATGAGGCATGTGCTTCTTATACTGTTTCTGATCCAATTGAAGTCACTATAAAATGTGACGCTTGTACAGAGCCATTGGATAAGATCAAGATCAAGTCTGATAAAAAAGCTTCTGATAAGAAGAATAAAAAGGATGTGATTGAGTTGTGTTATGGTGAAAGTGTAACACTTTCTCAGGCAGCGGATATTACACCAGATGAAGCAGACTGGGCATCAGCTGATTTTGAGGGATTTGCTATCAAGTGGTTTGAGACAGAAAAGCCAGGTGATATGCTTGGAGCAAAGAGCGTTTTGAAAGATGTTGTTTCTCCAAAAGTTGTCAGCTATGATGATGCTTCTCTAGGCGGCTCAGAAATGCCAGTTGTTCTTTATGCTGTAGATGCTTTGTATCTTGATGGTAAATGTAAGACGGCAGATACTGTTTATATTAGATTCAATGAGGTTCCTGACGCAGAGTTCCGAAATCCACAGACTGAATTCTGTGAAGGTGAGGGCAAAGACCTTGTTGACATGACGCTGACAAAGGGAACAGCATCAGACTATACAATCCACTGGTGGAAGGGAGCCGACACATTGTCAGGCTCACCGTTGGGAGACAACAAGGACGAGAAATTCTTTGAGGGCTTGGAGTCAGCCGACGGAGGCATGTTCAGCTACCAGGTAGTGGACAACAAGACAGGATGTAAGGGAGAGGTCAAAAACTATGAGGTTATAGTCTATCCTATCCCAGAGGCACCAAAGGATGAGTCGCTCCAGTACACTATAAACGGCGACAGCCATGAAATGCTGACACCGGCGAAATTCGCCCAGACATTGGATGCTTCATATGATCTTGTATGGTTCAAGTCAGAAGATGATCCAAAATCAAAAGCAAGCCTAACTGCATTTGAGATAGATAGATCAGTAGCGACTACATCGCCATACGTGTTCTATATCGCCTACAAGGAAGGTGAATGCATCAGCAAGAAAGCCAAGGTGGTGGTAGAGGTTTTGGCGGCGCCAAAGCCAGCAGTCAAGGACATCGACCTATGCAAGGACGGCACATATGACGCAATGGAAGGCATTGTGAGCACAGACGCTGGCTATGAGCTGATCTGGTTCGAGGACGCTAAGGATACGGTCGGCAAGACGTTGTCATCGGCACCAACAAATATTGTGGACGTCACAACACCTGGCCAGTACACACTGTATGTCGCCCAGCGAGCAACTACAGCACCATACGCCCAGAGTGAGGTTGCAGAGTTCAAGGTCACAGTGTACGATGTCAAGGAACCAGTTGATGCCAGCAAGCATGAGTACTGCGCTAACGACGAGGCGGAGGAGCTGAAGGCGGATATTGTGAAGGATGAGAAAAACTACTACTATGCAGACGAGATAGTGTTCGTGTCAGGAACAAGTGAGGCGTCTACATTCACACCAAACACGAAGATGTCCTCATCCCAGACATACGAGTACAAGGCATACCAGAAGTTCACGACCCCAGAATCCAAGAAGGAGTGCAAGGGTCCAAGCATAGACATCACGGTAGACGTAGTGGCAGTCGAGAAGCCAAAGGTGAACCACTCGGTGAGCTACGTGAAGAGTGAGGCGAAAGACACGAAGGAATTCGTGGACATCTTGGTAAAGAGTCCGGATGCGATAGACGATGTCCCAGGCCAGACACTTTTGTGGTCGAGAAGCGAGACAGGTGTGTATGTCAAGGGATCGACAATATCGTCAAAGCCAGAATATAATACGGGAAATACTGAGTATGTAGAGAAACAGGAGCGCTGGGTGAGATGGGAGGTGACGACAGCGGACGGACTCACATGCCAGAGCGAACCGGAGAGAGTTGATATCATAATCAGTTCCACTCCAGCGCCGATTGTGAAGAAGATAGAGATCTGTGAGGAGGTGTTCAAGAGCGGATCTATACCGTCGGACAAGGAACCTTCTGACAATGCGAGTGTGAACGATAACGGAGGAAGTCTTCCAAACTCAAGCTCGTATGAACTAGTGTGGTTCGATGACAAGGATGTCGCTGAGGATGCGATGACGAATTCGAGCTCGTTGGCAAAGGGCAAGAAAACAGCACCGGCGTTGCAGGAAGTGTTTGACGGAGTCAATATGTCAGACGAGACAGTGTCAGAGTGGAGCAAGTCACTTTATGTCGTTCAGTCGTACGATGACGGAGCGAATGTGACGACATCACCGGCATCCGAGATGAAGCTTGTCGTCAACGCGACTCCAAAACTACAACAACTCGCTCATGATCCGGTATGTGACGGACCAGTGAACCTGACAGACAACAAGTACTGGAATGTAAGCAACGGAGTGACGGTCAGCGCTCGATATTCATATGGAGGCTCTGATATGACACAGAACGCGTCAAGCCTGACAGAGGCCGGAGAGTATACTGTAGAAGCGACATCATCATTGGGATGTAAGTCAGATCCGTTGACACTCCAGTTGGATATCCGTAAACTGAAGATCAGCATGGATCCGAAGTCGGAGACATGTCCGGGAGACAATGTCGAGCAGGAGGTGGCGATAGACTTCTCATACAACAAGAACGGAGTGGAAGGCAAGGCAGGCAAAGTGAGCCTTTCATGGACATCAGAGGAGAAGACGTCAGACAACCCGACACAGAAAGGAACTGTGAGCTCACCTGACGATGTGAACTTCATGTACACATCCGGCAATTTCGAAGGCAAGGCGGGCGACACACACACAATAACAGTGACGATGACCGACGGCTACTGTATAGCGACAGCAAAACAGACAGTGGAGATCGGCAACGGACCTGCAGGCGGAACATACTCATGGACAGAGACTGGCAACGAGTCGACAGAGAACGGCAAGAACATACCGCTAAGCGACTCCAACAAGGAAAAGATCGAGATCTACGCATGTGGAGACGCGGTCACAGTTGATTTCAGCAAAGTGACTATGGACTCAGGCAGCAAGGTCGAGTGGTTCAAGAGCCAGGATTACACGTCCACACCGGCCAAGACAGGAACAACTCCGACATTCAGCAAGAATGACTACGGAAAGTATTATGTCCGCTATATGAACAACTGTTATGCGTATGCTACGGTAAGCATCATAGACGCGTCGGTGACAATCAACACGATGTCAGACGGCTCAGTTGTGAAGTGTGAGGACGACGAGTATAAGATAACGATAGATGTAGAGAGCAAGGCCGGCAAGGCGACACGCGAGTGGTACAAGGACGGCAACCTGTACGCCAACAACAGTGACGGACTATCGTTCTCTCCATTGAAGAAGAAGGACGAGGGAAGCTACCGAGTGGAGTACCGCTATGGCGGATGTAGGGCAGAACTTGATGTGGTCGACCTTAAGGTGAAGGAATATGTGAAGGTTGATGTGGACGACTATGAGATGTACGACGGAAAGAAGAGCTACATCATCATCGCAGGAGAGAATGCGACAGCTCCATTCAAATTCAGTGTTCCGTCAGAGGCTTCAGACATAGCAGCATTGACACCGACAAAGACGGAGAAGACATCGAGAAACGAAGGCTCATTGTCATCAGGCAACGTGTCGTTCGATGTGACAGCGGTGGATGAGGACCATATAGTAAATGTCAAGTTCGAGAGCGATGACTATTGTATGGGCGAGGTTGACTTCCAGGTGTTGAGAGACGCGAAGCTTGTGTTGAAGGCTAATTTGGATACGGCGATGTGTCTGAACGAGGAGAAACCGTTCACAATAGACACAATCGGAACAGGAGCGTTCCGCCGTCCTGGAGCTGAACTTAAGATCACTGCGACACCAGAGAGAGGAACCGAGACACAGGAGAAGGGCTTCGGAGTAGTGTCCGACACATTGAAAAAGAATATAAGTCCACGAGAGACAACAACCTACAAAGTGTCGTTCACATACGGCGGCCAGCATCTGGACACTACGATAAAGGTGACGGTTTACAACTTCAAGGTTGAGCCGATCAACCAGATCATCTGTTCCGGAGAAGAGGTTGAGCTAAAGGCGACAGTGTCACCTGCAGGATCAAAGATCGAGTGGTTCGATGAAGACAAGACAACATCGTTGGGAGACAATCCAGGCATGCTTTCACCGGTGTTTGATGGACCGGTGTCAGCTCAAAAGAGCCAGCACAAGTATTGGGCAAGACCATACAGCGACCTAGTCACATGTACAAGCTCAGGAATGACGCCGTTGCTGGTGGATGTTTACCGTCCGTTGGAGGGAGACATTGAGGATCAGACAATATGTGAGGGCGATAATGTGAGAGTCGACGCAGGAAGCTACGGAGCGACAACATACATCTGGATTATAGACGGGGATTCGATAAAGGGATCTCGCTATTACCAGGACACACCGTCAGAGACAACTGTATATAAGGTACACATGACACGCGGCAATGTATGTAAGGCAGACGACGAGGCGACTGTGACAGTCACAACCAAACCTGTGATCGCATCAATCGACTCTGTAGGATACAGAGATGTGGACATCGTGATGGACCCTATGTTTGGAACTCCAGCGTTCCGCTACAGCATAGATGGAGGCGAGTGGACAGAGAACACACATTTGACAGGTCTCAAGTACACAACCCACATAATCACAGTAGAGGATGCGAACGGATGTGTCCTAAAAGATACGTTTGTTGTCAAGGATCCAGAGTTGGTGTTCCCGATCCATTTCTCACCTAACGGAGACGGCGATTCAGAGCACTGGACAGTTCCAGGAATCAATGAGACATATCCAGAAGCCGAGTTCACGATCTACGACCGATGGGGAAAGAAACTTGTTGTGTTCAAGGGTGAAGACGACGGTTGGGACGGATCATACAACGGAGTGGATATGCCGTCAACAGACTATTGGTATGAGTGTATCATCCGTGAGATCGATAAGGTCTACACTGGACACTTCACATTGATAAGACGATAACTAATCTATTAGTTGAGATAACAAAAAAGGTTGCGAGTACTCGCAACCTTTTTTGTTTTGCCAATGTTTTTACAAAATTAGATATGTGTTCATAATTTCGAATGCTAAAGAGCCAAATGTGAATTATAATATTTATATTTGTGTCTGTGATATTTTTGATTTATGGACAGATTTTTTTATTTCCTAATTCTTTTACTTGTTTGTTTTTCATCTTGCAATGAAGACAAGGCTGTTTTGGATCAGACCATTGATTATTCGGCTATGGATTTAAGTAATCCGCCTGATACTCTTTGGGGAGTTGATGTGAGTCATTATCAGGGGAAAATTGATTTTGACGATTTGGAAGAGGGTGCTCATTTTGTTATACTTCGAGCGTCAATCGGACCAAACGGGAAATGTGACCAACTTTTTTATGGCAACTATGCGAAAGCGGCGAAGTCAAAATTATTGCTCGGATTTTATCATTTTTTCTATTTCGACCGTGATGGCGAACTTCAGGCCAAGATTTTTTTGGACGCCACTAATGGAAAACGAAATAATTTCCCTTTGATAATTGATTTTGAAGAGTCGAAAGTTGTCAATAATCCCAAAGAGATGAACGTGGATACATCCGTTTATAATCTACGCAAGATGGTTGATTATCTCCAGTCACAGGGAAAAGATGTGATGATTTACTCAAACCGTCATTGCTATGCTAAATATAAAATTGCGTCTAATTTCCCTGGTGTGAAACTCTGGGTCGCAGATTATAACGCTATGTTTGTGACGGAAGATTTCCCCGATTGTTATATTCAGCAGTATGCTTGCGACGGTAAGGTTTATGGCATTCATGCAGACGTGGATTTGAACGTCATCGTCGACAGCAAGATGATTATAACGCCAGAAAAACAGCCGCAACAGTGATTTTTCGCATTTTTTTCTCTTATTTCATTGTATTTGGTGCTATCTTTGCCAAAATTTTGGTATAAGGTTGAAAAAATACAGATATGACAAGAGAAGAATTATTTGAGAATATCAAGAAGAAACAGTCGTTTCTTTGTGTAGGTCTGGACACAGACGTGAACAAGATCCCTGAGTTTATGTTCGATAAATACGAAGGCGACTATATCTATGAGTTCAACAAACAGATTATTGACGCTACCGCGAAATATTGCGTCGCATATAAGCCGAATTTGGCATTCTACGAAAGCCTAGGTCTTCAAGGTTGGGATGTGTTAGAGCGTACCGTCGACTATATCCGTACTAATTATCCAGATATGTTCTTGATCGCTGACGCTAAGCGTGGTGATATCGGCAACACATCAGCAATGTATGCCCGTACATTCTTCGGCGCTATGGATTTCGACTCTGTCACTGTAGCTCCTTATATGGGTGAGGATTCAGTTTCTCCATTCTTGACATACGAAGGCAAGTGGGTCACTCTTCTTGCGTTGACTTCTAACAAGGGTGCTTTTGATTTCCAGTTTATGAAGGATGCTGAGACAGGAGACACTTTGTATCAGAAAGTTTTGAAGACATCTAAGAACTGGGGTAATGCAGACAATATGATGTATGTTGTAGGAGCTACTAAGGCAGATATGCTTAGTGATATTCGTGAGATTATCCCAGACAATTTCTTGCTTGTTCCTGGTATCGGTGCTCAGGGAGGTAGCCTAGAGGAGGTTGTTAAACATGGAATGAACAGCCAGTGCGGACTATTGGTCAACTCTTCTCGTGCAATCATCTATGCGGCCAACGATGAGACATTTGCAGAGGCTGCAGCACGTGAGGCAAAGAAGGTGCAGGAGCAGATGGCTGGATTCTTGAAAGCAGCAGGAATGATTTAATTGTTGGGGTAGACAGAGGAATGCGCACAAAAATCATCAACGACCCAGTACACGGATTTGTTAATATTCCGGAGTTTATTTACGATATCATTGAACATCGTTTTTTTCAGCGTTTGTCTCGAATCAGACAGCTGGGTCTGACTTATATGGTGTATCCTGGTGCTCAGCATACCCGTTTCCTTCATTCTTTGGGTGCAATGCACCTGATGGAAGAGGCGTTGACTACTCTTCATAATAAAGGAGTCGCAATTTCAAAAGAAGAGAAAGAAGCCGCGATGGCTGCGATTCTTCTTCACGATGTCGGCCATGCTCCATTCTCTCATGTTTTGGAGAGTACTTTCGTATCCGGCATCTCGCATGAGGAGATCTCTCTTCTGATGATGAAACAGATAAATAAAGATTTCGGTGGCAAACTTGATATGGCCATCGAAATCTTTCAGGATAAATACCCACGTCATTTTTTCCACCAGTTGATTTCAGGACAGTTGGATGTAGACAGACTCGATTATCTTAGTCGTGACTGCTATTTCACTGGTGTCGTGGAGGGAGTTATCGGCGCTGAACGAATCATTAAGATGATGAACGTCGCAGACGATAAGCTCTGTGTGGAGATGAAGGGTATATACTCGATCGAGAAGTTTTTGATTGCCAGACGAATGATGTATTGGCAGGTCTATCTTCATAAAGCATCAATCGCTGCGGAACAGGTTTTGATTTCGTTGCTTAGACGTGCGATCTATCTTGCCAAACAAGGCGAGGAATTGTTCGCGTCGCCATCATTGAGATATTTTCTATATAACAACGTCGAGGCTGATTCTTTTGATATCTATAGCTCTTCGCTCGAAAATTATGCGAGATTCGACGATTCCGATATCTATTCAGCATTGAAAGTATGGCAATGCCATAAAGATAATATATTGTCTTTGTTAAGTGAGTCACTTACGGACAGACGCTTGTTTAAGGTTAAGGTTTTTGATCATGAACCAAGCCAGTCTGATGTCGATGAAATAAAGAAGCAGATACAGTCTGTCACTAATTTTTCTGATGATGAGGTCGAATATCTGTGCAGAGTTGTGCCAGTGACAAGTAAGGCTTATTCATTGAAAAATGGCGGTCTGAATATTTTGCGTTCCGACGGTAATTTGTGTGATGTGAGTGAGGTTTCGGATATTTTGGACTTTTCTTTGTTGTCAAAACAAGAGAAGAAATACTATCTTTGCTATTATGATTCGCGTCAGTATTTTAGCACTCAGATGTAATTTTAGTTGAATTTAATGTTCAAAAAGTAATGCAAGGTCTCATATTCGTGTGAGAGATTGCGGTATGTGTCAATATTTTACTACTTTTGTTTGATTTTATAATTTTTAAGAACATGGAATTTACAGCAGGACAGTTAGCAGCAATGCTTAATGGACAAGTCGATGGGGATGAGAATGTAAAGGTTAGTACTTTTGCAAAAATAGAAGAGGGTAGAAACGGAGCTATTTCATTTTTGTCAAATCCAAAGTACACAGAGTATCTCTATTCCACGAAGTCATCTGTTGTGTTAGTGTCTAAAGATTTTGTTCCGACAAAAGAATATACATGCACACTTTTGAAAGTTGCTGATCCGTACGCTGCTGTCGCGCAGCTTCTTCGTTTGGCAGATCAGTATTTGTCGCCAAAAAGAAACGGAATACATCCGTCAGCGTCTATTTCAGACAAGGCTCAGATTGGAGAAAACGTCTATATCGGTCAGAATGTTGTGATTGAAGACGGTGCGGTGATCGGCAATGGTTGTCAGATATACGCGAATGTATTTATCGGGCAGGGTGTCACATTAGAAGATGATTCATTGGTATATGCCAATGTCACTATATATAAAGGCTGTAAGATTGGTAAAAGATGTGTTTTGCAGGCTGGATGTGTGATAGGAGGAGACGGTTTTGGCTTCGCTCCAAATCCAGACGGATCTTATAGCAAAATTCCTCAGCTTGGCATTGTTAGATTGGAAGACGACGTCGAGATTGGGGCAAATTCGACAATTGACAGAGCAACAATGGGTGAGACAGTGATACACAAGGGAGTCAAGATAGACAATCTTGTTCATATCGCTCATAATGTTGTTGTGGGAGAAAATACAGTTATGGCTGCTTTGACTGGTATAGCCGGTTCAACAAAAATAGGAAAACACTGTATGTTTGGAGGCCAGAGTGGAGTGGTCGGTCATGTTGAGGTGGCAGACAATTCAAATTTCGCCGCTAAATGTGGAGTCTCTTCATCAATCAAGGTTCCTGGTCAGCAGTGGCATTTCTACCCACATATGGAGGGGTCAAAATTCCGTCGCAGCTATGTTTGTCTAAAACAGTTGCCTGAGACAGTCAAAGTCGTTTCGGAGACAGAAAAGCAATTACGTGTTGCTAACGAAAGAATAGAGATGCTTGAGAAGCAGATTCAGGAGTTGGCAAGCAAAATAAAGTAATAACTGAGAAAAAAAGTAAAATGGAAAATCAGAAGACATTAAAGGGTGAATTCTCTATTTCTGGTGTAGGTTTGCATACAGGTTTGGCTATCAATGCCACATTTAAGCCAGCACCTGCAGGTACAGGTATCAAGTTCAAACGTATTGATCTCGAAGGAGAAAATGAGATAGACGCTTTGGCTGAAAATGTAGTTGAGACAAGCCGTGGCACAGTTATTGCGAAAGGTGATGTTAAGGTAAGCACAATCGAGCATGCAATGTCTGCTCTATATGCATTGGGTGTAGACAACTGTATGATTGAGATCTCTGGTGGTGAGATGCCTATTCTTGATGGTAGCGCAGCTCCATTTGTTAAAGAGATTCTTGCTGTTGGTCTTGAAGAACTTGAGGCAGAGCGTGAATATTACGTTGTAAGAAAGAAGACTGAGTTCGTTAATGAGGCTACAGGTTCAAAGTACACATTCATTCCAGACGATGACTTCTCTATGACAGTAATGGTAAAATACCCATCTGTTGTTTTGAGTAATCAGTTCGCCAACTTGGATTCAATCGCAGATTTCCAGAATGAGGTTGCTTCTTGCCGTACATTCGTGTTTGTTAAGGAAATTGAGCCACTTGTTAAGAACAACCTTATCAAGGGTGGTGATTTGGATAACGCAATCGTTGTCTATGATGAGAAACTTTCACAGGCTGAGGTTGATCATATATGCGGTATTTTAGGAAAGTCTAATGTCAAGGCTGAGAACATCGGTTATTTGAGTAATGAGCCTTTGCGTTTTGAGAATGAGCCTGCTCGTCACAAGATGCTAGACTTGATCGGTGATTTGGCATTGATCGGTAAGCCAATCAAAGGTAAGGTGATCGCTGTTTGCCCAGGCCACACTGCAAATGCAGATTTGACTAAGAAGCTACGTAAGGAGATCAAGCGTCAGGAGGTTGTTATCCCATCATACGATCCGAATGCAGAACCAGTGATGGATGTCAACAAGATCAGAGAGATCCTACCTCACCGTTGGCCAATGCAGTTGGTAGACAAAGTGATTGAGATTTCAGACAATTATGTTGTCGCAGTCAAGAATGTCACTTCAAACGAGACATTCTTCATGGGACATTTCCCACAGGAGCCTGTTATGCCAGGTGTTTTGATTGTTGAGGCGATGGCACAGTCTGGAGGTTTGTTCGTGTTGAACTCTTTGGATGATCCTCACGGATATTCTACATACTTCATGAAGATCGACAACGTGAAGTTCCGTCGTAAGGTTGTCCCTGGTGACACATTGATTTTCAAAGTGTCTTATGTGACTCCTTTGAGAAGAGGTTGCGCAGTGATGAAAGCCTACGCGTTTGTTGGCGATCAGATTGTCGCAGAGGCAGAGTTTATGGCACAGATTATTAAGAACAAATAATAATAGAAGGACTAAATATTTGGTGAATGGAACAACCATTTGTAAGCATACATCCCGAGGCTAAAATCGGTAAAAATGTTGAAATCGGACCGTTTACTTTCATAGACAAAGATGTCGAGATTGGCGACGGTACTAAGATTATGGCTAATGTCACAATCTTGGAAGGGGCACGAATTGGTAAGAATTGTGTTATTTTCCCTAATGCTGTCATTTCAGCAATTCCCCAGGATTTGAAGTTTAGGGGTGAGAAGACAACCGCTGTTATCGGCGACAACACCACTATCCGTGAGTGTGTCACTATCAACAGAGGTACAGCATCTAAAGGCACTACAATAGTAGGCAATAATTGTTTGATTATGGCTTATGTCCACGTAGCTCATGATTGTGTCGTAGGCAATAATATCATACTTGGCAACACTACACAGCTTGCTGGTGAAGTAGAGGTTGATGATTGGGCGATCGTTTCAGGTGGCACTTTGGTGCATCAGTTTACACGCATCGGTTCACATGTGATGATTCAGGGCGGTTCGAGAATCGGTAAGGATGTTCCTCCGTATGCGATGGCAGGACGTGATCCGTTGGCATATTGCGGATTGAATCTTGTAGGTTTGCGCAGACGTGGGTTCTCAAATGAGAAGATTGAAGAGATTCAGAATATTTACCGTACACTGTACATGTCAGGTTTGAATGTTTCTCAGGCGATCGCAAAGATCAAGGAGACATTCCCAGAGACAGAGGAACGCAAGGTTGTGCTTGACTTCTTGGAAGGCAGTGAGAGAGGTATTATTCCAAGTATAGTTAAATAATAAAATCTATCGGGTATGTTTAGAAAAAGTATTGTGACAGGAGTTTTGACTCTTGGTGTTGCTGCTTTCACATTCACTTCATGTGAAGAGGTGGCAGATGCATTGTCGCAGGGTGATACTGTTGCCGCTTTGAAAGAGGCTTTAAGTGTAGGTGTAAATGTCGCAGTGGATCGTCTTTCTACAGAAGGCTATGCAAAAGATATTGCGACAAAGATTGGATTGCCTGAAGAGGCACAAGCTGCATTTACAGCATACAATGCGTTACAATCAGCATGCAGCAGTAATCCTCTTCTTAAAAGTACAGTAGGCACTGCATTGAACAGTATTGGCTTGGGTGATAATTTGGAAAGCAACATGATTCAGTTGTTCAATGACGCTGCAACAGAAGCTGCTCCAGAAGCTGCATCTGTGTTTGCAAGTGCTATCACTAATATGTCAGTTCAGGATGGTGAGGCTATCTTGTTTGGAGGTAGCGGTGCTGCAACAACATACTTGAAAGACAATACTTATACAGGTTTGCAGGGCGCGTTTCACGATCCGATTGTGAACAGTATGAACAATGTCAATATTGCTGGAATGACAGCGACTTCGGCTTGGACAAAGTTTGCTACAGGAAACAACAAGTTGGCAGAATTCATCGATAATTACAGAAGCTCTATCAACCTCGCATCTTCTGTTATACCATCGAACGCTATGACAGCAATCAACAGTGTAGGAACGGTGGATACAGATATCTCTAAATACGTGACTGGAAAGGCTCTTGACGGTTTGTTCTTGAGAGTCTCTCAAAAAGAGGATGATATCCGTACAAATGCCGCAGCTCGTACTTCTGATTTGTTGAAGAGAGTGTTCGGCAGATTGGATGAGTAATCCGATTGGTTTAGAATCATAAAAGAAGGGATTTGGCAGAAATGTCAAATCCTTTTTTTGTATTGTAAGATATACATTGTATTTTTGACTTGTCATTATGATTGATATCTATGAAATGCTTAAATATAATATTAGCTCTACTTGCTTGTTTTACTCTTATCTGTAGTGGACACGAGTCAATGGTTGAATCAGATACAACCAAAATCTATCAAGATACTTCGACATTTTCACAGCATGATATAGATGGTGCTATATTGAAGGATATGTATTCTGAACTTCTGGACGTAGAGAAACAAATCAGAGCCACACATAATTGGTTGGTCGATTTGAATTATATTAGTCCTGGAGTAGAACGAAAGATAAAAGAGAAATTAGACGAGTTGAATGCTCGTTTGGATAAGACTTCAATTCAACTTGATTCGATAACCGACAAGGATGTCAAGGCAAAAATAAAGCCATATAAAGTGACGGTAAAGGATTGCAAACAAAAGATTTCCAAATGTTATGGAATGTTGAAGAAGAAAACTAAAAGATAACTATTGTTGAAGATTTAGACTTCAATTTATTGTTTACATCTATATCTATTTGGCCTCTCACAAATTGCTTATTGTAGACAGAGATGGATTTCCAACTGAGGTAGATAAGAATTTAGTGGAGTCTTTTTTGAAGCAAAAGGTAAAGAAAATAAAAGAAAAGTAATTACTTATAACAGAATCATAAAAGAAGGGATTTGGCGGAAGTGTCAAATCTCTTTTTTGTGTGTAGTATGGAATTTCGTTAGTCAGCACACTATCGATTATGCAAAATCTGTTTGTTTTGAGATAATTTATCATAATTTAGAAAATGATTTTTTATCTTTGATGTCACGTTAATTATAGGATAAGAGGCATGATAAATATTGGCGTATAGGTTATAATTATTTGTCTCTTCAAAAAATGTAAAATAATAGACAGAACTTTTCATCTCAGATTCGCAACATCACCGAATTGAGGGATAGACTGTTGGTGAAGTTGATGAGTGGGGAGATAGATGTGTGAAGAAATTAGCAAATTGAATATTATGAAAATTAATACATTAAAAGATTTTGTAGGCAAGCTCAATTCTGACTTAGGAGATTTTTGTAGTACATTCGCCTACACAAGAAAGACCTTAGCAAACCTTTCAAAATCACCCAGTCGTAATTTTTTGTTTAAGTATACTGACGGTAATAGAAATTGGGCTATCAATGAGGGTGGTGGAACTGAAATTCAAATGCACGTATTTTTACGAGATGATCAAATTGGATATGGACTTGGATTTAACACTCAATATGTGCCTTTTGCCAATGAAAAGAGCACAATTGATTATATGAAGCCGTTCGGTGATGCATTTCTTGAACTTTTAGAAATCAAAAGGGCAGAATGGAATGCTTGTGGTTTTGACTGGATTGAGGGTGAAGGCGAGGAGATGTTGAAGAATCCGAAACACGATCAATACACTTTGTTTGGTAAGATAATAAATGTTGTAAATTCCGAAATTACTGATGTTGAGTACCAAACGATGTTGTCAGATATTCAGAATACACTTTTCAATATTTATAAAAACGTTTTTGAAATCAAAAACAGTAAAGATGCTATAGAACAACAAATCAAAGACAAAAAAGCTAAGAATATGGAGTTTATAGAGAAAGCTGCAAAATTACTTGAGGTAAAGAAAAATATCATTCTTCAAGGTGCTCCTGGAACTGGAAAAACATACAATACTGCGGCGATAGCTCTTTCTGTATTAGGTATAGATGATGTTGATTTGACTGATCATAAGGCGGTAATGGAACGTTATGAAATGTTGAGAGATAAGAAAATATTCTTCACGACATTTCATCAGTCTATGGATTATGAAGATTTTGTAGAAGGTCTAAAACCTCATATCCTCCAAGATGAGAATGGCGAAAATGTTGGAGTGTCGTATGTGCCTGAAGATGGAATATTCAAAAGAGCATGTAATGCAGTAGATACTGACGAGACGAAGGATATCGTTGAATGCATTGATTTGTATTTGAATTCGATAAAGGGATACGAGAATAAAAAAGAAATTCCTACTATTACTGGAAAATCATCATTGTATGTATGGTGGAAAGAAGGTAATTCAACAATAAGCGTACGAAGCGTAAACTCGACATCTGATAAGGGAGAAGAGTATACTCCTTCTCCATTAAATATTGAGAAAGTTAAAAATCAAGCTATTGAAGAGGGAGAAGAGAACAATTGGAGACAATATGCTAAGGCTATTATAAATGCTGTAAAAAAAGAGTATATGTCTCAGGAGAATAAACCGGTTGTCTTGATTATTGATGAAATTAATAGAGGTAATGTTTCGAAAATATTTGGAGAACTCATTACATTAATTGAAGTAGATAAAAGAGATAAAGGTGTCCATCCTATAGATGTCATGCTACCTTATACAAAGAGTTGGTTTAGAGTACCTAGCAATCTGTATATTATCGGAACAATGAATACGACGGATAGAAGTACAGGTACATTGGATTATGCATTAAGAAGACGATTTGCATTTGTGACATTGAAATCGAATCCTGCTGTTATTGAGTCTTATTACGATAAATTAGGAAATCAAGGTTTGAAATCAACAGCATGTGCCCTGTTTGACGATATAAAAAGATTTATCGAAGATCCAAAACATCTATGTGGAGATTTAAGTATTGACGATTTGATGGTAGGTCATAGTTATTTTATGGCAAAAACAGAGGATGATTTAAGAGATAAAATAGAGTACGAAGTTCTGCCTCTAATCAATGAATACATCAATGATGGCATTCTCAATGTAGATAAAAAAGAGAAGAATGAAGCATTTAATGCTTGGGGAGATCTAAAGATTATTTGTCCAGCACAACCTCCAGTAGAATAATATGCCAAATATAGAAGAACACGGATGTTTGTCAGAACTTCTTAATGATAAGTACAATCATTTATCATTGGTCTCTTGGTGTAAACCAGTAGAGAATAAACCGTGGGGATATTATGCGTCGTTCGTAATTGGAGCCGAATGGATAGATGAACAAGAAACTCTGATTGTGATGACTAAGGGAGGTATGGAACATGTTGATTTTTTACAGATGTTCATGTCCTGTTTCTCTTCTGATTTAGCGGTTGATGAATTTTCAAAAATTTATACGATTGATTTTGATAAACCAGCAATCGAGGCTCCTGCATTAAGAAGTGTGGTAAGTCCTTTAATTGTGTTTCACTTCTTGAATGTAGTTAGTAGAATAAAAACACTCAAGAAGGACTACGTACATTATAACGAGAATCTCAAAAAGGTGAAAGGTCATATTAGAATGTTGCAGAATGAGCGTAAGAATATTGCAACCAAACGATATGACAGAATCTATTGTGATTTTGATGAATACTCAGTAGATATTCCAGAAAATAGATTGCTAAAAAAAGCTCTGCTATTTTCTCAAAAATTTATCACTAACTTGATCGCTTCCAAAAAATCGTATGCCCCTATATTATTCAAACTTACAAAAGTTTTGTCTTTGTTCGAGAATGTTAGCGATGATGTTCAATATAGTGAAGTTGGAAACATTAAAGGGCATAAATTGTTTAAGGAGTATGCAGAGGCAATACGCTTAGCAAAAATCGTATTAAGACATTTTGATTATAATATACAAAATGTTAGCTTTGAGGATAGTAAGGTAGTCCCTTTTACTTTGGATATGTCTTTATTGTACGAACATTATGTTTATGGCTTGCTTTATCAGGCGTACCAAAACAGTGTGAGCTACCAAGCCAAAGGAAATACTGGTTGTCCTGATTTCCTTTTCTATAATGGAGAATATAGTGCAATATTAGACACTAAATATATTCCAAAATACAAAGAAAAAATTTTGGATACACACGTCATTAGACAATTATGTGGATATGCAAGGGATATAAAACTATTGGAAAAAATTGGATATAAAGAGATTAAAGAGAATTCTGACATACCAAATGTGCCTTGTATAATCATCTATCCGACAGAAGGAGATAGTATGGTTAATCCATTTATAGAAAATCAATTAAAAGATATATGTATTAAGCCAGAGCGAGGAATTTTACATTTTTACAAGATTTCTGTTCCGTTGCCAACAATAAAATAAAACTATCATGAGTTGGCATACTTGTTCAGAAAAGTGCTGGACTCTTTTGGTTGTATATTAGATAAGACAGTATCAGATTCTAAAGGAGAAATCACTGCTAAAAGCTCTGCTCATAGATTTCGATAATCCAGAAAACAATTATTTCCTTGATGTGTAGGAATGGGAAATCTACGGCGAATTATAAAAAAAAAGAGACGCGGCATTGCCACGTCTCTACAATTCTCTCAATAATCTCTTACTCTTCCTCTCCAAACTTCAAAATCATGCTTGTGGCGCCGAGGGTGATGATATCACCAGACTCGATGATGCGAGCCTCTTTTTTAGCAAGGATATCGTTGGAGACGAATGTGCCGACCAAACTGTCGTTGTCTTTCACATAGTGGGTGATTCTGCCGTTCTTCTCCTTCACGATGACTGTGCAGTGGATGCGGTCCATACTCATGTCTGATGTCTGGATCGGACAGTTGATCTCGGTGCCTGGGCAACGTCTTCCAAACACATTCTCTCCCTCTTGCAACGGGATCTCCTGTCTGTGGCAGAACACGTTCTCTATCACGACTATCGTGCCATACTTGTCTGCATCCGCCTCTTCGTTCTTTTTCTCTAAGGCATCAGCGGCGATCGTTGATGGCTTTACTCTGAATCTTACCTTGAACTTCTTTCCACAGTCCTCACAAGTCAATCCGATGATTGAGCCGGCTTCAATGTTTTTCTCTTCAAATGAGACAAAGTTGTCACATTTTGGGCAACGTATCTTTTTCATGCTTTACTTGTTCTTCAAAATCTCATCCCACAATGCGGAAATCTTCTCCAATTCTCCGTTGAACTGTGGTGTGAATATTCCTGTATTGATTTGTGATTCAATCTCTTCCCTTGTCCAGAAACGACCTTCGTCAATCTCTACCGGGTCGACATTGAACTCTCCGTCGTAGATGCAGTAATAGTCGTTCACAACCTCGCGTTCCCTTGTGCTTTGATATGTATAGCGAAGGAAGAAGACGGGAGTGTACTCAGTGATTCCCAATTCTTCACGTGCCTCTCTGCGGAGCGCTGTCTCAATCTCTTCTCCATAGTCGACATGGCCGCCTACCGCAGTGTCCCATTTACCTGGCTGTATATCCTTTGATAATGAACGCTTTTGCAGGTATAACTCACCTTTGCTGTTGAACACATGAAGGTGGACGACGGGGTGTAGCAGCATCGATCCAGAGTGACATTCACGTCGTGTGGCTTTGCCTATAACATTGCCATCTTCGTCTATGATTGGGAATAATTCATCTTGTGCCATTTTCTTTTGCCTTTTATTTTGTTGCAAAAGTAACATTAAAAATCTAACTTTGCTTAAAAATGCGTAATATGATTCTTCTAAACACGACTTATGTAGTAAACACAGATCAAGAATCCAAGTTTTTGGAGTTCCTTCGTAACGAGATCGTGGCTGATCTTCGTAACGACGGATTTTTTTCAGATCTGAAGCTCCGTCTTGTCTACACTGATGAAGATTCTACTGTCAATTATTGTTTGCAGGCTCAGTGTGACGATATGGACAGATTGGAAAACTGGATGATGATGAATTCAAAGACTATGGCTTTGAAGCTACGTCAGAGATTCGGCACTTCCGTGTTGTCGTTTGCTACAGTGTTGGAAGACATAGAGATTTGAGATAATGATTCAGCCGCAGAATAAGGTAGAAAAAATCATACTTGGCATCGACCCCGGTACAATGTATATGGGCTACGGTGTGATAAGCGTCGTCGGCACAAAGATGAAGTTCATAGATATGGGCATCCTTGATCTTAAAAAAGAGGACGACACTTATATGAAACTCAAGAAGGTGTATGATTTCACAATTGCCTTGATTGATAAATTTTTACCTGATGAATTTGCCATTGAAGCTCAGTTTTTTGGCAAGAATGTCCAGAGTATGCTCAAACTTGGTCGTGCGCAGGGAGTAGCCATAGTTGCCGCTATGGAACGTGATATTCCGATTGCCGAATATGCTCCTCTGAAGGTGAAGCAGGCGATCACAGGAAACGGTGCTGCATCCAAAGAACAGGTTTGCGGGATGCTTCAAGTGCAGCTGAACCTGAAAAAAGAGCAGTTGCCTGCCCATCTTGACGCAACTGACGCATTGGGAGTGGCGGTTTGTCATCATTGGCAGTCGAGAGCTGTGACTGGAGAGAAAAAGTTTAAGAGTTGGGATGATGTGGTAGCGCAAAGGACGAAAAAGAAATAGGATAATGAAAAAAACATTGGAATTTTATAGTACTGTTGCTTTGCATCTATTTTTCTGGTTCCTTTTGGCATTCCTATTGCCTTTGGATTCAGGTGTTAATCTTGTGCAGTTCCTGTTTATGCTTATTTCTTTTTATGTAAACTCCTATTGTTCTCGAAGATACATCACAAAAGAATTCTCAAGAAGACTATTTTACACAATCGCTAACGTGATGCTTTCGTTGGCTTTGGGATTGATAATGTTTCTGATATTTCCTGAGACTTCTTTTTTAAGAATGACGGTGTTGTTCTTCCTTTCTGGATCAATGTCTGTGGTGATTTCTCGTAAACGCCTGCAGATCGAAAAAAATGTGGAACAGAATGAAAATGAACAGTATCAGACAGAGATAGAACTGAAACATCTTCGTTCCCAGCTTCATCCGCATTTCCTTTTCAACACATTGAACAATATCTATGCACTTTGTGAGATTGATTCCAAACGAGCCCAACAGTCGGTGCATTATCTCTCACAACTGCTTCGCTATATCCTCAGTGGAGAACGTTCAGGTGAAGGTGCTCGTATGGTGCCTGTGCAGAAGGAACATGATTTCATAAAGACATTCCTTCAGCTTATATATCTGCGTATGCGTCCGAATGTCCATGTCATATATAATGCGGATATAACAGAATTCTCGGATGCACCGGTTTTGACGCTGATATTCACGTCGCTCATTGAAAACGCATTCAAACATGGTGTGGCTTCTGGCAAAGAGTGCGTGATTGAGTTTGGATTGACTGCGAAAAGCCATACAGAGATCCATTTCTTCTCGTCGAATCCTTATTTCCAGAATCATGAGAGCAATAATCCGGAAAGTGGAATAGGATTGGAGAATCTCCGTCGCCGACTAGATATTGTCTATAAGGATGATTATAAATTAGATATCACAAATGATGGCAAGACCTTCCGTGTCGACCTGACTTTGAATTATACTGAAAACAATTATTATTATAACGCATGACACAGAAATTTAATTGTATAGCTATAGATGATGAGCCATTGGCATTGCAACTTGTTGAGAGTTATATCAAACGCACTCCTTTTTTGAACCTTATTGGCACATACGGAAGTGCGGAGGAAGCCATGCCTACCATTCAGAATGAAAAAATAGATATCGCTTTCTTGGATATCCAGATGCCAGATTTCTCTGGCTTGCAGGTGTCTAAGATGCTTTCTCCAGATACAAAAGTGGTTTTCGTCACAGCTCATGACAGATTCGCGATAGAGGGTTACAAGGTGAATGCAGTAGGATATCTTTTGAAACCGATATCATACGACGAGTTCCTTGACGTTGCCATGAAAGTGCAGGCTATGATCCAAAAAGAGGCCGCCGCTTCGGTAGCTTCTGTACCGTCGCAGCCAGAACAGAAAACGATATTGGTCAAGAGCGATTATAAGATGCTTCAGATTCCTATCAAAGACATCCTTTATATTGAAGGTTTGAAGGATTATGTGAAGATATATATCGAAAATGAGAAGGATCCGGTTGTGTCACTTCTTTGTATGAAGAGCTTGGAGACGAAACTGCCTGAAAATCAGTTCTGCAGAGTTCATCGTTCGTATATTGTGCAGACTTCAAAATGCAAGATTATCGAGAAGGGCAGGATAGTGATTGGAAATAACACAATTCCTATTTCCGACAGTTATCGTGCATTTTTCTTTGAAAAGTTGCAGAATGTGGCGATTGAGGTATAAAAACAAGCTCATGCAAATCATATCCGCGTTTTTTTCTAATAATAGAAGAGACGCGGATTTTTTTTAGAAAGAATGTGTGCGTATTTGTAAAATAGAGTAATTAAAGAATGTTTGTCACGATTGAGTGGCCGGATCACAAAATAGGTGTTTTTAATCTGAGAATGTTGTAAAAACGTTAAATATGCTTAAAACATAAAATCTTCATTTCGTAAGATTGCGTTAGCCAAGTAAAATATGTCTACATTTGTAGTCGAAAAATCTGTTAAATTTTAAGTCTAACAAAATGAAAAAAATATTTCAAGCAATTTTTTTGTCGAGCATGATAGCATTAGCAGCTTGTAGTGATGAAGAACCAGAAAAAATAGTAAATAGCCCAAAGACAAGAACTTTTGAATTGGATGGCGTTAAGTTCAACATGATCAAAGTGGAAGGCGGCACATTCTTGATGGGTGCTCAGAGTACAGATCCATCGGCGTCAAACTATGATTCATTGGCTAAAGAGAATGAGGGTCCTGTTCATAGTGTTACTTTAAGCACTTATTACATTGCAGAGTATGAGACAACTTGTGATATTGTACGTAAAGCTGGTATTAGTGCTGGATCAGGTTCAGAATCAGACATGCCAATCAGAAACATCTACAGAAAGGATGTTCTTAAATTTGTTGAGAATCTGAATGAAATTATGCATGCGAACGGACAGTTGAGCGAAAATGAAAAATTCACATTGCCAACAGAGGCACAGTGGGAGTATGCAGCAAGAGGAGGAAAGTATAGCCATGGTTATATCTACTCAGGTAGCAATGATTACAATGAAGTCGCTTACTGTAGAGAAAACAGTGATCATTATTCATTTACGAAGGTGGGCTCTTTTGCACCTAATGAGTTAGGACTATACGATATGTCAGGAAACTGTTATGAAATGTGTCTTGACGAATGGGGAGAGTATTCGGAAGAGAGTCAGGTAGATCCACAAGGCCCTGCTATTGTGACTGATGACACAAGATGGGCGATGAGAAGTGGAAGCTTCTATGAATCGAAAACTTCTTCACGTGTGACATACAGAGGTGTCATTGATTCCGACACTCAGACTAACAGTTATAGCCTTCGCCTAGCATTGGTTAATGTTAAGTAAGCGATAGGTATATTGCCGATTTTATAGAAAGGTTATATCTGGTGCATTTTCTTCGACGGATAGAAGAGAATCTCAGGTATAATCTTTCTTTTATATCTGATATTTATTATATCTGACATTTATTTGGTAAAGAGGGGTTCTGATAGTAATTTTGCATTCATGATAATAAAAATGTTTTGATTATGAAAAAGAAGAAACGTCACGACGGAGTGACAGATGCGGTTAAGGCAATGAGAAAAGGCAACCGCGAAGCAGAGATGGAATTGCTCGGACCGGGTTTCCACAGTAAACATTCGATCCACAAGTCTGCTAACATCTACACAAGAAAAGAGAAGCACAAGTCAAAGATCAGCAATGATTCACCTTGTGCTTCTCTTTTTGTGTTAAGAAATCGTAAAGTGAAGTGATTTTATTCTGTGTCTATCCAAGTTTCTTCTCTCAGATCAAAAAAATATAATTTTATGTCTGATGCAATAATTTTTTTTCTGCATTTGCTGAAAATAACAAAATGTTTGGTTTGCAGACAAACGTATTTAAAACTGAAAGAAAAAATGTCAGTTTGTTTTCAATTGTAAACTGTTTCTTCAAAAAGTGTTTTCTTTCGCTAAAAAAAAGTGTCGATAATGGTGCGTAAGACGACAAAATGAAAGAAAAATTCTTCTTTTTTTACTTGCAAGACTAAAAATTCTTTATCATTTTTGTTGTTGAATATTGTGCATATTCATGCTTTGTAGACATTTTATGAAAGAAATGAGCGAAAAAGCGAAGTGATATAACTATAAAATGATACTAAAAAGAGACATATTAATGATGTGCGACGTGATGGTTTCCGGATGTGCTGGGCAGTGTGGCTCGGTGCGCTTTTCTGTATATTCGTCCGTCTGTAAGTCAGATAATATCTTTTTTAGTAGATGTTGAGGCTATGATGAATCAATAAGTTGGTTTGTTGTAGTCTTTTTTTATGTTGAATAATAAAAATAAATAAACAATAATAACAATGGGTTCAAGTGAAATCTTTGTGGTTGTGATGATAACATCCGTTGTGATGGTGCTAGGTGCCATTATCATCGGTTGGTTGATCGCACCAAAGAGTACGAATGCACAGAAGGGAGAACCATATGAGTGTGGTATTCCGACCCGAGGCACATCGTGGCTACAGTTCAAACCAGGTTACTACCTGTTTGCATTGTTGTTCCTTATGTTCGATGTGGAAACTGTATTGTTGTTCCCATGGGCAACAATCACTAAGACTCTCGGTACGAACGGAATACTTGCCATTTTGTTCTTCTTGTTGATTCTTGTGCTTGGTTTGGCATATGCTTGGAAGAAAGGAGCGTTGGAATGGAAGTAAAGGATATTAAGATCAAGTCGATGAAGACTGAGGACTTCAGAGACAACGAGTCGCTCCAGAAGTATATTGACGAACTAGAGAAGGGTGGTGTCGGTATCAAAGTCGCACCTTTGGATAAAGTAATCAACTGGGGTCGTTCATACTCTGTATGGCCTTTGACATTTGCAACATCATGCTGTGGTATTGAGTTCATGTGTGTGGCAGCAGCCCGTCACGATTTCGCTCGTTTCGGTTTCGAGGTCACTCGTAACTCTCCTCGTCAGGCTGATGTTATTTTCGTTTCTGGTACAATCACAAAGAAGATGGCTCCTGTGTTGCGCCGACTTTACGATGAGATGTCAGAACCAAAATATGTGATTGCCGTTGGCGGTTGCACAGTGTCTGGTGGACCTTTCAAGAGTTCATACCATGTGGTTGAAGGAGTGGATAAGATTATTCCTGTAGACGTGTATGTGCCTGGCTGTCCTCCTCGTCCTGAGGCAATGCTATATGCAATGATGCAGTTGCAGAGAAAGATTCGTGTAGAGTCAATCTTCAAGATGCCTAAGAATCCTGAGAAAGGTTCGGTGATCTTGTCTAAGTACAACTCTGACGGAACGTTGGTTACACCAGAGTCTGAAACAAAACAAATTGTAGAAGGAGGAGCAGAATAATGGAGAAAACATTGAAAATGATTCAGTCTGTCTCGTCTTCTTGCACTAAGATTGAAGCTGCAGACGTGATGGTTAGCGTCGACAAGAAGGATTTGCATAAGGTTTGCGAGGCTTTGTATAAAGATGGTTGGGATTACCTGATCAACCTTAATGCGATAGATAATGTGGAGAACATCGAGATTGTCTACCACATTTCCAAGTCGGCTGACATGGAGAAATTTTTGGTGCTCAAGACAAATACTACAGATGTAGAGAACCCTATTATTGAGACTGTCTCTGACATCTGGAAGAGCGCTAATCTATATGAGCGTGAGGCTTACGATTTCTTTGGCGTCCGTTTCTTGAACCATCCGGATATGCGCAGACTATTCTTGCGTCCTGATTGGGTAGGATATCCATTGAGAAAGAATTATGACAATACTCCGAATGAGGGAATCCCTTCAAAGGTCCATGATATGGATGCTTGTGAGGATGTGCCTTCTATCACTCTTGACAGACATGGAGAGATTGTCGAGAATCACACTAAACTATTCGGAAGAAACGAGTATGTGGTGAATTTTGGACCACAGCACCCGTCTACACACGGAGTTTTGCATTTGAGAGTCTCTCTTGACGGTGAGATGATCAAGAAGATCGATCCAAACTTCGGCTATATCCACCGTGGTATAGAGAAGATGATGGAGAGCATGACTTATCCTCAGATGCTATACCTTACAGAGCGTTTCGATTATCTTTGCGGAAGCATGAACCGTCACGCCCTATGTATGTGTGTGGAGAAGGCGATGGGAATCGAGATTCCGAAGAGAGCTGAATATATCCGTACAATTTTCGACGAGTTGAACCGTATCGCCAGCCACTTGTTGGGTTGGGCATGTATGTGTAATGATATGGGTTCAATCACTGCGTTCATCTATGGTATGCGTGACCGTGAGAAGATCATGGATATTTTCCAGGAGACTGCAGGTGGACGTCTGATGGTCAACTACTATGTTATCGGTGGTGTGGCACAGGATATCCATCCTAATTTTGTCAACAGAGTCAAGGAGTTTATCCCATATTTGAGAAAGATGATCAAGGAGTACCACACATTGTTCACAGGCAATCCGATTGCACGTGGACGAATGATCAATTGCGGATTCCTAAAGAAGGAAGACGCGGTTGCTCTTGGAATGAGTGGTCCTAACGGTCGTGCTTCTGGCTGGCATTGTGATGTGAGAAAGATTGCTCCATACGCAGCTTATTCAGAAGTAGATTTCAAGGAGATTCTTCACGACGGTGGTGACACAATCGACCGATATATGATCCGTTTGGAGGAGATTGAGGAGTCGTTGAAGATCATCGAGCAGTTGATCGACAAGATCCCTGAGGGAGATTTCCGCGCTAAGGTTCCTGCAATTGTGAAGGTGCCAGAAGGAGAGTACTATCAGAGAGTCGAGAACGCACGTGGAGATTTCGGAGTATACTTGAAGAGTACTGGTGACAAGTCGCCATACAGAATACATTTCCGCTCACCAAGTTTGGTTGCGGTATCTGGTTTGGATCCAATCTGTAAAGACACAAAGATTGCGGATTTGATTATGATCGGAGGATCTCTTGACTATGTCATCCCTTGTATTGATAGATAATAATCACAGATATTCTTAAAATTATGTTAGAAGTAGGAGGAATATTAAGCTGGATACACGAAGCGTTGTCTTCTGCATGTCCAGAGTGGCTTACTCTTCTTATAGAGTACGTCCTAATAGGCGTAGGTTTCCTTGCTCTATACGCATTGATCGCGCTTATCTTGATTCTATTGGAGAGAAAGATTTGTGCTTATTATCAGTGTCGTCTTGGACCGATGAGAGCTGGATTCTGGGGATTGCTTCAGCCGTTGGCTGATATGTTCAAGATCCTTATGAAAGAGATCATTCCGTTGTTGAAGAATGATAAATTCTTGTTCTTCACAGCGTTGTTCTTGGTTATCATGGGTTCTCTTTGTACGTTCGGAGCACTTGAGTTCAGCAAGGATTTGATAGGAATCGACTTCAATGTAGGAGTTTTCTATGTGCTTGCGATTTCATCTCTTGGAGTTCTTGGTATTTTGTTGGCAGGATGGTCATCCAACAACAAGTACACGATGATCGGAGCAATGCGTGCGGGTGCTCAGCTAGTCAGCTATGAGCTTTCATCTGGTTTGTCGTTGCTAACAATAGTTATCCTTGGTGGTACGATGCAGTTGTCTGGTTTGATTGAGGCACAGAGTGAAACATGGTTCTTGTTCCAGTCACCATTTACATGGATTGCGATGGTCATTTATTTGATCGCAGGACATGCGGAGACTAACCGTGGACCATTCGACCTTCCAGAGGCAGAGTCGGAGCTTACAGCAGGTTACCACATTGAGTATTCAGGTATCACATTCGGTTTGTTCTACGTTGGTGAGTATGTCAACATGTTCACAATCGCAGGTATCGGAACGATGGTGTTCTTGGGCGGATGGCAGCCATTCCATATCAATGCAGAGTGGGCAGCAGGATTCAACGGTGTGATGGATATGATCCCTACATGGTTGTGGTTCTTCGCCAAGGCATTCGGTTTGGTAATGTTGAGCTTGTGGGTAAGATGGTCATTCCCACGTTTGAGAATTGATCAGTTGCTACACTTGGAGTGGAAGATATTGATGCCAATCAGTTTGCTCAATATGCTTTTGATGGCTTTGTGGGTGACTGTATTAGTTCCACTATTCGCTTAGTAAAACGACTTTTATATAAGAGTGTATGAAAAAATATATAAAGGATCTGTTCTCTGGAATTTATGCGTTGTTGCAGGGTATGTACATCACAAACCTCAATTTCTGGAGACCAAAGGTTACAGAGCAATATCCAGAGGATCGACAGACTGCGCGACAGTTTGAAAGATTCCGTGGAGAGCTTGTATTTGACATGAACGACCAGAACGAACACAAATGTATCGCTTGTGGTCTATGTGCAAGAAATTGTCCTAATCAGTCGTTGGAGGTGATCACAAAGAGCATCACAACTGAGGATGGAAAGACAAAGAAGGTGCTTGACAAGTTTTTGTATGACTTGGGTAGCTGTACTTTCTGTTCTCTATGTACACAGTCGTGTGCGCAGAAAGCTATCAAGTGGACAAATAATTTTGAGCACGCAGTGTATAACCGTTCAGCATTGGTAAAGCAATTGAATCCAGAAGGAAGCAAGGTCGTCGAAAGAAAGGCAGCTCCAGTTGCACCAAAACAGGCTCCTGCCGCTGAACAAAATGAAAATCAACAGTAATTATGGCAGAATATTTGACATCTATTGATTTCGCAGGATTGTTTACTGCTGACAATATAGTATTCTTCATACTATCAGCGGTTATCCTTGTCTGCGGATTCATGTCTGTAGCGTCGACAAAGCTTCTTCGTGCCGCTACTTATTTGTTCTTTACGCTATTTGCGGTTGCTGGTCTTTATTTGACACTAAGCTATGAGTTTATCGCAGCTGTACAGTTGTCTGTATACGCAGGAGGTATTCTTGTGTTGCTGATTTTTGCCATCATGTTGGTTAAGAATCTTGGAACTGACACAGAGACGATATCTTATGTAAACAAGACAATCGCAGGACTTTCTGCTTTGGCAGGCACAGTGTTTGCTTTCATTACAATGAGCAAGTTCAGATTCATTTCCAGTGAGGGAGCAAACGATGCCGCTGCAAAGGTAGATATGGAGATGGTCGGCCAGACTCTTATGGGAACAGACAGATACCAGTATTTGTTGGCGTTCGAGGCAGTCAGCATCTTGCTTTTGGCATGTATCGTAGGTTCAATTGTAATCGCAACTAAATCAAAGGAGGATTAAGATGATACCAGTAGAAGCATATTTGGTGGTCAGCACACTTCTGTTCTTTATCGGTGTGTATGGCTTTTTGGTAAGAAAGAATCTTATCGGAATTTTGATGGCGGTTGAACTTATTCTAAACGCAGTTAACATCAACTTCGTCGTGTTCAACAGATTCCTATATCCTGATCATCTTGAAGGATATATCTATAGTTTGTTCGTGATAGTTGTGGCTGCTGCTGAGACTGCGATCGCTATCTCAATCATTATTAATGTCTACAGAAAGTTGAAGGACGTTCGTGTGGATAGTATCAACGAATTAAAGAATTAATCAGATATGGAAACGATTACTAATTTATCTCCGATAATTTTGGCGTTGCCATTTTTGATGTTCCTATTCCTTGGACTTTGTGGCAACAAACTGTTTAAGTCTAATCCAAACATTGCAGGATGGATTGGTACAGCAGGTTTGTCTGTAGTGGCAATTGTATCTTATTATATCGCAATCCAGTATTTCTGGGTTGAGGGTAAGGGTGCTGACGCTTATCAGCAGTTTGTGTTGTTCAATCATGAGTGGTTGAAGATGACTGATAACTTGGTTATCTCAATCGGTTTCATGCTTGATCCAATATCAGCAATGATGTTGGTTGTTATCTCTACCGTTTCTCTTATGGTTCATATCTATTCATTGGGCTATATGCACGGGGAGGAAGGATTCCAGCGTTATTATGCTGTGCTTTCATTGTTTACATTTGCGATGATGGGATTGGTTGTCGCAACCAATATTTTCCAGATGTATATCTTCTGGGAGCTTGTGGGTGTGTCATCATTCCTATTGATCAGCTTCTATTTCATCAAGCCATCAGCTGTGGCAGCCGCAAAGAAGGCGTTTATCGTGACTCGTTTTGCGGATATGTTCTTCTTGATCGGTATTTTGATTTTGTCTTACTACACAAACACATTCGACTTCTTGAAGTTGACTGCAGTGTCTGACGGCCACGCTACTTTGGTCAACACCAAAATGTGTGGTGAAATGTTCATGGGCTTGTCTGTGACATCTATCGCGATGTTCTTGATTTTCTTAGGAGGTGCTGGTAAGTCGGCGATGTTCCCATTCCACATCTGGTTGCCAGATGCTATGGAAGGTCCAACTCCTGCTTCTGCACTTATCCATGCCGCTACAATGGTCGTTGCAGGTGTGTTCTTGGTTGCAAGAATGTTCCCTGTATACTTCTTTGAGGCTCACGATGTTTTGACAATTATCGGATATATCGGAGCATTCACATCATTGTTCGCTGCTATCATCGCATGTACACAGACAGATATCAAACGTGTTCTTGCATTCTCTACAATCTCACAGATCGCATATATGTTCGTCGCTCTTGCAGTGTCGGGTTATACAAGTGAGCATGAGGCATGTTTGGGCTACACAGCGTCTATGTGGCATTTGTTCACTCACGCTATGTTCAAGGCATGTTTGTTCTTGGGTGCTGGTTGTATTATCCATGCAGTTCATTCTAACGAGATGAATGCTATGGGTAACCTACGTAAGTTCATGCCTATCGCACACATCACATTCTTGGTTTCATGTTTGGCAATCGCAGGTATTCCTCCATTCTCAGGATTCTTCTCGAAGGATGAGATTTTGGTTGCGGCGTTCGAGCACGACAAAGTGTTGTATGCATGTCAGGCATTCGTTGCTGGTCTTACAGCATTCTACATGTTCCGTTTGTATTTCCGCATCTTCTGGTATTCAGAGAATCCAGCTCACGCTCACCACACTCCACATGAGGCACCTATGAATATGAACATTCCTTTGATTGTTCTTTCAGTATTCACTTGCTTCACTTGGTTGGATAAGGTGTTCCCATTCTTTCCAGAGAAGATCACAGCAGACCGTGTCGGCTATGAACTTGAGACAAACTGGATAATCGCTATCGCAAGTATTCTTGTCGCAGTTGTTGGTATCGCTATAGCTTGGGTACTATACTTGAAGAAGAACGACAAGCCAGATATGATTGCCGGAAAACTTAAATGCTTGTATATTTCAGCAAGCCACAGATTCTATATCGATGAGATCTACTTGTTCATCACACGTAAGATTATCTTCGGAGGCATCTGTGTGGCAATCGCTTGGTTCGACCGTCACATCATTGACGGATTTATGAATCTTTTGGCATGGATCTCACGTGAGTTGTCATACGACATTCGTGACGTACAGAGTGGAAATCTTCAGCAATACGCTTGGGGCTTCTTGGTAGGTGTCCTTGCAATTGCGATGTTTGCGATTAATTATTAAACGGAGTATTAATAAAGTAAGTAATATACTATGAATATATTATCAGCTTTTGTAGTCGTATTGCTAGTCATGTTGGTGGCTGTCTTCTTGATCCCAGGAGAAAAGAAGAATGCGATCAGATGGACGATGGCAGCGGGATCAATGGTGATCCTTGGCTTGGCGGGCTACTTGGTTTGGGATTTCCTTGCACAGCGAGAGGCTGGAGCAACAGACAAATTCCTTTTTGCGGATTCAACAGTTTGGTATGAGGGAGTGATCAATATCAGCTATTCTGTTGGTGTTGACGGAGTATCGGTTGCGATGATCATGTTGTCTGCAATTGTTGTTATCACAGGTGTTTTCGCATCATGGGCGGTAGAGGATAAAGCAAAAGAGTATTTCTTGTGGTTTATCATGCTTTCGATCGGTGTGTTCGGTTTCTTTATCTCAGTAGACTTGTTCACAATGTTCTTGTTCTACGAGGTTGCCTTGATTCCAATGTATTTGTTGATTGGAGTATGGGGAAGTGGAGACAAGGAGTACGCTGCGATGAAGCTTACATTGATGTTGATGGGAGGTTCGGCATTCTTGATGGTCGGCATCTTCGGTATCTATTACTTCTCTGCTGAAGACAGTGGTGCTCTTACATTCAACCTTGAGGAGATTGCTGCAAATGCTGCGATGCCAATCGAGTGGCAGAGAAGGTTCTTCCCACTTACGTTTGTAGGATTCGGAGTTCTTGGTGCTATGTTCCCATTCCACACATGGTCGCCAGACGGTCACGCATCAGCCCCTACAGCAGTGTCTATGCTTCACGCAGGAGTGTTGATGAAACTTGGAGGTTACGGATGTTTCCGCGTTGCTATGACACTTATGCCAGAGGCTTGCAAGGAGCAGGCATGGATCTTCATCGTGTTGACTGGTATTTCAGTTGTTTACGGAGCATTCTCAGCTTGTGTACAGAACGACTTGAAGTATATCAACGCATATTCATCAGTAAGCCACTGTGGTTTGGTGCTATTCGCACTTTTGATGATGAACCAGACAGCGATGACAGGAGCAATCCTTCAGATGCTTTCACACGGTTTGATGACAGCTTTGTTCTTTGCCCTAATCGGTATGATTTATGGTCAGACACATACTCGTGACATCCGTTACTTGGGAGGTTTGATGCAGGTTATGCCATTCTTGTGTGTTTGCTACGTAATCGCAGGTATGGCTTCACTTGGACTTCCAGGTTTGTCAGGATTCGTTGCTGAGATGACAATTTTTGTTGGTTCATTCGCACATGAGGATTTGTTCCACAGAGTTTTGGTGATCGGTGGTTGTACATCAATTGTGATTACAGCTGTATATATCCTTCGTGTTGTGGGCAAGATCTTGTTCGGACCACTTTATAAGATTGAGAAGGTCGGTGACCAATACAATTATGTGTCAGAGCACCATGGCGAGGTTCATCACTATCCACTTCGCGATGCAATCTGGTACGAGAAGATTGCTACAATTGGATTGATCGTTTCAATTGCGATTATCGGTCTATATCCAGTTTGGATATCAGATATGATCAGTGAAAGTTTGGAGGCAGTTGCTGCAATGCTTAACTAATAAAAGAATACAACTATGGATTTAGATTATAGTCAGTTTTTATCGATGAGCCACGAGGTTTCCCTCGTCGTTGTATTGATTGTCCTTTTGCTTGCTGATCTTTTGATCAAGAATAAAAAGGCGTTCCAATACTTGGCTATTGCGGCTTTTGCTTTGCACACTGTTGCTGGTTTCTATAGCTACACAGATTTGGCAGGAGACGCTTTCGCTGGCATGTATGTTTCAGGTGCGGCTCAGTCGTTTGTTAAGAATATTCTTAATGTCGGTACTTTGATTGTGTTCTTCTTCTCTTTTGAGTGGAACAACAATGAGAATAAGAGTGGAGTAGGAGAGTTCTTCTTTTTGACATTGTCTACTCTAATCGGAATGTACTTTATGGTTTCTGCAGGAGACTTCTTGTTCTTCTATATTGGTCTTGAGACTGCTTCTATTCCAATGGCTGCTTTGGTGGCTATGAATAAGAAGGGTACAGAGGGAGCAGAAGCAGCAGCCAAGTATATTTTGACAGCATCGTTCTCTTCAGGAGTCATGCTGTTTGGTATCTCTTTGATTTATGGTGCGTGCGGATCTCTTTATTTCGACGAGGTTCAGGCAGCGTTCACTAACATCACAGCATTGCATATCTTTGCTTTGGTATGTTTCATCGCAGGTGTAGGTTTCAAGATTTCACTTGTGCCATTCCACTTCTGGACAGCAGATACATATCAGGGTGCGCCTACAGGTATTACCGCTTATTTGTCAGTGATTTCAAAGGGTGCCGCAGTATTTGCGTTCATGTCCATCCTTTACAAGGCGTTCGCTAACGAGCCTGATGTATGGCAGAATATACTATGGTGGTTGATTGTCATCACAATTACAATCGGTAACTTGTTCGCTATCCGTCAGAAGAACTTGAAGAGATTCTTGGCATTCTCATCAATCTCTCAGGCTGGTTACATCATGTTGGGTGTTTATGCGTCTTCACAGACAGGTATGTCAAGTACAATCTATTACATCTTGATCTACATGTTCACTAACCTTGCAGCGTTCGGTATCATTTCAGCTATTGAGAACAAGACTGGCAAGGTAGGTATGGATGATTACAATGGCCTATACTCAACTAATCCAAAGCTTGCTTTTGCAATGACACTTGCAATGTTCTCTCTTGGTGGTATTCCTCCATTTGCAGGATTCTTCAGCAAGTTCTTCATTTTCGCTGCTGTAGCTTCTTCGAAAGTGTATGGTGATTATGTATTGGTGTTCTTGGCATTGCTTAACACAATCATTTCTCTTTACTACTACTTGTTAGTTGTAAAGGCTATGTTCATCAACAAGAGTGAATCTCCAATTGAGACAATCAAGATTGATACAATGTCTCGTGTAGCCCTATTGGTTTGTGTTGTTGCAATTCTTGTGATTGGATTTATAAGTTCAATTTATATGAACATTTATAATATCAGTGACGGTTTTGCAAACTAATTAGAAATATTTTCCATTCAGTGACACTTGCATAAAAAGCAAGTGTCACTTTTTATATGTATTACAGTGAAAAAGTTAAAAAGCATATTAGGATTTGTAGTCCCTTTATTATTAAGTGTCGCTCTCCTTTATTATATTTATTCGGGAGAAAACTGGGATGAGCAGATCGCCTATATCAAGAATGCAAATTTTTTCTGGCTCTTTTTGCCTGTATTGGTTGCTTTGTTCAGCAATCTGTTCAGAGCTCTAAGATGGAAGATGTTGATAAAGGCGTCAGGATTGGAAGTGTCGCTTCTTAACTCTTTCTTAGCCGTATTGGTAGGATATTTCGCTAATTTTCTGTTGCCTCGAGCAGGAGAGGTGGCAAGATGCGGTGTGTTAAAAAAATATACAGGATTATCGTTTACGACGGTGCTTGGAACAGTTGTGACGGAGCGAATCTTTGATGTCATAATGACTGCGATTATCATGATGCTCGCTTTCGTATTGGAGTTTGGAATGCTTTCGTCGTTGGTTGAAGACGCGAATCTCCCGTCGAAGATATTATCTATTTTTACGAATCCATTTGTCATAGTGATTATACTTATTCTCGCAGTAGGTTTTGTTTTCTGTTTCAAACTACGAAACAAAAGCAAATTGTATGCCAAAGGACGAGAGAGCCTAAGAAAGTTCAAGGTAGGTATGATGTCTGCGAAAGACGTAGACAACAAATTTATGTTTGGATTATACACCGTCTTAATATTTGCATGCTATTATTTGATGCTCCATTTCAGTTTTTGGGCATTCGATTTCACAAAAGACATAACAGTTTCACAAGGCTTGGTGATTTATGTAATGGGAGCCTTAGGTATAATAGCACCGGTACAGGGTGGCGTCGGAGCATGGCATTTCATGACTATACAGGCATTAGTGTTTTATCTAGGAGCCTCTATAGAACCAGAGGCAAAGGCATTTGCGTTGGTAGTCCATTCTGTGCAGACAATAGTCGTGTACATAGGATGTGGATTGTTGGCCTATGTCTTATTGCCGATTTTGAATAAGAGACAATAGAACAAGAAACAGATGAGAACAAAATATCCGGATTGTTTCTGAACGAAAGGTTTTGAAATGAAAAAAATAATTATTGCTTGTTTGTATTTTTATGATTTCTGTTGTCTATCGTACATTTTTACATAGACAAATAATACTTTATTATAAAAAAACACCATGATTTTGCATAATGAAATTTAATTTTTTTATTTTTGCATTGTTTGGTGGATAGCGTAGAAGAATATATGGACTGCTACAAGATAACACCGTTTAATTTATTGAACGTAGACACATTTTTTTATATGAAAAAATTTTTACAAATGCTTAGTAAATCCATTTCTAAAAATGGATCTGGATTTGAAAAATATCTGATAGCTTTCTGTATGCTGATAGGTGTGCAGGGAGTAGCTTTTGCTCAGCCGGGAACTCCTGATCCGGGTATTCCTGCAGGATCTGCAACCGCTAAATATTGTGATCCTAATGTGACATCTTTAAATGTTACAGGTGTGGATGTCACCAAGTTAAGTATGAAAAATGAAGATTATGTTTATCATGTAAAGAAAGGAGGAAGCGTTTCTCTTACAGTATCTTCATTTTCAATGTGGCCTGTTAGTGTTAAATGGGAGAGAAAGACAAATATGTCTTCTGATTGGGAATTTGTTGAAACCAAGCAGAGTGATGAACCATTGGAAGTAACTGATATCCAGTCGGATGTTTTGTATAGAGCGACTTTTGATAATGGACTAGCGGGAGGCTCAGATCAAAGAGCTGTGCTTGTAACTGGTAGTTTGATTTCAGATATACCTGTTGCTTGTCCGAGTGAAGCAGTTGAATTTGACATTAAAGGTGGAGAGTTTGCATATAGATCAGAATGGTGGATAGGATATGGTGATGAACCCAAAATAAAGGCAAAAGAGTATGCGGATGGTACCACTACATATGCGATAAATGCGTCGACTTCTCCTTTGAATGCTCATATTGTGTTGAAATATGATGAGTTTAATTGTTCAAGGTCAGCAGAATCGCCTCGATTCAAAACAGACAATATAACGGTTGGAGTAGAGACAAATTGTAAGGCAGAATGTCAAAGTACTACAACAGGAGAATATTATGTCGGAACTACTTTTGACCCAGTCAATGGAGAGTGTCATCCAGGCGGTAGAATTCCGAAGGATGTCAACCATTTCTTTGAGGACTATGAGATTATTTTTGAGGAAAACCCAAGTTTTACTAATTATTGGTTAGGTTGTGACGCAGAAGAATTTTTCGGACAAAAACCTGACAAAGATGTCAGTGCTGATGTAGTAGGAAAAAATAACTATATGTTTGCACAAGGTGATATTAATACAAACCTTGTCAATCTAAAATTTCAGGTTTGGGATTATAGACCTAATCCAAAATGGAAGGGTGTGAGAGGTAAATCTTACCAGTATAAAATGCGTGCTTACATTCAGTTGAATGAGGGATGTACAGGTGAAAAGTGGGCTAGTGCACAGTTCTTGGCACGTACTCAGCATGGTAATCAGTCTTGGGATATTACGGAAGTTTCCGCATATGATAATGCTACTTCAAGTTTGTTGGGAACTAAAACAATCTATGGTCCTAATGATGCCGTATTGTTGAAGGATGTTATAGGAGAAGAGAGAATTAAAAACTTGAAAGAATGGGATTTGATTCGTTTCGAAGTTGTCTTTTATGGAAGCTTCCCTATGACGCAAAACAGTTTGGATTATTTTGTGTTCGAACCACGTTTCCAACAGTTTGATTGTGCGAAATTAGCAATCGATTATATTTCGGCGGAGATTGAGAATGTATGTTTGTCTCCTAATGTTGTTTGTATAGGAGATTATACAACCGCCAATGCTGCTGGTTTCCCTAAGGATTCTCATTATCAGTGGTATAAACAACAGTCTTCTGGAGAATGGTCTTTGGTTGAAGAAGGTGATTCATCAAAAGCCAAGGTTAATTTGTTGGTTACAAAAGCAGGAAAACAATTATATAAGTTAGTTGTTACTGGTTTTACATATTCAGAAGGTGGTAGTCAAAAACCTTATTATAGAGAAATGGAATTTGCGGTAGGTGGTAAGAACTGTAGTGCTCAGACACCTACTGGTATAGATGGATCTGGCGTATTCTGTTTGCCAAACGTATTAGGATATAAGCCAAATCTTATAGATGATGATGTAGATGTTACTTATCAGTGGGTATTGTTGGATCCTGATGGTAATGCTTTATATAAATCAACAGATAATGATCCTCATTTTAAGGTATCTTCGTCAAAAGGAGATTATTTGATAATCAGTTTGGATGAAACGGCAAGAGAAGGAGAATATAAGTTGGAGGTACATACCTTCAGTAGTAATATGGAGCAGGGTACTCCTATATATTTGCCATTGTCAGTATATCGTACACCAAATGTTTCTATGTATTTGGCAAGTGATAAATATTATGGATTGGATGATGAGACGGATAAGACATTTTGTCCATCGGATAAACGTCGTGAGATTGTAGCTGTTGCGAAAAATGCTTTCGAGACAGAAGCAATTTCTCAATATAAATATTTTTGGATATCTGATCCAAATGCAGCTGGTGTATTGATGCCTAGAAGTCATGCTGATTCTGCAGATGTACATATTGATGCAATCCCTGGTATTTGTAATGGTGATATTGATAGTGTTGAGATTTCTGTACGTGCAGATATAAAAGGATGTTCTAGTACAGATAAAAACAAATATGGAATTGAAGCTCTTGGAGAACTAAAAATCAAGTGTGAATCTTTGTCTGGTAAAGATACTTTTTATTGTGATTCAAAGAAAGAAACTGCTGCTATCACACCATTCCCAATCCCAGAGTTTGACTCTAGTTGTGACTCAGATCCTGATCTAATAATTGAAATCTCTCCTAGACGAAATGAAGTGAGAGATACAATGGGTGTGAAAAAAATTGTTGTGAGAAAGTCTGAGATTAAGGATTCACCAATTCTTAATAATATGAGTCTTCCTTGGGGTCAGTATGATTTTTATTACACACTTCAGGATGGTTGTGGAAGAACAAAGTCTTGTGATCATTTGATAGTTGTTGAAAAAGGTTATCCAGATGTTCCTTGTGATGAAATTATAGATTTGGATGTAATCAACGGTCGTGATTCTATATATAGTAGCAAGTGTGCTGTTAAGTTTGGTGTAGATGACATCAAAATTCCTGTGTTGCTTGATAGAAATTCAGAGAATGACACTATGTTGGTAGGTAAATATGCCGGTCGTAGACATTTTATTGATCAGCAAGACAAGAATGATTTGAAGGTATCTTCTTCTATTGCAAAGTTTGATACAACTATAGGTTTGTATGATGAGTATGATATTGATTATACTTATATTCTTTGGAAATTCACAAATGGAGATAAATCTTCATATTGTGTGCAGGAAGTAGTTGTGCGTGACACGGGAGTACCATTTTTTGACTGTGCTACAATTATTCCGTTTGAATATCGTCCTAGAACTAAAACATGTGAAATCGAATTTAAGGATTTCAAGAATTTTTTGTATGGTCTAGGATATACAGCGTATGATTCATGTCCAGAGCCTGTGACTCCAATTCCAGGTGAGTTGCATGAAGATTCAGTTAAGATAAGCAAGGTAGATGATTCAAAAGTATTCTATGTTGGAATATCAGATACTTTATATTGGCAGTTCAGAGATCGACACGATAATTTAAAGTATTGTCCGCAGGTTATTAATCCAAGGACGGAGCAACTAGTTGTGATTGATTGTAATACACTTAAGTATTTTGAAGGAACAGCAAAAGATAGCACATGTTTCGTGGATGCAGCGGAGTTAAATATTCCAAATCCTCCATATGGAAAGGAATATTGTTTGGGTGCGAACGGGGATTCAATCGATGTGGAAGGTGTCGGTACTCGTAGTGATGGAAAGTCTTTGAATGATCCTTATCCTGCTGGAGACACTTATATTACTTGGCTATTTGATGGTAAAAATTCGGAACCGGTAACATGTGAAACTCATGTATTTGTTCATGGTGTTGTCCCACCTGTTCTTGATTGTGATCTGTTGTTCCCAAAGACATGGTATGAAATGCCAAATTGTGATTCGATGGAAATCACTTTGGAGACGAAAAAAGTTGCAGATCCATGTGTTGCAGGATTTATGTCTGAAGGTATACCATATATGAATGGTGAGAAGATTGAATTGAAACATAAATTCCCAATCGGAGAGTCTTTCGTCACTTGGAAATTCTGGGATTATACGAAGTCTGCTGTTGATTCTTGTATCCAGTCTATACATTTGATAGATACAGAGCCTCCGGTTGTTGACTGTGATACTATGAAGGATGATTCAGTTATACTTCATGGTAAATGCTCAATACCGTTTGAGGATTTGAGAGATTCCCTTGGAAAAAAGGTTGCTTTAGAATATTGTACAAGAGATACAATTTGGGGTGTGCCATATTTGATCAATGATAAAGGAGAAAGAATGGAATTCCCTTCAGAGGTCAGTGTAGGTATTTATCCAATTCGATGGATATTTGCTAACGATAGTTTGACTACAGAAATAGATTCATGTGAGAAGACATTGTATTTGTTGCATGATGGAGCTCCAATCTTTGACTGTAGCACTTTGACTTCTCCTTTACAGTTGCTTGATACTGCTGGTATATGTAAGATTGTATTAAATCCTGATAAGTTACCAATCCCTGTTGCGTATGATTCTTGTAAACAAGAATATGATGTATATGGACATGGATATGTACAGTTATTTGAGGAGGGTGAATATGTTGAGTTGTGCTACTTTGATAGAGAAAATAACAAGGCTGTTTATCTGATGGATCTTCCTTTAGGAGGGCACAAGGTAAAATGGATATTTAAGAGCCCATTCTCTGTGAAGGAAAAACCGTGTGTACAGACTGTACTGGCAAATAGTGATGCTATTAATAAGATTGACTGTTCTAAGTTGGCTGATTATGTTCATGTTACTATGCGTAGACAAGGTCTGGGAGCTACTTTTGAAGAGGTTAGAGACTCTGGATTGATTTTGCCAAATCTTGATTTCGATGTTTGTAAAGTTTTGGATACACTATATACTAGAGACGATGATAAGTCTATTTATGCTGATTATTATCCTGTAGGAAAAAGAGTTACTATCACATGGCTATTCAGGGATACAACACCAAAAGCTGAGAAGAAAAAGGAATGTCAAACTATCGTGGATGTCGAGGATGGTGATACTCCAATCATGGTTTGTCCAAAGCTTGACGCAACATTTACTTGTTTGGACGCTCTTCCTGCTAAATTTGCCAACTTTGAGGAATTCAAGGCTGCTGGAGGTATGCTGATATCAAATGGAGTCGATGTTTCTGAGTTTGTTGATCATTCGTCGTTCAAGTGTGATACTATGTCTTTGGGAGACAAATGTGATTTTACATTTATAAGAAAGTATTCGATAGCAAATTTGAGAAATCAGATTTCTGAGTGTGAACAAAATATTCATATTAAAGATACAGTTCCTCCAGTTTGGTTGGATGGTGTTGAGTCTTTGACAAAGGTATTCGACTGTGAGGCAGAGGATTTCTTCCCTACTGACTTGAAAGCTAAAGATGAGTGCTCAAATGATATTTTCTCAGAGTACCATAAGGTAAATAGTTTAGATGGAGTCGTAGATGGATTATTCTATACTGTGTCTTCTAACAAATCTCCGAATCCGGAAGATTGTGAATACTATAATTATAGAGAAGTCCGCGAGTATGTCGCTGTCGACAGATGCCGCAATTATTCGGATGTCTTGAAATTTATAGCACAGGTTCAGGATACATTTGTTCCTATTATAAATATGCCTGACACTGCAAAATGGCGTTTGGATACTGTGCCTGCTGTGTATGCTCGCAGTGGTTGTAAGTTCTTGTATCCGGATTTGGTATCGTCGTTCCCTAAGGATTCGATCAGTGATGTTTGTGATCCTGCAGCGACAAAGTATTTTAAGATTACTCAGACTCCAGCTGCTGGTACTGTGATAGAAAACACAAAAGAGATTCATTTTGTGACTCTTCATATAACTGATCCTTGTGGACTTGAGGATACTGTTATGAAACCTATATTGGTACAGGATAGAAAGGAGATTGTAAATATCAAAATGTTTGATACTACATTATGCGCAAATTTCAATGCAACCCTTATGGATGTGAAAAAGGATACGGGATTTGTGTTTGAGGAGTTGTGGTTCAGCCCAGGTAAGTGGGGATATGTTTCAAATAAAGCATTTGAATATGATTTCTATAAAGGTGATGTGAAAAGAGAAAATTTGATTTATTCAAATAATAAGAAAACTTATGCTCACCTCTTTGGTTCGGACGACTCGAAAAATATCGTTATGAATTCAATGTCTAAGGAAGGTTTGTATTCAATTGTTGTAATGGATACTATTCGCCAGTGTTTTGATACAGCAAGCGCCTACGTTACAATTCACGGTGCTCCTTCAATTTGGCTTTATAGTGCTCCTCTTGTTGTCTGTGAGAAAGACTCAATTCATTTGGTATCGGACAATGAGACACTTTATGAAAAGTACAAGTTGGATGTCAATGACAATGGTGAGGAAATAACTGAGGAAGGTTGGATGATTAATGGTGTTAAGTATGAACCTGGTACTTTACTAGAGTATACTAATGCAGTTGGTAAACTACAGTATTATGCAATCAACAGGTGTAATATGGGTACTTCTAGCGATTGGGTTTCTTTAAGTATGAAACAAAGAATGTCCCCTGACAATCTGATGTTGACTACTGAACCTAATAATCCTTCTAGAGTATATTCAGGTGAGTCGGCTAAGTTAAGTCTTGTCACTAAGTACAAACCAGACGTGTACATGTGGTATCGTGTCAAGGGTGTCGCTGATGGAACATCAGACGCTATGTTTGATAAGTATGGCGATGTTCGTGAAGAGTACAAGGATTTTGACTTTGAACAGGATACTTTACTTGCTATCACTAATTATGGAGCTCCTGGAAGTAAGGTTATGAATTTGACTCAGCTAAGAGATAGTGCTCAATACTATGTTCTGTTGGTAGACAGTGTATGTCCAGCTGTCCCATCAAATATTGTAGCAATTGATGTAGTCAAGAAACTTCCTACAGCATTCACTCCTCACAATTCTAAAGGCTTGAATGATATCTTTATGGAAGGCCATAAGGTTGTTATCTTCAACCGATATGGACAGAAGATGGTTGAAAGTGATAATGGTTGGGATGGAACTTGCCGTGGTGATCTTGTAGATCCAGGTGTTTACTTCTATGAGGTTATCATCAATGAAGGTGAGAAACATAAGGGTTCTATTGAGGTTGTTTACTTTAAGTAGCGTCAATTTTAATTGAATATTACAAGGGTGGAAGAGTTCTCTCTTCCTCCCTTTTGTTTGAATTTACGTCATATATTATGATTTACAGAATTTATCCGGAGAATCCGAATCAAAAAGAGATTGATAAGGTTGTCCAGTTTCTGCAGGATGGCGGAATAATTGTATATCCTACAGATACAATTTATGGTATGGGTTGCGACATCTTTAATGCAAGAGCGGTGGAAAGAGTTTGCCAGTATAAGAAAATTGATCCGAAGAAAGCTAATCTTTCTTTCATCTGTTATGATTTGAGCCATATCGCTGAATATGCGAAGGTGAACAATGATGTGTTCAAACTGATGAAGAAGAATCTTCCTGGTCCGTTCACTTTTATCTTGAATGCGACCAGTAACCTTCCTAAGTTGTTCAGAAATAAGAAGACGGTAGGTATCCGCGTCCCAGACAATAATGTCATCCGTGAGATTGTCAGAACTCTTGGTAATCCTATCCTTTCTACTTCTGTCCGCGACGACAATGATGATGTGCTTGAGTATTACACTGATCCTGAATTGATGGATGAAAAACTCTCTCACTTTGTCGATTGTGTTATTAATTCTGGATATGGAAGTCTTGAGCCTTCCACTGTTGTTGATTGTACTGGTGATGAGCCGGTGATTGTTCGTCAAGGAAAGGGTATTTTGGAATATTGATATGTGGATCTTGCTTGCCATGATGTCGGCATTTTTGCTTGGCATCTATGATGTGTTCAAAAAGAAATCGCTTTCCGACAATGCTGTCATTCCGGTGCTTTCGATTTCTATTTTCTTCTCTTTCGTCTTATTTCTTCCGTTGCTTATCGCTTCTGGATTAGACGGTGCAAAAGATAATCTTTGTGTTTTTTATATTCCATCTGTTGACGGTGCTACTCACTTCGCAATCTTCTTGAAGTCTGTCATTGTGCTTTGTTCGTGGATTTGCGCCTATTTTGGAATGAAACATATCCCGATAACGATTTTTTCTCCTATCAGGGCTACACAGCCGATATGGACAGTGCTTGTGGCTGTGGTGATTTTCAATGAAAGTTTGTCTTGGATTCAATCATTGGCTATCGCAATTACTCTGATCTCTTTCTTCGCATTTTCTCAAGTGGGGAAGAGAGAGGGAGTTTCTTGGAAATCCAACAGATGGATTTGGCTTGTGATCGCAGCCACTGTGTTTGGTTCGGCAAGCGGACTCTACGACAAACATCTTATGCATAGTGGTTATCCACGTATGGCTGTGCAGGTATACAGTACCATGTATCAGTCGATTCTGATGCTGATTGTGATGTTCGCATTGTGGTATCCCCACCGTCGCAAATCAACGCCATTCCAATGGCGATGGACAATACTTGGAATTTCTGTTTTCCTTATGATGGCGGATTATGTCTATTATTGGGCTCTCTCTTATGATGACGCTTATATATCCATCGTTTCTACAATACGTCGTTCTGGTGCAATCGTGCCATTTATGTATGGCGCTGTGGCCTTGAAGGAAAAGAACATCAAGATAAAATCGATATTGCTTTGCGGTGTCATACTGGGAGTCTCTTTATTGTATATATTTAGATAAATAGACGAGAATTCGTTGGAATTTGTTATATTTGCTTTTTTATTTATATTGACTTGTTTTAGTTGTTTTGATTTTATATGGAAAACGAAATGAATTATGAATTCCATTTGCGAAGTTTTGTAGATGATTATACCGCTGCAGTGGAAAGTTTTGAAAGGGGAAATTATAAAGCTTTTTTTAGAAACTATAGACCATCAATTGAAAGTTTGTGTATAGGAATACTTACTGCGTTGCATAAAGATGAGGTTGAGGAAATATTGAATGGAACAAAAGGTTTTAGTAAAGACGGCAAAGCTTTTGTTGTTGCTCCGTGCAGTGCGAAACCTCGAACTGGAAGATTCCTGATAGATTTAGCGAAAATGGCGATGTTGAAGCAATTGTCTGATGAGAAAGCGAATAAACTTGTTATTTCTCACATGCAACTTGCTTATTTCACTTTGATTAGAGATTATCATTTTGCAAGTTGCGCGTGTCATAGCTTCACTGATCCGAAGTCATTTTTGTCGTTTGATAAGAATATGGTTTCTGAGTGCTTGGTCGGCACAAACAATTTTATAGATTTGGTGACTCGTTTCCTTCCTGAGGATGGAAAGAAAATACTTTTGATGTGTCCGCAGTTGACGGTGGATGTCTCTATCACTTATCCAGATCCAAGTAAGGAGATTGTTCGTCCGATTTCATATACAGCTGCTTCAGCCAAGGTCATTCGTGAAACTGAATCGCAGGATGATTATATCGACCGTCAGCAGGCTGATGTTCCTAAGATGGAGCAGAGTGGTGAGCCTGAGGAAGAACCGGTACCAGACCGTCTGCCATTTAATTACGTGCCTGATGTGCCTTATCCAGAGATTGAGCCTGAGTATGATGTGAAAAATACAGAGAGCGATATTCAGCTTAATGTTGTCAGCGTCAACGAAAATCAGGAGGACATGATCAAACGTAATCTTCAGAATTATCGTCCGTATATCTCACGTCCAAAACCGGCTTATCGTCCACGTCCCGTCATCGATGATCAGGATGATGATGCGGAAGAGGAGAATCATGGCACATATTACGAGCACAACAACTATATGTTTAAGAAATATCGTTGCCAATATAAGGGAGAGATCCAGACAGAGGGAGGCAAACGCTATCAGGTGCCTGTAGAGGAGAATCCGGAATTGTATGATGAGTGTGAGGTATACTTTGATATCAAGGCTATTCCGAATTTTGATCCGTCACGCCCTGATTTCTTGATCGCTATCAACACAGAAATTATTGATTAATTATATAGTCACAGCAGATTGTCCTGTTGTGACTTTCCTATTTTGATATGAGAGTTGTAATTCAAAAAGTGACGCATTGCTCAGTGGAGATTGAAGGCAAAATCAAGTCGTCGATCGGCAGAGGTTTGCTTGTGCTTGTCGGTGTGGAAGATAGAGACACCGACGCTGATATAGAGTGGTTGTCTAACAAGATCGTGAATATGCGTATCTTTGAAGACGCGAATAATGTGATGAATCTTTCGGTGAAGGATGTCGACGGTGAAATATTGATTGTCAGCCAGTTCACATTACAGGCGTCAACGAAGAAAGGAAACAGACCTTCATATATCAAGGCATCCAAACATGATTTCGCAATACCTATGTATGAAAAATTCTGTGCGAAAGTCAGCGCTGATTTAGGTAAGACGGTGGGGACAGGAGAGTTTGGTGCGGACATGAAAGTTTCTCTTCTTAACGATGGTCCGACCACCATCTTTATGGATTCGCAAAATAAAGAGTAAAACGCTGCAAAAAAATGTGATTAGAAATGCATAATGGGTCATGTTTAATTTGACATTTAGCATTTAGCATTTCGAATTTTATATTATCTTTGTAGCAAATTATTAAACAAGTTCATATTTTTACAAGTATGCAATTAATTGACAATTTTAACTTTGCTGGTAAGAAGGCAATCGTTCGTGTGGACTTCAACGTTCCATTGAACAAAGAGACAGGTGCAGTAAGTGACGACACACGTATTCGTGGTGCTCTACCTACAATCAAGAAGATCATCGCTGACGGTGGTGCAGCTATCTTGATGTCTCACATGGGTAAGCCAAAAAATGTTAACCCACAGGAGGGTGATCCTAAGTTCTCTCTAAAGCAGATCATTTCAGCTATTGAGAAGTATACAAAGGAGTTCGGTGTAGCATCTATCAAGTTTGCTGATGACGCTGCTAACGCTGCTCAGGCTGCTAAGGATTTGAAGATGGGTGAGATCCTATTGCTTCAGAACCTTCGTTACTACGCTGAGGAAGAGGGTAAGCCACGTGGCATCGAGAAGGAAGATCCTAAGTACGACGAGGCTAAGAAGGCTATGAAGGATTCTCAGAAGAAGTTCGCTAAGACTTTGGCTTCTTACGCTGAGGTTTATGTTAACGACGCATTCGGTACAGCTCACAGAAAGCACGCTTCAACAGCTGTTATCGCTGACGAGTTCGCTGATGATAAGAAGATGTTTGGTTTCCTTATCAACAAGGAGCTTAAGGCAATGGACGGTGTTCTTGCTGCTAAGAAGGAAGGCTTCACAGCTATCATGGGTGGTTCAAAGGTTTCTGATAAGATCAACATCATCACTAACCTTCTTGACCGTGTAGAGAACCTTATCATCGGCGGTGGTATGGCTTACACATTCGTTAAGGCTCAGGGTGGTAAGATCGGTAACTCACTTTGTGAGGAGGATAAGCTTGACCTTGCTCTTGATATCATCGCTAAGGCTAAGGCTAAGGGTGTTAACCTACTTCTTCCAGTTGACGCTTTGAACGCAGATAAGTTCGACAAGGACGCTAACACTAAGGAGACAGCTATCGACCAGACTCCAGACGGATGGATGGGTCTTGATATCGCTTCTAAGTCTATCGCTAACTTCCAGAAGGTTATCGAGAACTCTAAGACTTTGATCTGGAACGGACCTATGGGTGTATTCGAGTTCGACAAGTTCGCTGCTGGTACAACTGCTATCGCTAAGGCTGTTGCTGCTGCAACTGCTAAGGGTGCTTACTCTTTGATCGGTGGTGGTGACTCAGTTGCTGCAATCAACAAGAACAACTTGGCTGACAAGGTTTCTTACGTGTCAACAGGTGGTGGTGCAATGCTTGAGTACATGGAGGGTAAGGTTCTTCCAGGTATCGCTGCAATCCGTGGTGACAAGTAATCCTTATTAAAGGTTTATATAGAGAGCCGGTTCGATTGGATCGGCTCTTTTTTTGTTTAGTTCATTCTCGTTTTGTTGCTGATATTTGATGATTGTTAAGGGCGGAACGCCCTAACTAACGTGAAAGAATATTATAGTAGGGAAAAAGTGATAGTTGGAGTGTCTTAAATGAGGATTCCAAAGGGCGGAACGCCCTTCCACCTCCCCAAGTGCGAGCCGTAGGCGAGCATATAGAATTAAATAAAACCAAAGATACACAAAGTCCATAGAGAAAGACTACTCCTTTCCTGAGAAAAAGAGGTGAGAATTCAATAAGAAAGTGAATAATGATTCGTAGATTACAATTCATCGAATTCTCGTTAAATTAGGACAGAACCATATAATTTGTCATCTATAAATTAGGACATAGCCATGAAAAATACTAATTTAGCGACAAATATTTAGAATGAGTAAAGAGATTGACAACCAAGCAATATTGTCAAATTTTGGCAATATGACATCTTTTAGATACGGGGATTATAACATTCGTTTCCGTACATCTCCTGTTTTAAATAAATATACTGAAATTAAAGAATGGGATAATGGATATTTGGTTGTTATGGCTGATTATGAGGGAATTGGAATCATAGAAGAATATATTGATCTTGTTCCTATTCTCAATAATCTTTATATTAATCCAAACATTTTCTTAAAGGATATAAAAACAGTAAAAATAGGAAATTATGAGCAGTGAAGAAATAGAAAAGATATGCAATGGTTCAGACATGATTGTCTGTGGTTATGCATTCTCTCGCACAGACAACTCTAATGTGAGAGTAGTCGATTTAAATGAGCCACACCATGCTTCTGTCATGACTACAGATGGTGATGTTTTGGAGACAACAATGAATGATGTTGAAATTAGTATTGTGAAGGAATACTGGAAGAAAAATCATAAATTTATGGAGGAATCATATGCCTAAGTATTATGAATTTATGATTTGTGGATACATTTGTATTTCACATCACACTGTGTTATTGAGGCTATGCATGTACATGCAAGTGACAGACGAATGACAGAAGCAGGTTCGGCAAAATTATTCGTTAGGGGAAATGGAGATACAGAAGTTAAAGAAAGAGGAATGTTAACAGACAAGGAACTCCGTATTATCAGAGAATTTATCAAAGAAAACTATAAGGAAATGTACATAAAATGGTCAAGTATGAGTCCAAATGGTTTCTATAAATAATATGTTAGTCATGGATTATGATTTAAAACAAGATGAATGCATTGTTCTAAGGAATAATAGATATTGATAATACGATAATTAATATGAGGATTGTTAAGGGCGGAACGACCTAACCATTCCTTTCTAGTGCGAGCCGTAGGCGAGCACATATAGAAAAATACAGAGACTCGGAGTTTTAAGAGTAAGTCTTAGACTTTTTTTGATGAAAGAGACGAAAATGCTGTAATTATGGTATTGCCTTTCAGACAATTTTTTCGTATCATCGTTACATTATTCCGAGACTTCGTCATTGGGTTACTCACGCTTTGCTCGGTAGCGTCTTTCAGACGAAAAAAATGAAAATGTCAGTCATGAATTAGGACAGAACCAATTTTATTTGTTCAAGATTTTACATACTACAATATTTTGTTACATTTGTGAAAAAGATACTCAGATTTAAATAATATTTACCAAGAATCATCTACGGTTATGAAAAGTCGCATCGCCTACATAATTTTACTTTTGATGACGTTTGTTTTCCCGTCTATCGCTCAAGATTCATATATATATTATGAGTATGTAGACGGTACTAAAGAAAGAGAAGCAATTAGTTCTGATAGAATGGAGTGTAGATATACTTTTGATAAAGGCTCATCTTACATAATTAGTTCTATCTTTATTTTTAATGTTTTCGAACCTAAAAAAGGAGACCCTTATATTTCTTGTTTATGGATAAGTTTTAAAAATGGAGAACCGTTTAATGCCATTGGTCCACGTAGCTACACATCTATGGGTAATTATTATACTTTATTTCAATATGATTTGTGTTCTGGAAAAACAGTAGCAAATAATGGAATTACGACTGTTTTGTTTAAGTCTAAAGATACTAATCCGAGAACATCACGTCATAATGGAAAACTAATAAAGTCAATTTCAGGTTCCATCACTTATTCAAAATACAAGATCCTTACTTCGTCAAATTTGAAAGAAGAATTGGTAGAAAGTCTAAAACCTTTTTACTTAGATTCAACATTCTCGAATAGAACATTAGGTGCCTCATATTTATTAAAATTTGTTTCACCGTCGTATGATATAAACACAAAAAAAGCTAATTGGAATGATTTGTCTTTAGAACGTATAAATGTCATAAATAATCTGAAGCGAATGGGATATAGGTTGACTAGTCAGAAAGGGGAGTTCCCCCTGATTTATAAAAAGGACAACGCAAGTACCGTTAAAATGTATGAAACTTATATTGAAGTTGATTTGATAATTGATTGATATATCATATCTTAACATTATTTGTTTTCTTTTCTCACTAAATAATACATTGCCTATGAAAAGTCGCATCGCTTACATAATATTATTTCTGACAACATTTATATTCCCGTCTGTCGCTCAAAATTCATATATAGATTATGAATATGTTGATGGAACGAAGGAAAGAAATACAATTGGTACGGAAAGATTCTATTGCCGTTATTATCAAAATGAAGGATCGTCATATAGAATAAAGACCATTTATATAGATAATGTCTTTGATACATTAATTCCCAATATAGGTTCTCAAATTTTTGACAAATTGATTTTTGGATTTAATGATGGAGAGCTGTCCTATTTGACTGGTCCTAGATATATTTATTCTATGGGAGATCGTTTAGATAATTATGTTTATAATTCAGATAAAATAAATCCTAAAGCTGGAATTATGGCTGTATCATTTAATTCTAATAAGCTACCTAATTTTGCATACCATAATGGGAAACAGATTTCATCCATTTCAGGTCGTATCTCTTATTTCAAAGTCAAAACCATTCCGTCGAAGATGTTAAATGATGAATTGAAAGAGAATCTAAAACCTTTCTATCCGAAATCGTTTATTGAAAAATCAGATGGCTCATATTTAGACTTCGTTTCTCCGTCGTATAATGAGGATGAAAAAAATACAAAGCTAAATGGCTTGTCATTAGAGCGTGTGAATGTAATAAATAATCTAAAGCGAATGGGATATACGTTGGCCAGCCAGAAAGGAGTGTTCCCACTTACTTACCAAAATCAAGACGGAAATACTATTCTGATGTATGAAACTAGTATTATGGTGAAAGTCAAGGATTGAAAATGATATTTAAGCTTTGTGTGATTCTTAAAATATATTAGTTTATGAAATATCGGGTAACATATATAATACTGTTTCTATTTGCTATCATTTTTCAATTGAGTGCTCAAATTTCATTTATAGAGTATCAATATGTTGATGGAACGAAGGAAAAAAATACAATAGAGTTTGAAAGAATGTCTTTCCAGTATTATCATAATGAAGGATTAACATATAGAATTAGGAACATTTATATAGATAATGTTTTTGATACATTGACTCCTATGGATATAGAACAAAATGCATTGAGAGCGAGTTGTTCTGACAAATTGATTGTTTCTTTTAATGAAGGAGAACCATCTGAAGTGTCAGGCCCTTATGAAATGTCTTCTTCTATGGGAAATACTATGCGTATATTATTTAGTTATGGATTTAAATTAGATAAAAAAGATGCTGATAACGGAATTATGTCTATATCATTTTATTCTTATGAACTTCCTGATTTTGCATACCATAATGGAAAACAGATTTCATCCATTTCTGGTCGTATCTCTTATTTCAAATTTAAAACCATTAGGTCGACGATATTAAATGACGATTTAGCAGATAATCTTAACCCTTTTTATTTAGCTCCAATATCGTTGAAAGGAACATCGGATATCTCAGATGCTTCATATATAAATTTCGTTTTTCCGTCTTCGTCTAACGAATTGGCGGTAGCTCGCGTAACGGTAATAAATAATCTAAAGCGGATGGGATATACGTTGACCAGCCAGAAAGGAGTTTTTCCACTTACATACCAGAATCAAAATGGAAACACTATCTTGATGTATGAAACTAGTATTATGGTAAAAGTCAAGGATTGAAAGTGACTTGTAATGTTTTGTGTGATTCTTAAAATATATTAGTTTATGAAATATCGGGTGACGTATATAATACTATTCTTATTTGCTTTTATTTTTCATCTAAATGCTCAAAACCAATATCTTGAGTATGGATATGTTGATGGAACGAAGGAAAGAGAGGCTTTAGATCCCAACCTGATTGTATATAAGCGATCTTTATGGAATGACGTGTATAGCATGACGTCTATAAATATTGATTTTGTATTCGACTCGGTGTTTGCAAGACCTAATTCTCCTATTCCAAATAGAGTTGACCATAGATTGATAATTCTGTTTCAGGATTCAAAACCTAATGCCATTCAGTTTCCTCGTTTTTTTAATTCGATGGGCAATACTTTGCCTCAAGATATTATTATTGATTCAAAAGAGTCGACTTCTAATAACCGAACGGTTATGACTTTCAAGTCTGTTGGCAATTTTCCAAATTCTACTTTCCACAATGGAAAACAGGTTTCATCTATATCCGGCAGACTTGAATATGTAAAAGACAAGACTATTTCACCTTCTGTTATTGATTCTGATATGAGAAAAATATTTTTCCCTCTTTGTCATGAAGTATGGACGGAATCAACCACAGGCTCTACATTAAAAATATCTACAGGATCATTTAAGCCTTTGCCTAACGAAATGGCAGTTACTCGTGTAAAGATTATAAATGATCTAAAACGGATGGGATACGTGTTGACCAGTTCCAAGGGAGTTTTCCCGCTTACATACCAGAATCAAGAGGGAAACACTATTGGGGTCTATGAAACGTATATCTTGATAAGGTTTTGAATCTGTTGATTTGTAATTCATAACTCAAATTTTGCAAGTGGATTTAATTTGAAGTTGGTATATAATAGAGGATTGTTAAGGGCGGAACGCCCTAACCTTCTTCTTTGCAGTGCGAGCCGTAGGCGAGCACTTTAATAAAAGTTTGTATGATGACTTCCATATTCAATGTCTTTTATTGTCGCTCGCACTTACGTGCTCGCGATAAAGGGAGGGACAAGGGCGTTCCGCCCTTTGTAATCCTCAATTTTTACACAAAATGAATATGAAACCTACTTGCAAAACTTGAATTCATAATACGTAATTGTGTGAAAACCAATATGTGGATATTGTGATGACATTACCAATTCCGCATCAACCTAATATTGGTATTCAATGATATAAGTATTTTTCGAAACACCTTTCATTGTTCCGTCAGTGCTATATTCACAATATTTGATACAATCTCCGTTGGCGTTGTAATAGTTTGTTTAACTGCAATCCCAATTGTAGAGAACTTTAGAGAAATCGCGTCGCTTCAAATCATCGGGAGTGCAGAAGAATCCGCATACTCCACCATCTCCCCACATGATGGATTCATCATCTTCACTGTCGATCTGCAACAGCAAAACCGTTTGATCGGAATCGCTCTTTCGTGGATCTTCTTGTGAGAATGCAGGATAACCGCCTATTTTATGGCCATCTCCAGTATGGTGGTCCCAAATCATTTCATTGGTATCATCTGAAAGATCGTACATGTCTTCTATGTTGTCGTCTTCCGTTAATTCATTGTACTTCTTGACAAAAATCGGTCCGAAATGAGCATCGCTCATAGGCATTGGCTCTTCTTCTTTTATAAATGACAAACCAAACTCACCTGTCACTGGAAACCAATATTCGTTTCCATCTGGTTGTGGAAAATCCGCCAACCAAGAACGAACCTGTTCTTCTGTTATTTTATCGTCGACAGTCTCATGCCAGACAACTCGTGAACCTCCTTCTGTAAAGAGCCCTAAACTGTCGTCAAACTGGTCTATCCAGAATTGTAATAGGCCGACTTGTGGAAAATCGGGTAGGGCGGAAAGCTCTCTGCAGTCTATCTGGGCAAGCATACGCAATGGCAAACCTTCTGAGTCGAAAGGAATCGCGTCTTTTGAAGGAATATATGGAATTCCGCCAACTTTGCTTCCGAAAATCGAAACTTGTTCATTTGTGAGTTTCAGACGCAGAACTGGTTTTGCAGTCTCCTTATCCATCTGGGCTAGAACTTTATTTGTCAGTTCCATCTCCTTTTGAATGTCAACATTCTTTTTTTTCTTCCTATATATTGTTGTTTCATCATTTATATTATATAGTTGCTGTTTTATTTTTTCTACTGAAGATTCTCCTATTATTTTCTTTGCTAAATATTGGATAATGCCAGTTTCGTATATTGATTTGAACAGCAGGTAGATAGCTGCTGCAATAAGTACTCCTGCATAAACGTAAAGCTGAATGTAATATTGATCTTTTTCATCCATTTCTTTTGATTTTAGAATGCCTATTGCATAGAATTTATTATTGGCAAATTTAATTATAATTGTTAGGTTTGCTACTCTTTGGACAGAAATAAAACAAAAAAGCGCAATTTCTTGCTGCTTCTCTTGAGCGGAAAACGGGACTCGAACCCGCGACCCCGACCTTGGCAAGGTCGTGCTCTACCAACTGAGCTATTTCCGCAGAATATCTTTACTTACGTGCTCAAGATGAGATTCGAACTCACACGCCGTAATCGGCACTACCCCCTCAAAGTAGCGTGTCTACCAATTTCACCACCTGAGCATTTGAGAGCGGAAAACGGGACTCGAACCCGCGACCCCGACCTTGGCAAGGTCGTGCTCTACCAACTGAGCTATTTCCGCAAATCTGCTTTGTCGTTATGTCTTAGAACGCTTGTTTTTCAAAAGCACTGCAAAGGTAGATGTTTTTTTCATTATTGCAAATCTTTTACGCGGAAATTTGAATGTTTTTTTGATTTTTTTCTTTAAACATCGTTTTTGTTCATCTTTTTCATTTAGTTATGGTATATTTGCAGAAAATTGAAGATAAATTTTGAGAATATGAAAATAGGTTGCATTATCACTGCTGTTCTTGGTGTGATCCTTCTTGCGGTAGGTTACATCTCGTTTTATTGGGAGTTCGCTGATGGAATTAAGACTGGTCAGGTCAATTTCGTCACACGTAAGGGATATATCTGGAAAACTTACGAGGGCAGATTGATCCAGCAGGGAATCAAATCTAAAGGTCAGCAGGGCCTTGGTAGCAATGAGTTCGATTTCTCTGTCGAGGACGACTCTCTTGCTCGCACTCTTGAACTTGTCGGCGAGTCTATCGTCACAGTCCGCTATAAAGAGTTTAACCATGCTCTATGGTGGCGTGGCAACAGCAATTATGTCGTATATAAGATTGAGAAGATTATCGAACCGTCGTCTTCAAATGATATGATTAATCCTTTGAATAATATGGTCGATCCTTCGGCTGGCACTGAAGACGGTGCTGCGGATGAAAAGTGGTATGAATAATGACTGATCAGTTTTCTTCCAAACTTCTTGAGGAGGCTGTACATCAGATCTCTTCTCTTCCAGGTGTAGGAAAAAAGAGCGCTTTGCGTCTTGTGCTTCATCTTCTGAATCGTTCGGAGGAGGATGTGGAACGTTTCGCGAATTCTTTTATCCGTCTGAAGAAAGAGGTGAAGTTTTGCCGATGCTGCCATAATATCTCCGATTCCGACATATGTGAGATCTGTTCGGATAAAAGCCGTAATCCGAAGATCATCTGTGTGGTGCAGGATCTGAAAGATGTGATGAGCATAGAGGCGACTCAGCAGTTTCGTGGGCTATACCATGTGCTTGGAGGTGTGATCTCTCCTATCGACGGAATTGGTCCAAACGATCTCACTATCGAAAGCCTTGTGCAGCGTGTGCATAACGAGCCGATAGATGAGGTTGTCCTTGCTTTGTCGACGACGATGGAGGGCGATACCACAGCATATTATATCTACCGTCGACTTGAGAATCTTGGAATCAATATCACGACTCTCGCAAGAGGTGTTGCGACGGGGGATGAACTTCATTACGCAGATGAGGTGACGCTCGGACGAAGCATCGTCGAAAGACGTCCATATTCAACAGGAGCGAATTTCTAATTTGACAAATATGAATTTAAATTTCAAGTATTATTCCAGAATCGCGATTTCCGCACTTCTGATCCTAATTTCGAGTTTCCTTCAAAACACAGGAACTGTGATTCCATATTATGTCTCTACAATCGCATATCTCCTTATTGTCATACTCGTGCCATACGCAGTCTGGCAATATAAAAAGGACAGAAAGATTGTGGCTGAGTGCGACGATTTGAAGACTGCCGAAAAATTGTTTGAGAAAATAACGATGAAGAAGATGACGTTGGTTCATATCCCATCAGGACTGACAGCCATCCTTTTCATCATTCAGCCTACAGAGTCGATGCTGTATGCTGCGATAGCTTCACTTTTGTTGTTTGTGGTTTTTGGCAAACCAGAAAAATTGTCTGATATAGATTAATAGGTCATGAAGGTCGTATACCATACTCTGGGCTGTAAATTGAATTTTGCTGAAACGTCCAAACTTTCATTCGATCTTGAGTCTATCGGCTATGTCACTGCGAAGGATGGAGAGACTGCGGATCTGATCGTGGTCAATACATGTGCTGTGACACAGGCTGCGGAAAGGAAGGGCAGGGCAGTGATCAATCAGCTGAAACGTCAGCATCCGAATGCGAAAGTCGTTGTCACTGGTTGTTATTCGCAGATCAAGCCGGATGAAGTCGGACATATAGATGGTGTTGACATTGTGCTTGGTGCTCAGCATAAGTTCGACATGGCTTCATTTGTGAAAATGCTCAATGATGAGGAGCCTGGTACGAAGATCTATCATACGGAACGTAGCAAGGTGGATGTCTTCTTCCCATTCTGTACTGCCGGTTGCCGCACACGCTATCTGTTGAAAGTGCAGGATGGATGCGACTATTTTTGCACATATTGTACAGTGCCGATCGCAAGAGGAAAAAGCCGTAATGCTTCGGTGGCGCTGACTGTTGAGGAGGCAAAGAAAGCGGCTGCGGAGGGGGCGAAGGAGATTGTCATATCAGGTGTCAATATTGGAGATTTCGGAAAGTCGACGGGAGAGAAATTTATCGACTTAGTCAGAGAGTTGGATAAAGTCGACGGAATTGAGCGATACAGAATATCCAGCATCGAACCTAATCTTCTGACAGACGAGATTATTGAATTTTGTGCGAACAGCCGGTCGTTTATGCCGCATTTCCATATACCATTGCAGTGTGGAAACGATGAGATATTAGCGTTGATGCACCGTCGATATAAGAGAGATGTCTTCGCTCATAAGATTGCCGAGATAAAAAAATGTATGCCTGATGCCTTTATAGGTGTCGACGTGATTGTCGGATTCAATGGCGAGACGGAGGAGCATTTTAACGATTCGTATGAGTTTTTGCAGAGCCTTGATGTCACAAGACTACACGTCTTCCCATATTCGCCAAGGCCAAACACAGCTGCGTTGTCAATCAAACCATATGTTCAGAATGGAGAGAAGAAGCGTCGCACGGATATCCTAATGGATTTTTCAGAGAAGCGATTGCATGAATTCATGAAAAATCAGATTGGCAAGAAAGCCAAAGTCCTTTGGGAAGATACAGACAGTAATGTTATGCATGGATTCACTGAGAACTACATCCGTGTGTCCGCTCCATATGACGCCTCAAAAATAAACACAATCACAGATGTCATCCTTGGAGATTTTGATGATGACGACGAATGTCTGAAGGCATTATGAATTCATAATTCATAATGCATAATTCGTAATTGTTGGGAAAATCCACGCATCTGGAGAATCCAACCCTCGTAGAGACGCACGGACGTGCGTGTCTTGGTCAATTCATAATTCGTAATTCACAATTCATAATTGTTGGGAAATACATCTGAGGAATTGAATTTGCCTGTAGGGGCGGACCCTTGTGGTCGCCCGGATAATTCATAATTCATAATTGTTGGGATATTATCCATCGGTCGGAATTTCAACAGAGATGATGAATCCCCCAATTACGCCGTCAGGCGTTGCATATCGGTAGAAAAAATATGATATATTCACCAATTACGCCTTTAGGCGTTAAATGTTGGTAGAAAAAAACATGATGACGGATTCCCCACATTGCCCCGTTTAGGGGGGTATATGATATACCGTGGACCGATTTATTTCGCATTTTCGTTTATGATTTCGCATTGATGTGAGGATTTAATTCGCAATTTGTAATGCATATGGTATGATATTCCATAAAATTCTGCTTATTTCATGCGTGCTAAAAAAATAAATTCCACGTCCAGATGTCGGAGACTATGCAATACGACGTCTCCACGGCAAAAATCCCTCAAAAATTATCTTCCGTAGAATCAGCCATTTATAAAGAAACTTGAAAAATAATTCCTAAAACGCTTCCACAGAATCAAAATCTGCTATACTTTTGCACTCGCTTTCGGGAAGGAACGACAACGAAGCCTGAAAGAAAGCGAGAAAATAAGCGGCCCGAGAGAGGGTACGACGCCAGAAGATAGAGATCTTTGAAAACATTTGCAATTTACGAGGAAGAACGGGACATATAGAAATATATGTTAACACAAGAGGTTCATACAAAGCGC
>JAEEMG010000075.1 GCA_016283095.1 Paludibacteraceae bacterium | reverse complement strand
GTCGGAAAATAAATAAGTACTAGGATAATAAAAAAGGCGACCCAATGAAGAGTCGCCTTAAATTGTGTGAAAGACAAAGTTTTACTTTGTGACATCGTTAAGTTTCTGCTCTGCCTTCTCAGCTTTAGCTGCTGCTTTAGCGGCCTCTTTGTTAGCTTTTTCGATTTTTTCCTGAGCCTTCTGAGCCTCTTTTTCAGCTTTGATTCTTTCCTTCTCAGCCTTTTCTGCTGCCTTAGCTGCTTCAGCCTGAGCTTTAGCGTGCTGCTCCTGAGCCTTAGCTATTGCTTTCTGCTCCTTCTCATATTCCTTACGAAGAGTAGCTAGCTCCTTGTCTGAAGTGATGTGAGTACCACACTTGTAACCAAGACTTTCTGAGCTTGAGATCATCACCTGTCCGTTAACAACGTGAAGGAAGCTTAGAGAATTGTCTCCTCCGATTTTGTATACGATACCAGCCTGGCCATCGTTGAAGAAAATCAAATCTCCGACTGCCAATTTAGCCATTTTCTTTACAGCTTTACCCTCGCCGGCAAGACTTGCTATGTTGTCAGACAAATCGTAACCAACCTGAGAGAATGCGTACTGGATCAACTTACCGTTGTCGTACTCAGCGGCTGCACCAGGAAGATTGTTAAGCTGTAGTGCTGTGTTTAGCATACCGTCAATTGTTTTCTGAGGTGCTTTGGCAACCTTCTCTTTGTCTGCTGCGAATGAAGACAATGCGATCATTGCCGACACTGCTATCATGAAAAGTTTTTTCATTTTAAAACCCCTGTTTATGTTTTATGTTTGTGACTGCAAAATTATCAAAAAAGCATGTAATTATGCAAAAAATCACATGATTATTGGATTGTTTTAACCTTTTTTACATAAACTGGGTATTGATGTTTCTTTTGTTGGGTGGCTGTATATATTTATTCTGTTTTTCGATGAATTGTGTGTATGAATAGAGAAAGAAAGTTGATTTCTTGACTAATTTGATTTCTAGATGGAAATGATATGCAACGTATGTCATTTATGGATTCAGTTTTTAATTTAATATTCCAACGTGGTTCTACGTTTCTGATATTTTTTCTTATTTTTGCTATGGATAATTAATGATTTATTATGGCAACAGGAGCAGATATTGATAAGGAGATAATGAAACATCAGAGAATGATGTTGGGGGTGATGTGTGGACTATTGGCTCCACTTGCGGTTTTGTTTGGAATTATAGGTGAGAATCCTGACGAATGGTGGTATTCTATTTCAGCCACGTACTATTGTAATTCCAAAATATTGATGATCGGACTCCTTTTCACTACTTTCGTATACTTTTTATCTTATCGGGGGTACGACAAACGTGACAATATCATTACTTCTATTTCCGGTATCGCTGCACTTTTTGTGATCGCGTTCCCGACAAACACATCTTTTGTTAACGACACTGAATTGGTAGGCTTGATTCATTTGCCTGTCACCACTACGAATATAATCCATTGTGTGAGTGCCTCGATTCTTTTTGTAAGTTTCTCAGTCATGATCTTGTTACAGTTCACAAAGTCGGAAGGTGAGATGACACCTGAGAAGAAAAAGCGTAACATACTTTACAAGATTTGTGGAAATGTAATCAATATATTTATGGCATTCCAGATGTTCACTGCTACGTATGATGAATATTTCCCAAATTGGTGGACAATGGTAAATGAGACTGTAATGTTGACTGCCTTTGCTGTGGCTTGGCTATGTAAGGCAGGTTGTTTTAAGAAGTTGAATGATAAATAATCTTTTCACCAAACTCACTGAGAGCCGACGTAAGGTTGCTGAGACACTTGCTAATCCTGCTACAATCGGTCTGTGGAATCTGATTGTCGACAAGTATAGTGGCAAGGCTCATTTTGTGTATGAGCTGCTTCAGAATGCTGACGACGCAGGTGCCAGGAATGTCCGTTTAGTGCTTGATGGTGACAGATTCTCTTTCTTCCACGATGGCTCAAAACATTTTTCTGTGTCTGACGTGGATAGAGAGGATACGGAGGAAAAGATTGGTGACGTCAATGCCATCTCTTCCATTGGTCATAGCACTAAGATTGGTGAGAACAAGATAGGTAAGTTTGGTATCGGTTTCAAATCGATATTCGCATATTGTGATGTGCCTCATGTTGAAGACGACAATTTCAGTTTTGACATTCAGAATTTCATAGTTCCTGTCGAATCAGCGAGATTGGTGGAGTCGGGTAGATGTGGGGGTGAAACGCTATTCTGTGGAAAAGTAAAAAGTTTGGCTAAAGCGGAAGAGATCGCGGCGATGATAGATTCGTTGGATTATCCGCTCAACTATCTTAATAATGTTGTGATGCTCGATTGCAGCGTCGACGGGAAAATTTACAATTTCAAAAAAAACGTCTCCTCTTCAAAGATAATTGAGGAGGGAGAAAGAAAAATCCTTTTTTATTCATTGGTCGCTGGGAAGACGGTGGGGCAATCTTCCATGTCGCAGAAATTCAGTTGTGCGACGGAGTCTTTTTTGTCCGGATCCCAACAGATGAGTGCCACATTGTCGATGCCGATCGACGGAGATGGAAATGCAATTTTGTGTGACTCTTCAGCATTGAATTGTTTTTTCCCTTTGCTTGAACAGAGTACGCTCCCATTCATCATCCATGGAACGTTTTTATTGAGCGATAATCGTGAGAATACGCTCCAAAATGAAGAAAACAATGCCCTTCGACAGCAAATTGCATCGCTTTCTGTTGTTTTCCTGAAATACCAGAAATCTTGGGAAACTGTGGAAAGAGTCCTCGAAATGAAGGAGAAATGCAAGTATGAAAACGTTAATTCCATCAACCGATTATGCAGTGAACGGTTGTTTCAAACTATTGTGTCGGAATCGTCGTCTGCTCCATTTTTCCAAAATACGGATGGACATTTTTTGCCGATGTCTGGATTGAATTTTTGTGTTGAGAATGTGGGGAAAGTTTTGGATGATGATGACATTGCGACTCTGGCAGATGGAAATGTCAACAAGGATTTTGATAAAGTTGATCTGACTAAATATCCTATCTTAAGTAAGATTCTTGGATCCCGATTATGGGGTGTGGAAGCAATGCTTTTGTCTCTTGACGAGAATTTCATGAAGCATAAATCAGATGGGTGGCTGATGAATTTCTACAGATATCTGTATGGAGAACGAAAAGTGTTGTCGAAACTTCTGCGTGGAAAAAGTGAAGCTTTCACAAAGAGTTGGATCAAGTGTGCGGATGGACAATTCAGAAGCTTACGCCTGAATGCCAACTATCAGACAGCGTCGGTATATTTGAGTGGAGACGCGAGCCATTCCGTCTGCCCAGAAATGCTTAATGATAAAGAGATATTTTTGCTATTCGCAGACGTGTTGCATCTCGAGCATTTTTCAGAGCAATCGTTGACGGTGGATTTTGTGGCTCAGCAGTTTCATGAGCAGATGGTTGAACCGCTCGACTATGACACGTTGGCAAAGTACATAATGGTTGCGGCAAGTGAATATGTAGGAGCCGGTTTTGATTTTGAACGGAAGAAGAGTATTGTGGAGCAATTCTCCAGCCTTCAGCTTTTGCCGACAAACAAATACACATTGTCATTACCCAGATTGGTGTTGGCGGAAACTGCGTCGCAACGAATATTCTTTGCGGATAATGCGGACTCTGTATTTCTTCCGAATAATTTTATAGAGCGACATATTTCTCCGTCAGACCGTCAGACATTCTATACATTCATCAGTGCTTGTGGTGTTTGTTTCGACGTGAGGATAGACAGTGATGTGTTGCGTCATCCGATTGACTATAAGGAGTTTGGAATCACAGAAGAAGAGATGCCATCACCGTCGAAATTAAAAGAGACAGAGATAGAAGACAGGAAAATAGCTGGTTTTGACCATTTTTTGCATCATCCGTCGTTAGACAAATCATTGGCTTTTTGCAGGATGTTGCAGAACCTGTTTGAAAAAGAGGTCTCTACAGAAGTGATGAAAAAAATCACAGGAAGATATCGCTACACACCTAAAGGAAAACGTAATCCTGTAGAAACATCATTGAAAAATACTACAGCCTACAGACAACTATTCCAGTCACGATGGCTGATGAAATCAAACGGAGAATATGCGTCTGCTGCAGAAATCCCGTCTACAGATATGCTCATGCCTGCATATGACGAGATACCATATTCCGTCTTTTCATTCCTTGGAATTGCTTTGAAAAAACGAGATGAGGATGCTGAGGCACGTGAGGCATTGCATCTGATCAGAGAATTAGAGAGTGTGGGGATTACGAAGGAAAAACTGTATGAAATGCTGAGAGATAAATTAAAAATGCTAAATGCAAAATGCTAAATGCTAAATAATTTCTCTGTATGTTGTATAACATATAAATTAAAATATCTATATTTGCATTCAGGAAATAAATAAGTAAATAATTCACGTTATGGAGTGGTTTTTTAAATTGCTTTCAAGTGGTTCGGTAGCATACTCGTTGATGCTGCTTTCATTCACGATTGTGACTGGTCTGGCAATCGGTAATTTCAAAGTAAAAGGTTTTACTCTGGGTGTTACATGGATATTATTCGTGGGTATCTTCGTTGGTAATTTCTACCAGATTGATCCGCATATATTGCATTTTGTCAAAGAATTTGGACTTATCCTGTTTGTGTACTCGATTGGTATGCAGGTCGGGCCAAGTTTTTTCTCGACATTCCGTAGTGGAGGCATCAATTTGAACCTTATGGCAGTAGGTTTGGTATTCCTAAATGTGATGGCTGCCTACATTATATACTGCGTCACAGGTGAGGATTTGAAGAATATGGTTGGAATCCTTTCTGGAGCGGTCACAAATACTCCTGGTCTTGGAGCTGCGCAGCAGGCTTATTCGGATGCCACTGGTAACGCGAATGATTTTCTTGCTGCAGGTTATGCGATAGCTTATCCTATGGGTGTTGTTGGAATTATCATCATACTTGCTGTTGTCAATTTCCTATGGGGTAAGGAGGCTTCCGCTCAAACAGAGGAGCATGATAAGAGTTCTGTCGAGATCTACACAGTGCAGATCACAAACAAGGCTATCGACGGTATGACACTTGGCAAGTTGAAGCAGACAATCGGAAAGAATTTCGTCGTTACACGTCTTCATAAAGCTGCAGTCGACGAGGTGAAAGTTCCAAACGACGACACTGTACTTTCCTTCAACGATAAGATGTATGTGATCTCTAACCAGAACGACAGCGAGGCCGTAAAGGTTTGTGTAGGAACACGTTTGGAAATGGATATGGCTCTTTGGGACAAGTTGGATGGCGGTCAGTTGGTAAGCAAGAGACTTGTTGTTACCAAGTCTGAGATGAATGGAAAGACATTCGCTCAACTTAAGATCCAGGAGATTTTCGGTGTCAACATTTCTCGCGTCATCCGTACAGGTATCGATCTTGTGCCAAGCCCTACATTGCAACTTCAGGTTGGAGACTCTGTCATCGCTGTGGGTGATGAGACATCAGTCAATAAACTTGGATTGTTTGTAGGAAACTCAAACACACAGCTCGACCATCCACATTTGATTCAGGTGTTCTTGGGAATCACACTTGGTGTGCTTCTTGGTTCAATTCCGTTTGATATCCCTGGAATACCTCAGCCAGTGAAACTTGGTTTGGCTGGTGGACCATTGATCGTGTCGATCTTGATCGCAAAGTTCGGAATCAAATTCAATTTGGTCACATACACGAGATTCTCAGCAAAGAAGATGCTTCAGGAGATTGGAATCATGTTGTTCTTGGCAGCGGTTGGTTTGGGAGCAGGAAAGAGTTTTGTCTCTACATTCCAGGAAGTCGGATTGTCGTGGTTCTTCTATGGTACCATCATCACAATGGTGCCGATGATAATAATTCTTTTGATTGGACGATTCGTTTTGAAACTGAGTGCAGCCCAACTGATGGGATTCGCAAGTGGATCAACAACGAACCCTCCTGCGTTGGCATTCTCCAACACAGCTGACGCGACAGGAAAAGCTTCACTTTCGTATGCTACCGTCTACCCATTGACGATGTTCTTGCGAGTTATGAGTGCTCAATTCCTTGTGTTGATGGCGTTATAATAAATTAGAAACTATAAATGCGGAATGCTAAATTATTTTAGTGTTCCGCTTTTTTTGTTTGGCGAAGGACGAAATATACAAGCAAAAAAATCAGTCTTATGACTGATTTTTTTGCTTGTAAGAGTTTTCTTTACTATATTTGCATTATCAATAAAGTCAGACGCTGATGTAAAAAATAACGTAAATGAAGCTATTGCAAATTAGTCTTTTCGTCTGCTTAATTGACGACGCTGATGGTTTTCCTAATGTTTTTTATAAAGATTAAAAGATAAAGAGATATAAATAAGATGAGTAATGATATAAAAATAATAGCAGGAAATAATAAAGGTGATAAGGCACAGACAAATGTCGGTTTGAGAAAAAGTGAGCTTGATTTTCTCTATGATCTTGTTGTTGGTAAAGCTACTGTCAAAGCAAAAAATGGTCGTCTTATCAAACTTCCTGCTCAGTCTGTACAAGGCAAATTTTACGGTGATGAAAAGGTTATAAGTGAACAATTGCAACAGAGAGGCTTTATATATAAGCCTGTGGCATGTGATAATAACTCGGTAATGTTTTCTATTACTGGAGCTAAAACAGAAAATGAGGGCGAGGTTAAAAATGAGGTGTTTCTTTTCTCTCACAAGGATGGCTATTGCTATCCTTCTGCAAGCAAGGGCACTTGGGATTCTGACAATCGAGATGCTTATCACCGTGTTTATACATTTGATAAAAATTATGAAATCAAAAAGTACAAGCCAGATTATATTGACCAAGATTCAATTTGTTTGAATGAAGTGCTTGACAGAATAGATGGAATGTCTAAGTACAGACTTGATGAGAAAGACCGGAATAGGAAATATGTTAGAAAACTTGAGTTTGAAGGCGGATATCCATTATGGAAACCGTTTGCATTCGGAGAGGTGAAAATTAAATTTTTCTCTGGAAATCGTGAACTTAATTTCAAGCAGGCTCGTGAGGAAATGGCGGAGAAATTAAATAAAAGATATCCAGATCATAATCCTACATTTACCGCTGATATAGTAGAAGACTGGATGAATGATCCAGAACATGAGATGACATGGGAGGAGTCGCCCAACGGAACCCTTTACAAAGTCCCATCTCTTTTACACAACAACGTCTTTCATAAAGGAGGACAGAATCAGTTCCGTGGAGAAGCGAATGAGGTGTTGCTAAGTGATAATACTATAAAACCAAATATGCAAACTAATAAGCAAACTTCTCCTACTGTCAAGGGTAAGGGTGTTGAAGGAACAAATGATGCTGATTAAAAAAATATAAAAATGGAAGAAATAATAAATGATTTAGTTTTAGGTGAGTTGAGATATCACAAAAATAATTTTTGGGTAAGACCTATGGATGCCCCTGTTCTTAACTCTAATGGAAATCTGAAATTGGTAGTTCAAGACGATGACAAAGAAGGCATTCTTGACGTTCAAAGAAAAGCTTATAAGACTTATTTGCAGAATGAAGAGACGTATAAAGGCATTGTGACAGATTATCTTTTGGAGTATTACAAATGGAACTATGAATATATTGCACGTGAAGTAAACGGTGTTGACGAAAACGACCATAAAGATGTAGTGACCGAAAAACAACTATATCAGTTCATGACGTTGTGGTATCTCTTTATCTGTCGAGACGGCAGTTTCGGCTATGCTTTCGGTTGCTGCTGGGATGTGGATAACGGATTGGCCGTTATTTTGTCTGAATCAGAACCACGAGTTATCTCGAGGACCCAGCTAAAGAATCTCCACAAACTAAATGATCGAGTTCTTGGTCTGCTTGTGCATGATGGCAAGAATGCATGGAAAGGCCTTGAGGTCAATTCTTTCTTTGGCAAACAAGAGAATCTGGAGATTGAACTGGAAGGAGGCGTCGACGAGAAAATCACAGCTGTACAGCAGAAAGCTTATGAGAAGTACCTGAATAACAAAGATGATTATTTCAGGGAGTTCACGAAAATGATGATCACTGTGTATACTGGTGACGAAGAGAAAGCTTCTGATATGGTTATGACTCAAGGCAATATAAAGGTCACGGTAGAAACAGCTTTGCCTAAGACGTTATTTATAGACAGAGAAGGAAATTTTGGCTGGAAAGTTTACACGCAATGGAACGATTCGTATATCGGAGTCCTATTATCCGACGATAAACCTTATCTTATGACTTGTGACAAATTGAGGAATTATGCCAATGAGGAGAAGGTAAAGGACGAGGTCCTTGGTATAGTCTTCCCAAGTTATATGGGATTTGAGAACATAGTCATAGTAAGATTGGTGGACAATGTCTACACACTTCCTCTTGTGATCTCTACGTACGATAAAGAAATTTCCGATAAGACTCGTCAGTCATATGTTATATTCCAGATGATGAGAGGTACTTTCTGGAGCCAAATGAGAGACAGAATGCTTGAGTATTATTTGTATATCTACGATGATATGGAAGAGAATTTTAATATTCCAGAGCAATTCAATAAAGAGAATGTTTCGAAAAGGAACATCTTGAAAATGGTGCGATTCACAAAGTTGTTTATCTCTACTAGATCCAGAATCGCATGGTTGTGTGAAAGCCCTACCGATGAGGAGGATGGTCTTGCGTTTGAATTCACAAATGGAGAGATAAAACGAATAAGTCAATCTGAAATCATCTGATATAAAACAAAAGGTTCTCTGGAATGGAGAACCTTTTGTTTTGTATGTTGTATTGAAAGTCACTTTACATTTAGCCTTGCTCCACTTTCGCTGTTGCCTCTGAATGATGGTGAATACATGCATTCCGCAGTCGCTATTCCTGGTGAATAAACACCCTTGTTTGTGACGTGGAGCTTGTATGAGTATTTGAATGTTCCTTTGCTTAGACGGTCGAAAAACAATCGTATACCAGAGTCTGTGATGCTTTGGTAGTATGAGTCCTTTCCATTGTATATGAACTGAGACAACAGTTTTTCTGGCTCTAAACAAGTGGCATGCACATCTTGAATACAAACATAGTCGAGATCCTGATCGTTGTGTGCAGTCAATTCCACTCTCAGCTCGTCGCCTACATTAAGGACTTCGCTATTTTTAACCTCAGTCAGGATCTCTTTGTTTGCACTGTCTCTATTCACTTTGAATGTCTTTTTGCTGATAGATATGTGGTTGGATGCAGACGTTATTTTATCGTTGTCTGAATTGAATGAAGCAAATAGGGTGGCAAAACCAATTCCGTCAGAAACTCCATTTATCTTGACGCTGTTGTCTCCCGCTTTACCATTCAGCGTGCGACGGATATATCCACCGTCGGCAGATTCTGAATTGATCACCTCTCCGTCTGGCATAGTCACAGAGCCATTGCTGATATTTGACGACATTGTGTTGACAAGGATATCAATTGCGTCTGCAGTGGCTGTAATTGATTTCCATGATGTGGTTTCTCGCTTGTGCAATAGCCATAGCTGCATCTCAGCAAACTCCTCGTCAGTGACCATATTTGTCTCTTTCAAAGCTCTCATAGCCTCAGCGTGGACGGCGATTGAATTGTTGTGCCAACTGCAATAGTCGACATTATCCTTCCAATAGATACCCTGATCTGGATTCTTTGAATAGCCTTGATGGATTGCCGTAGCGATAACTTTTGCTAAAGAATCTTTCTTTGCCGCAACAAGACATCGCACCATACATGCCTTGCCGTATAGAGACAATCCTTTCCAATTCTGCGACAAATCTTTCAGATAAACATTGATGGCAGTTTTTGCATTTTTGGAAATAGGCAACACATCCTGTGTGGTGAGACGAATATGAAGTTCCCTTAGATCAGCTTCTGATGTTGATAGATAGACGCTGCTGTTGTTCTGGCTTTTTCTTAATTGATAGTATTTCAGGTTGTCATGAATACATTTGTCAATAAACATCAAACTATTTTTGAAGATATATTGATGATTATTAAGCTTGTTGCCTTTTATGTTTCTGATTCTGTTAAGAGTCATAGCAACATAGAGAGTTGCCCATTCTGAACTTGGTCCGCCGTCCCACCAACTGAATCCTCCATCTGAATTATGTCGCATTTTTAGTTTATCCAGCGATTCTTTAATTCGTATTTCGGCTTTGGACGAATCAAGCATGTTTGCCACTTGGATGCGTCTTTCGCTTTCCTTTTGAGCATCGTATATCCAGGGTGTCGCGTCTAATGAAACAAAGCTCTTATCCTGATGATTGTAAAGAGGTGAGTTGACGGTAGTGATGTTGCTCATCCATTCGTCGATAACATTTTTGATTTCAGGATGATTGTTTGAAATCAAGCGGGCAATTGAATTTATATATAGGGAAGTAGACATGGCAAATGCATCTTTTTCATCCAAATCTTTATCGTTTGGCATTGCCATTATTGCCTGCCATACAGAATTAGGAGAGTATTCAAATGTCAGATTTATATTATCGCTTTCATCAGCATTTATTGTCAATGTCTTTTCCTCTCCTTTGCGTATTATCGCATTTTTAGCTTTGATCACACGACTTCTGTTCGAAACTACATTAATAGAATGGACTTCACCGTCGCTGAATTTATCTGATTTGGCGACGGTTGTTATCTTGACTGAGGTTATGCTGTCGGGTACAACAAAAGAAAAGTCAATTGTTTGTGTTCCCTTAGATAAAACGTTGAAATCCTTTGTGATTTTACAAATCTCTTTTTTAGAGACCGTATCTTCCACAATAAACGAGACTTTGCCGACCGTAGCTTCATTTTCATAGTTTATTACAGACACAGAGATAGTTTGTCTGTCTCCGCTACGCAGCAGACGAGGCAGAAGAGGACGTACTGAAAATGGAATAGAAGTGCATATTGATAGGTTTGCATATCCACTGTAAAGATCCTGAGTGTTGGCAAACAGCTTGATATTCCAACGTGTCAAACTTTCCGGAGCATCAAATTCAAATGTGGCTTTTCCGTCTTTTGTCTCTATGTTAGGGAAGAAGAATGCGCATTCAGAGAAGTTTGATCTCAACTTATGTTGTTGTGGCTGTTTGTTGTTGACAACTTCCTCTATGCTGTTTTCCTCTTTTGTTTTTCTCCTTCTCGGAATTCCTGAAAATGTATTTGCACGATCAGTTCTTAATTGTACACCATAGCCTGTAACAACAAGTTCTTCTAACATTTCTACATCTAAAACAACATTAAGAATTCGGTTGCTCGTGATTTTATATTGTTTTGTTGCGTATCCACTGTAAGAGTATTCCAAGACACAGCCCAATGGAACTATTATTTTGTATTTTCCGTCCATATCGGTATTTGTACCTATATTAGTGCCTTTAATAACAACATTTGCAAATGGCAATGGCTCTTTGTTATCGGATACAACTCCTTTGACTACGACTCCATTTTTGAAGTCTTCTCCCAAAAATACTCCTGTTGATTCTTTATCTACTGATTCCAACTTTTGTCCGCAGAGAAGAGAAGAACATAAAGGGTCAAAATCATTTTCGTATTGAGCGTATGGTGGAATTATAGAAGAAAAGTTTCTGGTATCGTAACCAATGGTACTGCAGAATGATCCGACTTTGAAAACTGGTTGGTATGTATTGAACTTATAATTCCAGGAGTTTGCTTTGTACGAGTCAAGTGCCGCATCGGTCATTGTTACTGCTACAGATGACGGCATATTCACACGGTCTGTCTCAATTGTCCATTTCTGGTGTGACCCAGCGTCGATACGGTCTCTTAAAGAAGAAATTTTGACATCAATTGTCTTAGGTTCTTTTTTTCTTTCTATAGAATAAGTTCTTGAATACGCCACACCGTCGTAGTACATGTTTAATGTGACAATAGCTCCGAGTCTGTACTCATTTGAGAATAACTCGTCATAAGGAATCTTTATGTTTTTTACTCCTTTTTTAATGTTGAGCCACTCCTCCTTAAGAGGGTAACCGTAATTGTTGTATATACGGAAAAGCACATAGGCTTCATCAACACCTACTCCTAATGTGACATCAAAAGAATCATTCTTTGCAAGGAAATATTGATCAGATTTTTTTGATGTCCAAAACACATCGTCGCAAGGATTTGTATCAATATCTGAATTGAATAGTATGGCGTTCCATTTGCCCAACGTGTCTCCATCCTCATTGTCGATAGCTATTATGCGATATTTTCCTATTGCGATATTGGGTATGTCGACGGAAGTTATGCCATTAAGAATGTAATCTTCTGAGTAGACGATGCTGTCCTTCTTGTTTCGGAATTCCAATTTGACATTCCTTTTCGTAGGTATTGGGCTTTCATGGTAATCGTAGTCATTTGTGCAGTTGAATATGAGTTTGTCTTTCTTGACATCTAAAATTTTGTCTATACGTACTCGCTCATTGTTCTCATTGTAATAATAATCATTCTTGCCTTCATTATTTAATGACAGATAGACGTTGTCTTTCCTAAGTTCGTAAGAGTGATATTTTTCTATTGTTTCCCCTGATGGTGTGGTTAAAGTGGCGTTTAATCCTATTTTGATCGATTTTTGTTCTGTATCTGGGTGGTAAACAATAGAGAATTCTCCTGTAGAGTCGGTCACTGGATTAAATTCAAGAGTATCAATATCAATGTGGATAGTATTATTGACTAATGGTTCTCCAGAAAGATATCTGGCGACGCCTTTGAATTCAACATCCGGTTTTAATGTGTTTTTTTCAGTGAGAGGATAAAACTCAATCTCTGCCTGTTGCAGTTTGTATGCTTCCACATTGAAATGAACATTTGACCAAGAGTAAGACTTAAAGTCTTCTTTTTTGCTTTCATATATAATCGAATATTCTCCGATTGCGTCTTTACTATCAGGAATCTTAAAATCCCCGTAAAATTTACCGAAATTATCAGTGGTGGTGGAGTCGATTATAATGTCTTTGGATCTATCTTTTTTTATTCCAATATATATTTTATTATTAGTTTCAACAAAATCTCCTAAAGCACTATTGGTATAATGAACACCGAAGTAATGTACAATCTGACCGGGTCTGTATACTGCGCGGTCTGTGAATATTTTTGTATATGATTTAGTGTTGTAATAAGAATAAATATGTTCTCTTTCCAAAGAGCAATATGCCGAATATTGATCTTTTCCTTTTGATAGATAACATCTGGCAAATAAATCATTGTTATAATCAAAGGCATCATCTTCAGGTTCTATGACACTGACTACTGTTTTCCCATTTTTATCAGTTCCTGTATTATCGATTACATTACAAGATTGGAGTGTTTTGTCGTCATAATAATTATAATCATAAGCAAATGTTGGTTTCACCTTTACGCCTTCGATTGGTTTTCCTGTTTTGCTGTCTAATGCGTAGATATTGAATTTGTGTACAATATTACTGTCTTTATCATAAATATCTTTATCATATTCTTCAAAATAAAAGTCAGATTCATTTGGAATATATTTTTCATCATCAAAATTGGATGGGTCTCCCAATCGATCGAAATCATAAATGTCGTTGTAAATCAGCATATCATGCATTACTGCCATGTCAGTAACTCTGAAGTGAATGTTTTTTTTGTCTTTTGGATTGTCAATGTCGTAAATTTCTATTCTGTAAGCTCCATAATCAAAAGTGCCTAAGTCAAAAGTGTCTTTTGCTCGGTATGTGAATACGCTTTTGCTTAGTTTGAAAGTCTCGGACATTTTTTTTATGTTGTATCTCAGACCCGTGTATGTAAAATAAGCATAGGCAGGAGTTGTGGTTTTATGAATCTTGACTTTTATTTTGTCGACATTAGCGTTGCTTACAATCAATTTGACAGACTCTCCACTATGTATTGAATTTTTGACTTTAGCGTTAAGTATATGTTGGTTCAACCTGTCAGAAATTTCATTCAAACGATCAGTAAGATGTTTGTCTTTGAATCTGGCTTTCACGTTGTTGATACGATCCATCAGTTCGGATATTTCTTCCTTGTCTTTGGAAGTTATAGGTTTGTCATCAAACTTTTCATATACCAATTTGTCGCGAAGATATTCAGCTTCTACAATATTAGTGTCGTTAGGATACTTTTGAATCAAAGCATCAAACGCATTGATGGTTGATTCGTTTGATATTTCATCGTTTTTCCTTAAATTGTTGATTCTTAGTATGTCATAGGTTACGACATTGGAGTCGCATCCATATTTCATGAATATGTTCTCCAATTTTGTATAGACGATATCTTTTATGTCATCTTTTTTGGAAACGGCAAGTTTAGATGAAATTGGATTGATTTTTTTGCATTTAGCGTAGAATGGCAAGTGCACGCTTTCGATAAAAGCATTTCCGATAGACTCAATAACGTAATAATCTTTGTTGTCTGGATTCACAAACAATTGAGGATAGCAGGAAGTTTTTGTGATTCCTAGAGAATCAAACTCATTAAGTATTTGATTGAACAAGTTTTTTGTGACCAGTACTATCTCCTTTGAAGTCATGTTTTCAAGAGCCAGAGTGTCGTAATTTTCGTGTATTTCTGAAGACAGGTTTGTTTCGTTGATATTGTTGTATTTATTGGCCAACATCATAAGAAAATATCGGCACACACATTTCTCCACATTGTCATTAAGCTTACTAAGCAGTTTTTTAGTTTTGGTGTAGTGTGAATTGATTATGTCCAAACCATCCTCTTTGTTGTCGTATGTGTATAGCAGTCCCAATCCGAATCTTGGAGAGCGGATACATCCCATATCGATAGCGAAAGAGTAAATTTCCGAACGAAGCATCTCTCGGGTATTATTTTCTTTGATAGATTCCTTTTCTACACGTTTTATAATCGTGTCGGCATCTCTCAACATCGATTTTTGCATCAATTCATCGATTTTAGCAAATTCTTCATCGTAGTTTATGGAAAGAGCAGGGCATATGATGCCCATTAGGAATATAAACGCGAATATTATTTTTTTCATGTTGTATCACTATTTGTCATCACAAATTTAATCAAATGAAATTGTGACGACAACAAAAAAACATTAAAATGATGTTTATGTCCTTTAATAAATAGGAAAAACATGTCCGTTTAGTAGAAAAAATGATAAAAAAAGTAGAAAATCGGATAAATTGTATAATTTAGCGAACGTATCGTTAAAGAATTTATGGTAAAACGAATTTTTTCGACACTATTATTAGCACCGGCATTTGTCGGAATGGCTCAGCTGAAAGTTACTCAGTTGAGGTATTCTGATTTCGACAGTTGGCAGGTGCGGAATATAAAGGAAAGTTTTCTGATTGGTGGAGATGTCAAACAAATCTACGAAATCGGAAATCCAGACACTATTAATGAAACAGGTCCACGAAAGAGAACAGACTCTCCTTGGGAGACCTCCAGCAGTCTGATCCATGCGGCAAGTGTAGACAAGGCGAGCGTCACCGTCTACCCGGAAAAACGAGGCGACGGCTATTGCTTGAGAATTGAGAGCAAATTAGAGGAGGTGAAAGTGCTCGGTATGGTAAACTTGACATGTATGGCATCTGGCAGCGTCTTCACTGGTTTCCTTATTGAACCTATTGAGAGTTCTGACAATCCGATGCAGTATATGATGCAGGGAGTGCCTTACACAGCCAAGCCAAGAGCGATAAAGTTTGATTATAAAGCCAAGGTTGGAGGAAAAAGACAATACAAGTCAGTCTCTAAATCCATGGATCTTGAAGGAAAGAATGAAGCTGAGGTGTCTGTTGTGCTACAAAGACGTTGGGAGGATGCAAGTGGCAAACTTCACGCGAAGAGAGTGGCTACAGCCTACATGAGAATCAAGGAGAGTGTGAATGATTGGCAAAACGGCTTTGAACTACCTCTCCAATACGGAGATCTTACCAATGAACCTGGTTATCAGGATTATATGGGAGTTGACTACAAAAACTATCCATATTGGGGCATCAACAGCAAAGGGGTGAGGATGCAGATTTCAGAGAAGGAATATGCAGATCCTGACGAAATGCCTACACATATTATAATCAGGTTTTCAAGTGGATATGGAGGTGCATTCTGTGGTGCTATAGGCGATAGACTATGGGTGGACAATCTAAAAATAATAGAATAAAACTAACTATTTAGACGGTATATTCTTTGCGTAGAAAAAAAATATACCTACATTTGCCCAAAATTTGTTGGTGGCAACTTGTTGAAACGAACAGCCAACATTACTTTAAGATAATGAAAGTTCTGCAAATATCAAATTACTATTATCCTTTGGTGGGAGGTACGCAGGCCACTTGCCAATATTTGTCGGAAGGCATTAAGGACGAATATGATGTGCATGTAGTGGCATTCAGCGAAGACAAAGAGGATAAAGAAGAAGAACATAATGGGGTAAGGGTAAGCAAAGCCGGAGTTTTTTTGATGTTGCTTCGTCAGAGTTTATCTTTTTCATATTATAAATTGCTCAAGAAGTATATTGTAGAGTGGAAACCAGATATCATTCATTTCCATCATCCTAATCCGTTTGTGATGGCTTTGATGTTGAGGCTCATTCCGGATGATGTGAAGCTCTACGTTCATTACCATCTTGACGTTACCGCACAGAAATTCATGTATCAGTTTATCAAAGGCATTGAGAGAAAGATGCTTGAGAGAGCTGATATGATTGCCACTACTTCAGAAAACTATAAGAAGTCGTCTCCTGTATTGAAGGATTTCCAGGATAAGACGGTGGTACTTGCTAGTGCGATCGACATTGCTAAGTATGATCTACAGCCAGGAGAGCAGGAGAAAGTTGAAAAAATCAAGCAGGCTGCTTGTGGCAAGAGGATTGTATTCCATGCAGGAAGACACGTCCGTCATAAAGGTTTGGAAGATTTGATAGAGGCGGAAAAACTGATCAAATCAGATTGTGTGATTTATGTGGGAGGTGATGGTCCGACGACGGATGAGATGATGCAGTTGGCCAAATTCTCTGATAGAATCCGATTCTTAGGTAGAATGAATGATTCCGACTTGCGTTGTTATTATCATGCAGCGGATGTTTTTGCATTCCCGTCATATACTAAAGCTGAAGGTTTCGGACTGACTCTTGCTGAGGCAATGTATTGTGGTACACCGGCTGTGACATACACAATCGAAGGAAGTGGAGTTAACTGGGTTTGCCCGAACGGAGAGACTGGTCTGGAAGTTCCAAACAGAGATGTTGAGGCATACGCGGCAGCGATAGACAAGTTGCTTCAGGATGACGAGTTGCGCAAGCAGTTGTCGGAGAACGCAAGAAGTAGAGTAGTAACGTTGTTTACAATCCAGAAAGAGGTTGAAACACTGAAAGAGCAATATGCTTATTTGCTAAATAAAAAAGCGTAAGAATTTAGAAATGCTAAATTTATTATACAAACAGCCCATGAATATTTCGTGGGCTGTTTTTTATTTCATGTTTTAACAATTTCTAAACATTCAGATATATACAAAAACAAAATTTTTTGATTAAATTTGGAGGAATTCTGAAAAAACATTTGTCTATGAATATGCAAGCGCTACAACAAGACACACTTCTTAAGGGAGGTGCTTATCGAATAGAGAAAATTCTAAGTCAAAGTGATTTGGAAATCACTTATCTTTCCGATAAATTCGGCGACAACAGAAATGTCGTGGTGACAGAGTTTTTTGTGAAAGATATTTGTCGACGCGAGAAAAATAATAGTGTTGCTTATGATTCAGAAGATGTCACAGCAATGCGTGATAAATTCAAAAGCGATGCATTGGATAGATTAAATAAAGGTATTCTTGAAGTTTTTGAAGAGAACAATACAGCCTACTATGTCAAATATGAAGACGACGGTGCTATAATCATACATGATGATTCAAGCGAATCAGACAACTTAAATCAGGATGATAAAAAAGACGCTGCTAAGCCATCTTTGCTAAAGAAATTAAAATGGCCACTTATTTTAGTTGCTGTTATAGGTGCAGGTGCCGCTTTTTTCGTGTCGTCAGAACCACCAGTAGAGATAGAAACAACAACAGTAAACTCAGAAAAGAAAGTTGAAACGAAAACTGTGGAGACTAAGAAAGAAGAGTCTGTAAAGGTAGAGAAGGAGAGTGCCGTTTTCGCTCCGATAATGGAGAAGTTGAGAAAGGCTAAGAAAGACGCCGAAGCAATCCCTGGAGTAAGTCAACATAAGGTTTTGACACAGCTTTCTAATGCTAAGGATGAGTTTGAGAAGGTGAAATCAAAATTGTCTGCCGATGAGCAGGATAGATACCACAAAGCTTTTCAGGAAGTTATAGAAATTGTTAAGAAGAGATCGTAATACACGGGCATTTTGAGTTTTGAAACCATGTAACATCTCCAAAATTCATTTTATTATTTCAAGTAAAATATACAGATATGTCAGAAGAAGAAATTCAGAAACAAATGGATGCAATGCGTGCATTAGATGAACCGATGCCGCAGGTTGGAATATTTTGGTATGACATGGAAGACAAATCATTTTTTGGTGTCTGTAAACAGGAACTTACTCCTAAACAGGTGGAAGAAGCTGCAGACAAGGGTTTGCCATTCATCAATTATCCTCATTTGCATCGTCAAGTTTGGGCCAAGGAATATTTCAAAGCACAAGCAAAACATGAGACAACTAAATTCAAAGGAGATTATACTCAAGTTCCAAGAGGAAGAGTTGCCTGGAATATAGATAAATTCATCGTTTTTGTAGGACAGTGGGCAAAACCAATAGAGTCTGAACTTTATTCTATGATTGAGAAAGAGTTTGCTCTTCCATACTTCGAATTCGTTTATGATGAGCATTGGGATTTAGGTCATGGATGGTCTGGGGATTTTTAAGTATAACTTGTCCCCTCAAAAAAAAACACACATATTTCCCCTCTGTCGGATTCTGCATTCGCCACCGACAGGGGGTGGATTTTTAATCTTGCGTCGAAAATAGACGTATTTTTGTGCGAAAAATTGCGTATGTCGGCAAAATGTGCTATTTTTACAATATGATTTGCATAGAGACGTATGTCCGGGGAGACGCACGTCCGTGCGTCTCTACATAATGAAATAGAAAACAAAAAATAAAATATAACAAAGAATTATGGCAGACGGTAGAATAATTCCAGTCAATATTGACGACGAAATGCGTACGTCGTATATTGACTATGCTATGTCCGTTATTGTGGCTCGTGCCTTGCCAGATGTGCGTGACGGTTTCAAACCGGTTCACCGCCGTGTTATGTACGGTATGAACGAGCTTAACATTACACATGACAAACCGACAAAGAAGTGTGCACGTATCGTGGGAGAGGTAATGGGTAAGTACCACCCTCATGGTGACAGTTCTGTGTATGGAGCACTTGTGAGAATGGCGCAGGAGTGGAATATGCGTTACACTCTTGTCGACAAACAGGGAAACTTTGGTAGTGTCGACGGTGATGGACCAGCCGCAATGCGTTACACTGAGGCTCGTCTAGACAAGATCTCCGACACTATGCTTGTGGATATAGAGAAGGATACAGTCGATTTTGTAGACAATTTCGACGGTGAGTATCAGGAACCTACAGTTCTGCCTACTCGTATTCCTAATTTGATTATCAACGGTGCTTCTGGTATCGCGGTAGGTATGGCTACAAATATGCCTACACACAACTTGAGCGATACTCTTGATGCTGTTGTCGCTTATGTTGAAAATCCAGACATCGATCCTGAAGACTTGATCAAGATCATCAAGGCTCCCGATTTCCCAACAGGTGGTATCATCTGTGGATATGACGGTGTTAAGGATG
>JAEEMG010000074.1 GCA_016283095.1 Paludibacteraceae bacterium | reverse complement strand
TCACTATCCGGACAAGAGTTTGATTAATCGCATTTTTCAAGCAAGATTTTGCGACAGAATTGCGACAAAGATAGGTATATTGATAAAATTATAAAGCTGAAAGTCAATGCTTTAAGGTTAAGGAATTGGGATTTGAATGCCACGAGTTCGAATCTCGTCCTCACCGCAAAAAGAGAAACTGATATTCGGTTTCTCTTTTTTGTTTTTGTAGAGACGTCGCATTGCGGCGTCTCTTGTGTGTTTATAATATCATATTTATTTAATTTGCAATGCTATCTCTGGAGACGTCATTTTACGGCGTCTCTACATTTCATATTTCTGATTTCGCATTTATAATTGAAATTAGTATATTTGCGACTATATTTCGATTTATATGAAAGTAGTTATAATAAAGTACAACGCAGGAAACATATTTTCTGTGGATTATGCGCTTCGACGTCTTGGCGTAGAGGCTACAATTTCTGGCGACGCTGATGTCATCAAGTCGGCCGACAAAGTGATTTTCCCTGGTGTGGGTGAGGCTGAAACAACGATGAACTATCTTCGTGAGCATGGCCTTGACAATGTTATTAAGAATCTTACTCAGCCTACTTTGGGTATCTGTATCGGCATGCAGCTTCTTTGCAAGAGTAGCGAGGAAGGTGGTAATGTGGAGTGCCTTGGCATTTTTGATGAGGTGGTGAAAAAATTCGTGCCAAACGAAAGCATCATCAAGGTGCCTCACATGGGTTGGAACACTGTGACTGCCGATCCGTCGTCGCCTCTTTTCAAAAACCTTATCAATGATCCTTATTTCTATTACGTACACAGCTATCATGCTACGGTAGGTAAGGATACAATCGCGACTACTGATTATATCAACCAGTATTCTGCCGCTTTGCACAAGGATAATTTCTATGCTGTGCAGTTCCATCCGGAAAAGAGTGGCAAAGTGGGAGAACAACTATTGAAAAATTTCTTGGAACTATAAAATCTGCAGGGTAATGTTAGCAAAAAGAATTATTCCATGTCTCGACATCAAGGATGGTCAGACTGTGAAGGGTGTAAACTTCGTTAATATTCGTTCGGTGGGCGACCCTGTGGAACTTGGGGCTGAATACAGCCGTCTTGGTGCGGATGAACTTGTTTTCTTGGATATCACTGCGTCGCACGAGGGAAGAAAAACATTCAAGGATCTGGTCAGACGTATCGCTGAGAACATCAGTATCCCATTTACTGTGGGTGGAGGAATCCATGAGATTGGTGATGTCGACGCGTTGCTTTGTGCCGGCGCCGACAAGGTTTCCATCAACTCCGCAGCGATCAAGAATCCCGACCTTATAAGTGAGGTGGCGAAAGGATTCGGAAGCCAGGTATGTACTGTGGCTATAGATGCCAAACTTGACGAGAGTGGAGAGTGGACATGCTATCTTAACGGAGGTCGCGTCGCTACAGACAAGAAACTTTTCGCTTGGGCTAAGGAGGCTCAGGAGAGAGGCGCTGGAGAGATCCTGTTCACAAGTATGAACCATGACGGAGTGAAGCAAGGTTTTGCCAACGATGCTTTGCGTGTATTGTCGGAAAGTTTGTCTATTCCTGTTATCGCTTCGGGTGGAGCAGGCAAGATGGAGCATTTCAAGGATGTCTTCACTGAGGGTAAAGCTGATGCCGCATTGGCAGCGTCGATCTTCCATTTCCATGAGATCGCCATTCCGGATTTGAAGAATTATTTGAAAGGTGAAGGTATTCCGATGCGAATCGTTTAGCCTATGAAGAAAGCAATTGCGTATATATTAATCATTTGTGTGGCAGTGCCTTTGTTGGCATTGCTATGCTTGTTTGTATATACGTCCTTTCATGTGGTCCCTACACCGCAGATAGGAAAAATTGCTTTGACTGACTCTGTAGTCCAGAAAAATGATTCCATACGTACGCTTGGAAACAACTGGGCAAAAAAAATAGGTGATGATCTCTACGTCTGCTACACAGAGGGAAATCCAGAGACGAGAGGGTATGCTTATGGAGCATTGCTGCCTGATCTGATGTCGTATCAGAAAAGGGCTCTTCTGAGAAGAATGGAGGAGACGGTGAGAGGCGAGTGGTATCGTAAGTTTTTATGTCGATTCGTGAGATTCTACAATAGTGGAATTCAGGAGTATCTGACTGATGAGCAGTGCCGTGAGTTGTATGGATTGAGTCTTGCCGACACTAATGATTTCGATGAGTTGGCTGAGCCTTATGAACTTCAGCTGAATCTTCACGCAGCCCATGATATCGGACATGCCATGCAGGATTATATGCTCGTCGGGTGCAGCTCGTTCGTGCTGAATGGGGAGAAAACGAAAGATTCGACATTGCTTTTCGGACGTAATTTTGATTTCTATTGTGGAGATGAGTTTGCTAAGACGAAGGTGCTTTCTGTCTGCAAACCTGATTCAGGATATGCGTTTGTTTCTGTTTCGTGGGGAGGTATGCTTGGCGTGTTGTCGGGAATGAACGAGAAAGGTTTGGCTGTATGTATCAATGCATCCAAACTTGATATTCCGAAATCTGTGGCAATGCCGATCTCGATGCTTGTGCGCCACATATTGATTCATTGCAAGAGTATTGATGAGGCGTATGCGGAGGCAAAGAAGATGAAGACTTTTGTGGCGGAGAATATCGTGATCGCGTCTGCTTACGACAATGATATGGCTACCATTGAGAAATCTCCTGAAGAGATCGAGCTATATCGCTCGTCCGACAAAGATATGTTGCTTTGCACAAACCATTTCCAGAGTGAAAAGTTTATGCAAAATGAACGTAATTTGATGAATATCAACCAGACAGATACTAAATATCGCATTGAACTGCTTGCAGAACTACTAGGGAAAAAAGAAAAGTTTGATGCAGAAGACGCGATGGCTGTGCTGCTGAATCCATACGGCAAAGGTGGTGAGAATATAGGTTTGGGCAATGAGATGGCTATCAACCAGTTGATTGCGCACCATTCCGTTGTCTTTGAACCAGAAAAATTGAACATCTACGTCTGCACGCAACCAAAATATTTTTATCCGTATGTAAAATTTAATCTACAGGATATTCTAAATGTTGCTGTAGAGATGCACGGACGTGTGTCTAATGATCACGGACATGTGTCTAATTACAAAATAGCAAGTCAAAATTTTGCGGTGGCAGATTCTTTAAGAAGAAGTAGTGATTTTGTGAGATATTATGGAAGATATGTCTTTTTTAGAGATGGAAAAGATCCATATGTTCCTTCGGACGTTAGCTCGTGTGTTGACAACAGTATAGCAGATCCGTTCTGTACTACTGTCCAAATAGTTATTCCCGATTCGTTTGTTGCGTTTAATCCTATGTTTTTTGAAGCTCATGATATAGCAGGAGATTTATATCTTAGAAGAAACGATATAAAATCGGCTTGCGACGAGTGGCAAAAAGCATTGGAGTGCAAGATTCCAAAATTGGCACAACGTAAGGCGATAGAGGATAAAATAAAAAAATACCGGTAGAGACGCACGGACGTGTTTCTAGATAAACGGACGAGCATGTCAGGATATTTTGATTGACGTGCATCTAAAAAATGATCTTGTTTGTGACGAAAGAAAAAGATAAAAAGAAATTATGAATAGTGTTTTTAATGAGTTGACTTTCAAACGTCAGCCAGACATACAATATAAAAGTAAAGAGGAGATTGCGGCGTTCCAGAATGAGCGTCTGCAGGAACAGATGGCATATGTCTATGCCCATTCTCCATATTACAGGAGAGTGTTTGATGAGAGTCACGTCTCACCTGAGGATATTAAGACAATGGCTGATCTGCAGCGTCTTCCCGTCACAACAAAGACAGAACTCCAAAAGTTCAACAATGATTTCTTCTGTGTTCCGCAGAGTGAGATTGTGGATATTGTGACAACTTCGGGAACGACTGGAGATCCCGTTGTGGTCGGTCTGACCAAACATGATTTGGACAGACTTTCGTATAATGAGTTTCTGACATTTTCAGCCGCTGAACTGACCAAAGATGACATAATTCAGCTGACATGCACGCTCGACAAACGTTTCATGGCAGGTATGGCATATTTCCTTGGTGCTGTGGAACTTGGCACAGGAATTGTGAGAGTCGGAGGCGGTGTGCCGCAGCTTCAATGGGACACTATCCAGAGAATCCATCCTACAACGTTGATGTGTGTGCCAAGTTTTTTGATCAAACTTGCGGAGTTCGCTGAAAAAAACGGAATAGATTTCCATAAGAGTGGAATCAAAAAGGCGATTTGTATCGGTGAAAGTATCCGTACAAAAGAGTTCGGCTTCACAGAGTTGAGCAAGCATATCGATGAGCGTTGGGGAGAAATCAAACTCTACAACACGTATGCGTCTACAGAGATGCAGACAGGATTCAGCGAGTGCTCGTTTGGTTGTGGCGGACATCATCAGCCAGAACTTATCATTGTGGAGTTTCTTGATGAAAACAATAATCCTGTTGCCGACGATGAGCCGGGAGAGGTGACAATCACACATTTGGGAGTGGAAGGAATGCCTCTTGTCAGATTCAAGACAGGAGATATCTGCTACCACCATACAGAAAAGTGTAAATGTGGACGCAACACTATGCGATTGAGCGCGGTGATTGGCAGACGCAGTCAGATGCTAAAGGTGAAGGGTACAACCGTCTACCCGCCAGCATTGTTTGATGTCCTTGATCCGTTGCCTGAGGTCGCTAACTACGTGGTCGAGGCATTCACAAATGATCTTGGCACTGATGAGATCAGAATCTTGGTCGGAACAAATACACCATCAGAGGAGTTACAAAAGAAGATCAAGGATTTGTATCGTGCGAAGGTGAGAGTCGCACCGATTATTGAATTCGCAAATCCTGCGGATGTGGATAAAATACGAATTGTGGAGGGACAGAGAAAAATCACAAAATTTGTTGACAAGAGATAATGGACAATCTTAAACAGAAGACGAAAAAGTCGATAGTATGGAATGCCATAGAGAAGGTGGGAGTGCAGTTGATTGCATTGCTTACCGGTCTGTACGTTGTCCGCAACGTCTCTGAAACAGATATGGGATTCATTGGAGCGTTGACTATTTTTGTCTCGATTGGAATAGGATTGGTAGACCTGGGATTCTCCACAGCTTTGATTCGACGGGAGAGTAATACGGATGAGGAGTATTCAGCTATATTTTATGTCAATCTGCTGATTAGTGTCGTCCTATATCTTGTAGGCTATTTCTGTGCTCCATTGATTTCAGATTGGTATTCAATACCAGAACTGACTGATCTGGCAAGATTGCTGTTCTTGATTGTCATCATCAATTCGTTGTCGTTGGTGCAGATTGTCAGACATACCAAAGCGTTGGATTTTAAATATATAGCGATTGCAAACTTGGTGGCGGTGATTGTTAGTGGAGTGGTCGCTATTTCATTGGTTCATTTAGGATATTCGTATTGGGCATTGGCTTGGCAGCAGATCTCGTTGAGATTAACCAAGACATTCATGCTTTGGGTTATAAAACCGTGGAAGGGGCTGAAACTGAATCCTAGGTTTGGAGTTGTTGGTGAATTATTTAATTTTTCATACTTGCTTATAATCAACGGTATTGTGTCAAGTGTGACTACGAATTTTTTTACAGTCACAATCGGACGAGTTTTTCCAGCGTCGATACTCGGACATTATTATACCGCGGATAAATATAAGAATATAGCGAGAGATGTTATCACTCCCACTATCGCCCAGGTCGCGATGCCTGTGTTGACGGAGATCAAGGACGACAAAGTGCGTCAGAAACAGTATTATCGCAAATTCACGAATGTCTGTGCATTGTTGATTTTTCCGGCATTGTTGGGGTTGGCAGTTGTGTTTGATGATTTCTGCGTGTTGGTTCTTACGGAGAAATGGCTGCCTATAGTGCCATATTTCAGAATGTTGGTTGTGGTGGCCTTGCTTGATCCATTCAATGGCTTGGCCAATCAGATATTGTTGGTGGAAGGAAAAACCAAGCATTTTTTCTTTTCGGAATGTGTGCGTCATACATTGCTTATACTTTCAGCGTATATTTGTTTTATCAATTTGAGTGAATCGCATAAAGCCATGTTGGAAGTATATGGAGGCAATGCCGTGATAAACATCATGATTGCCGCATCATTTTTGGCTTGGTTTATATGTTTGAGTATGAAGATTAAGTTTATGAATGGGATTTTTAGATATTCCATTTCAGAGATGATAAAAGACGTCGCTCCATATTTGATTATATCTATTGTGATGGTGTTGATCGTATGGCAGTCGAAATTGTATATGGATTTCGGACCATTGCCAAGAATGGTGGCAAGTGTGGTTGTTGGAGGAATCGTGTATTTCATAGGATTGAAATTAATAAAGTGTGACATATTAGACGAATTATCAATATTGAAAAGAAAAAGATAAAAAATATGAAAGACTGGATGAAGCACTTGTTGGTGCTATTAATTTTCGTTGCGAGTACGTTGGCGTACTTCAGTGTTAAGTTTGACGGCAAGGAGCTGTTAGGCGGAGATGTCTACCATTGGGAAGGAATGGCTCATGAGCAAAAAGCCTTCTATAATAATGGGGAAAATGACGAAGTGTCGTATTGGTGTAGCTCGATGTTCTCCGGAATGCCGGCGTATACTGTTACGGGATGTGGATTGGCTCCTAATCCGGTGACGACGGTGATGACAAAGGTTTTGTATGTGTTGGGAGACAAAGACGGAGGAATTGTATTATGCAGCCTTATATGTATGTATGCATTGCTGATAGTCTTAGGGTGTTCTATTCCTGTCGCAGTGTTTGGAGCGTTTGCTTTTGCTTTGTCCTCTTATTCGTTTATTATCATAGCGGCTGGACATGTCATAAAAGCATGGGCGATGGCTTTTATGCCGTTGGTTCTTTTGGGTATGGCAATGCTTGTGAAGAAAAAGAATAAGTTTTTGTCCACATTGGTTTTCACTGTCGCATTGTATTGGCATATTACTTTTGCACATTATCAGATAACATATTATTTCGCTTTGTTGTGTCTTGCTATTTATTTAGGTTATTTGATATATTCATTAAAGAAAGGAGACAAGAAAGATCTTTTGGTAAACACAGGATGCTTGTTTGTCGGTGTGTTGATCGCAGTTTTGATGAACTCTCCAAAGTTGATGTCTAATTATGAATTGGGTCAGCAGAGTATTAGAGGTAAGAGTGAATTGACTGCCCAGGTAGACGGTAAGACTGACAAGTCGTCAGGTTTGGACCAGGGATATGCTTTTGCATGGAGTTATGGTAAGGCTGAGACATTTACACTTTTGATCCCAAATATTTATGGAGGAGAGAGCGGAGGATTGCTTGACCGTAAGAACTCTCATTTGGCTAAAGAGATGAAAAAGCATGGAGCGGCAGTTCCAAAAACTCTTCGTATGAATACATATTGGGGAGATCAGCCATTCACTTCAGGTCCTGTTTATTTCGGTGCGATCGTATGTTTCTTGGCTTGTTTCGCGATGTTCTATATAAAGAGCAAATTCAAATGGGTTTTATTCGCGTCAACAATATTCTTCATGATATTGAGTCTTGGAAAGAATGCTGGAATCAATGATTTCTTCTTCCACTATTTGCCTATGTACAACAAATTCCGTACTCCGTCGATGGCTCTTGTTATACCGCAATTGGTATTTGCTTTGATGGCTGCTTTGGCTTTGGATAAGTACATGACGAAAGATCTCGACAAGACACCGTTGCCTTCGAAACTGTTTGGTGAAATCAGTACCGACAGATTCAGTTTTTCTTTTTACGCGTCGTTGATTCTTACTGCAGGTGTATGTTTGCTTGTTTGGATAGCTCCTGGAATATTTGGAGATTTTGTTGCTCCACAGGATGAAGCTCAGTTGGCTAATTATCCGGATTGGTTTGTAGACGCATTGGTGGCCGACCGTAAGGATTTGGCAAGTGATGATGCTTTCCGTTCGTTTGTGTTCATCATGATTGCCGCTGCGTTGATGTGGATATTCTCACGTCATGGAATGGTAAAGAACAGGAAGTTTGTGGCTGTAGCTATCGCATTCCTTACTTTGATTGATTTGTGGAGTGTAGACAAACGTTATTTGAATGATGACAACTATATAAAGCAAAGAGCAAAGAGTGAGACAAGAAAGCCAACAAAGGCGGACGAATTTATCTTGTCGGACAATGCGGTTGATTTCCGTGTGTTGAGTCTCAACAATCCTTTCAATAATTCGGAAGTCTCTTATTTCCACCATTCAATAGGTGGATATAATGCGGCTAAGTTGCGCCGTTATCAGGATCTTATCGAGCAGTGTATCGAGCCTGAGATGAAGACAATCATCACAAATTTGCAGAAGGCAAGAACAGCTGAGGATGTTGAGGGAGCGTTCGCTTCAACCAAGGTGTTGAATATGCTTAACACAAAGTATATCATTTATAATAATGACGCTGCCCCAATAGAGAATCCGAAGAGAAATGGAGACGCATGGGTGGTAGGAGACGTTAAGTTTGTGAAGGATGCGGATTCTGAGATGAATATGTTGAAGGAGCTTGATCCGTCAAAAATAGCAATCATAAATGAGGAATTCAAGAGTCTGGTCACTCCATTTGAGATGGATTCAACAGCGAAAGTCGAGTTGACGTTGTCGCATCCAAACAGAAAGAAATTCACGTCTTCTTCACAAAAGGATATTTTGACTGTCTTCTCGGATGTTTATTATAAACCGGGATGGCATGTCTATGTTGACGGTAATGAGGTTGACCATTTCCGTACAAACTGGATTTTGCGTGGTATGGTTCTGCCTGCGGGAGAGCATGAGATAGAATTCTTGTTCTATCCTGACACATTTGTCAATTTGACACACATGTCTAATGCTATCGGATGGATCCTTATTCTTCTGATTGTAGGATATATTGGTTATTTCTTCTACAAAAGAAAAAAGAGCGACGAGACAGCTGTGTCGGTAGTAAACGACTAAATCATAGATATAAATTGTAAGAGACGTGGATATCCCCACGTCTCTACTAATGTTTATTAATTAACAAATACTAATATGAAAGTTTTACTTGTAAATGGAAGTCCTCGTAAGGAAGGCAACACATCTGTGGCTTTGAATGAGTTCGCCAAACAGTTGGCAAACAACGGAATCGAAAGTGAGATGGTGTGGATCGGCACAAAACCAATCCGTGGCTGTGTGGCATGCAACAGCTGCCACGACAACCGTTGCTCTTTCAACGATGATATCACAAACAGCATCATTGCTAAGATGGAGGAGTGTGATGGACTAGTGATTGGTTCGCCAGTCTACTATGGACAGCCTGCTGGGCCAGTATGTTGTTTGCAACAGCGTATGATGTATGCAGGTAGTAGTGTGATGGCAAACAAACCAGCCGCTGGTATCTGTGTCTGCCGCCGCGGAGGAGCTACTGCCGCGTTTCAGTCGCTTAATATGCTTTTCCAGATGACTAATATGCCAGTCGTGACGTCTCAATACTGGAATATCCTTTATGGTTGTGCGGAAGGTGAGACTGCTCTTGATGTCGAAGGCTTGCAGACTGTACGCACTCTGGCCAACAATATGTCTTGGCTGATGAAGAAGATTGCAACTGGTGACGGTGATGCTCCTGTGCGTGAACCTCGTACACCTATGAATTTTATTAGATAATAATTATGGATTGTCCTCATAGATCAAAAACAGTGGAAGAAAAACATTCTTTTGAATGTACTTGCCCTAAGGAGTGTCCAAGGCATGGAAAGTGTTGTGCCTGCGTGGCCCATCACAGAGAGTATGGCAAGTTGCCTCACTGTTTGCGTCCTGTAGAAACAGAAATAAAAGAAATAAAGGCATGATACGTAATATAATTTTAGACTTTGGCAAGGTGTTGGTTGACTACGATTTCGACATCTTTTTCCGTCGTTATGTTCCAGATGAGGAGCGTCGTAAACAATTTGTCCCTGTCTTATATAATGATGGTTTGACTCCTGTTGTGGATAGGGGGGAGAAACCTTTTGATGAGATTGTCGACGATCTGATAGCTGAGTATCCAGAGTTTGAACCGGAATTGCGAATTTTCGAAGACCGTTATCCTGATCTTATTACAGGTGAGATTCCAGGAATGAAAGATCTGCTTAAGAAACTAAAAGCGGAAGGGTACAAACTATATGGTCTATCCAACTGGTGCAGTAAGGTTTACCTTACGATGGAACAATATGATATTTTCGATTTGCTCGACGGTTATATCGTGTCATCTGAAGTACATAAGATCAAACCAGAGCCAGAAATCTATCAATGTCTTTTCGACCGTTTCCATTTGAACCCGGAGGAGTGCGTCTTTGCTGACGACCGTGTGGAGAATGTTGAGGCTGGCCGACGTTTGGGTATGGATGGAATAGTCTTCAGTGATGCAGCACAGTTTGAAAAAGAACTTAGAAAGCTATTGAATGAAAATTGAAGAGGCTATAGTCTACGTGATCGCATCGAGAAACGGAGGAATGACGACAGATCAGATTGCTGAGGCTATAAACAGACAGAAACTGCATGTCAGAAAAGATGGACTGCCAGTGACCAGCAAACAGGTGTATGCTGTGATATGCAGGTTTCCTGGTGTGTTTGTCAAAGAGAACGGCAGAATAATGTTGAATTATTAATTTAGACGATTTATGAAAAGTTTTGGATCAAAACCGTGGATGCTTCCACAGCCAGTGCTCATTATCGGCACATATAATAAAGACGGAAAACCAAACGCGATGAACGCTGCGTGGGGTGGCACTTGGGATATGCATGAGATTATGATTTCAATGGGCAGCCATGCCACTACTGATAATCTAAAATTGAACAATGGCGAGTTCACAGTCGCTTTTGCTACTGCAGAGACAATGGTGGCAAGTGATTTCGTGGGTATTGTGTCAGCCAGAAAAGATCCAAATAAGATGGAGAAGACGGGATGGACTGCAAAAAAAGCTCCCAACGTCAACGCTCCCGTCTTCACGAATTTCCCTATGACTATGGAATGCCGTATCAAACAGAAATTTGATGAGTCTGAGACTGGTTACTATCTTGTGGCAGAAGTGGTTAATGTCCTATGTGATGAAAAATATCTGGATGGTAATGGCAATCCAGACGTGGAAAAGATGAATCTTATCACGTATGATTCTGTCAACCATAATTATATTCAGCTTGGCAAGACGCTTGGAAAAGCGTTCGCTTGTGGTAAAGAAATCTAAAATTTGTAAATACTATGGATAACAAAAGTAAAGTGTTGGAAACAATGAAGAAGGCAGGTGAGCCTCTTAATGCAGGAAAAATCGCTGAACTTAGTGGCCTTGACCGTAAGGAAGTGGATAAAGCGATGAAGGAGTTGAAAGATGAATGTGCGATCATATCTCCTGTTCGTTGCAAGTGGGCTCCTGCTAATTAATAAGATGATTCTTGTGTTGCTGTCTGAAGAGGGAAGAAATGCAAAAGGTCGACTGTCTTAAACCAAATGAGGGAATACCATCAGCATTGGTGGCGTTGCTTGCTGTGATGGCGGGGGTGTCGGTGGCTAACCTGTACTATTGTCAGCCATTGCTGAATCTTATTCGTGAGGACATTGGTCTCACTGAGTTTCAGGTTAATTTGATGCCAGTGTTTACGCAGATAGGTTACGCACTTGGCCTTCTTTTCATTATCCCGATGGGAGATCTCTATAATAGACGCACCACTATACTCACTTGTTTTGGAGCACTGTTTTTCTCTCTGTTGACGATAGCGTTCTCCAGCAATGTGATGCTGTTGCTTGTGTCAAGTTTTGTGACGGGAGTTTTCTCCGTCGCTCCACAGATTTTTATCCCATTTGTGTCTCAGTTTTCTCGTGTAGAAGAGAAAGAGCGTAAAGTCGGATTGATCCTGTCTGGACTTCTTGTCGGAATTCTTGGCTCACGAGTCGCAAGCGGTTACGTCGGCGACATATTCGGATGGCGTGCGATGTATGAGATTGCTGCAGGGCTGATTGCAATTTCAGCAATGATAGTGCTGAAGACATTTCCGTATGTTGAGCCAACGTTTAATGGACGGTTTGTTAAATTGATGTCTTCAATTTTTCAGCTTGTTAAGGAAAATCCTAAGGCTATCACCTATTCAGTCCGTTCAGGTTTGATCTTTGGCTCATTGCTCGGAATGTGGGTTTGTATGGCATTCCGTATGAAAGAGGCTCCGTTTTTCCAGGGGAGCGACGTGGTTGGTTTGCTAGGATTGTGTGGAATAGCAGGTGCGTTGACTGCATCAAACGCAGGCAAATATATCTCACGTTATGGAGTGGAGAAAGTAAACGCATGGGGTGTGACGTTTGTTGTGCTGGCATGGATAATCATGGGGTTGTTCCAAAACTATTACGTTGGCATCATTGCAGGAGTTATCATCATCGACATCGGAATGCAGTGTGTGCAGTTGGGCAACCAAAGTGCAACGATGAAACTTTGTCCGCAGGCGTCGAGCCGAATGAACACTATATTTATGGTGACATTCTTTTTCGGCGGATCTTTCGGAACATTCCTTGCCGGAACGATGTGGAGCAAATTCGGATGGTATGGCACAGTCGCCGCAGGATTGAGTCTGGCATTTGCCTCTATTGTATTTACTTTGATCAGAAGATTGAATAATAAATAAAAAAGTAAACGGGAAAAGGAATAAGAACAGTATTTGAATCGTATGTAGAATGAATCCCGACAATCGTACATATATTGCTATCGACTTGAAGTCGTTCTACGCTTCAGTAGAGTGTGTAGACAGAGGGCTGGATCCTCTGTCTACCAACCTTGTCGTGGCTGATTCAAGCAGAACGGAAAAGACAATCTGTCTAGCTGTAAGTCCGTCGCTTAAATCGTATGGTATCGGTGGACGAGCACGATTGTTTGAGGTCGTCCAGAAAGTGCGAGAGGTGAATTATGAGCGACGGATGAAGATCCCGTATGGTATGTTCACAGGGAAATCATGGAGAAATCCTGATTTGCAGGCCCATCCTGATTGGGAACTTGACTATATTGTGGCTCCACCACGTATGGCTCGCTACATGCAGATGTCCGCACATATTTATTCCGTCTACCTTAAATATATAGCTCCGGAAGATATTCACGTCTATTCGTGTGATGAAGTCTTTATGGATGTGACATCATATCTGTCTACTTATAAGAAAACTCCGCATGACCTTGCGATGACAATTGTGCGTGATGTGTTGAAACAGACAGGAATAACGGCTACCGCTGGTATAGGAACCAACATGTATCTGTGCAAAGTGGCGATGGATATCGTGGCCAAACACATGCCTGCGGATAAAGACGGAGTGAGAATAGCGGAACTTGATGAGAAATCTTACCGTGAAAAGCTATGGGATCATCGTCCGCTTACAGATTTTTGGAGATGTGGAAAGGGAATCGTGAGCAAGTTGGCGATGTATGGAATTGAGACCATGGGGCAGATCGCTCGACTTTCCGTCAAGAATGATGAAGTCTTGTATAAACTATTTGGAGTGAATGCCGAGCTTCTGATTGACCATTCCTGGGGTTGGGAACCTTGTACGATGGACTATGTGAAAAGTTACCGGCCTGAGACAAATTCATTGAGTAGTGGGCAGGTGCTTCATGAGCCATACACATTCTCAAAGGCACGTGTTGTGATCAAGGAGATGGCGGATGCTGTTTCTATGGATCTGCTTGACAAAGGATTGGTGACGGATCAGCTTGTGGTGACGGTGGGGTATGATAGGACATCGCTTGAAAATCCTGAGATTAGAGCCAAATACCATGGCCCTGTGGTGAAAGATTATTATGGTAGGGAGGTACCGAAATCAGCACATGGCACAACGAATCTCGACAGACAGACATCATCAACCACACTTATTATGACAGCTGTCGAAAAACTCTTTGACCGCATCATCAATAAAGATTTGCTTGTACGTCGACTCAATATAACCACCAATCATGTCATTCCGGAGTCGAGGGTGAAAAAACAAGATGACAAAATGGTCCAACTGGATCTGTTTACCGATTATGAGACTTTGGCAAAACAGAAGAAAGAAGAAGAGGAACGGTTGGCGAAAGAACGAAGAATGCAAGAAGCACTATTAGCCATAAAGAAACAGTTCGGCAAGAATTCTATTCTTAAAGGATTGAATTTCGAGGAAGGAGCGACGGCAAAGGACCGAAACGAACAAATTGGAGGACACAAAGCATGACAGACAATTATGACGACATTATAAATCTACCGCATCATGTGTCTAAGACACATCCGCAGATGACGATGTATCAGCGAGCGGCACAGTTTGCTCCGTTTGCGGCATTGGTAGGTCATGATGCGATGATTTCCGAAACTGCACGACTTACGGATGAAGAAGTGGAGATGGAGGATGAGGCTGTCAAAATCCTCAATCGTAGGATGGCATATCTGAATGTAAGAATGCAGGATCATCCCGTCGTCACCATTACATATTTCATCCATGACAAGAAAAAAACGGGAGGAGAGTATAAATCCCACACCGGGACGGTCAGAAAAATTGATGAGTATGATAATTCTTTGACTATGTCGGACGGTACTGTGATACCATTTATCTCTATATTAGATATCGACGGGGAGATTTTTAATGACGATGAATTTAATGGAGGAGCCAGATAGAAGAAAAGTGCGATGGAAATGATGCTTTTTTTGAATAATTTTAATGTGCTGATATATTGGACGTTGTGAAAAAACTTAAAAAAAACATCATGAAATGTTTGGAGGTGATATAGAAAACATCTACCTTTGCATCGCAATTAAGGAAAACGACTTACCAACAACAAGTAAGAAGATTGACTTAAGGGTGTGTACCAGAGTGGCCAAATGGGGCAGACTGTAAATCTGCTGGCTCTGCCTTCGGTGGTTCGAATCCATCCGCACCCACAAAAAAATTGCGGAAGTAACTCAATTGATAGAGCGTCAGCCTTCCAAGCTGAAAGTTGCGGGTTTGAGCCCCGTCTTCCGCTCCAAGGGGAGAGAAACTTATGTTTCTCTCTTTTTTTTATGTAAAAACAGGTCGCGATGAAAAAAAATGAAAAAATGTTATAAAATATAGTCGTTGGCGAATTGTTTTTTTGTATTTTTGCGTCACAATCGGTTTTTGTGTAGGATTATTACTATGCTGATTGTGTATTGAACATTTGAATAATTGTAATTTTTAAAGATAGAAAATGGCAAAAATGAATTTTGGCGGCGTTATCGAAGAAGTGATGACACGCGATGAGTTTCCATTGGAGAAAGCACGTGAGGTTCTTAAGAACGAGACAATTGCAGTAATCGGATATGGTGTACAGGGTCCAGGTCAGAGCTTGAACCTACGTGACAACGGTTTCAATGTGATCGTTGGACAGCGTCCAGGTAAGACTTACGATAAGGCTGTAGCTGATGGTTGGAAGCCAGGTGAGACTCTATTCGGTATCGAAGAGGCTTGTGAGAAGGCTACTATCGTAATGTGTCTTCTTTCAGATGCTGCTGTAATGTCAGTATGGCCAACAATCAAGAAGTATCTTACTCCAGGTAAGACTCTTTACTTCTCACACGGATTCGCAATCACTTGGAACGATCGTACAGGTGTTGTTCCTGCTAAGGATATCGACGTTATCATGGTAGCTCCTAAGGGTTCAGGTACATCTCTACGTACAATGTTCCTAGAGGGTCGTGGTCTTAACTCTTCATACGCAGTTTACCAGGATGCAACAGGTAAGGCATTGGAGAAGACATTGGCACTTGGTATCGGTATCGGTTCAGGTTACATGTTCGAGACTACATTCCAGCGTGAGGCTACTTCAGACCTTACAGGTGAGCGTGGTTCATTGATGGGTGCTATCCAGGGTCTTCTTCTTGCTCAGTACGAGGTATTGCGTGAGAACGGACACACTCCATCAGAGGCATTCAACGAGACAGTTGAGGAGCTTACTCAGTCTTTGATGCCTTTGTTTGCAAAGAACGGTATGGACTGGATGTACGCTAACTGTTCTACTACAGCTCAGCGTGGTGCTTTGGATTGGATGACTCCATTCCACGATGCAATCAAGCCAGTTGTTGAGAAGCTTTACGCTAGTGTTAAGTCTGGTAACGAGGCTCAGATCTCTATCGACGCTAACTCAAAGCCTGACTACCGCGCTGGTCTTGAGAAGGAGCTTAAGGCACTTCGTGAGAGCGAAATGTGGCAGACAGCTGTTACTGTACGTAAGTTGCGTCCAGAGAACAACTAATTTTATCATTAATTTGGTTGATTATATAAAGACCGCCTCTCAAAAAGAGGCGGTCTTTCGTTTGTAATGCTAAAAAAGTTTAATTTCTCTTGTTTTATATCTCTCTTTATTCGCAAATGAGAAATAAGTTTTTTAACTTTGCGGTGTAATGTTTAGAAATAAAAAAAAACAGATATGAAAAGAGTAATTTTATTTATTGCAGCATTTGTTACTGCGATCTGTGCTTTTGCTCAGGAGCAGGGTAAGGCTGTAATTGAATTTAAGAAAACTGTTCATAACTTTGGTACATTCCCAGAGGAGAACGGAAGAGTGTCTTGTACGTTTGTCTTTGTCAACAAAGGTACTGAGGATTTGGTGTTGAGTAAGGTAAGAGCAAGTTGTGGATGTACAACTCCAGATTGGACAAAAACTCCTGTTGCTCCTGGTGATAGTGGTGTTGTCAACGCCACATATAATGCGACTGGTCGTCCTGGTGCGTTCACTAAGACAATCACAGTCACAACTCAGAATGCAGGTGAGCACCGTCTTACTATCAAGGGAGAGGTTATCCCTAAAGCAAAGAAGATAGAGGATGAATATCCATTCAATGTAGGTGATCTTCGTTTGAAAAACCAGAACATCTATTTGCATAAAATCAAGAATCCTGAGTCAAAGTCGGAGAAATTGATGGTTTACAACAATGGATCTGCTGATATCACTCCAACATTCAAGAGTGTTCCTTCTTATATCACAGTTTCTTGTGACAAGGACGTTATCAAGCCAAAGAGTCAGGCTGAAATAACAGTCGTTTATGATTCTAAGAAGTCTGAGGAGTGGGGTACTGTAGTTTCTAACTTTGCAATCGTTGCAAACGGAGAGTCTAAGACTATCAATGTAAACGCAACAGTTGTCGAGGATTTCTCTAAGCTAACTGAGGAGCAGAAGAAGAACGCTCCAGTTATCTCAGTAGGTAGCGTAGTCCCAGTAAATGAGATCGCAAAGGGATCTAAGAAGTCTTTCTTGTTCAAGATTGAGAACAAGGGTAAGGATCCATTGATTATCCGTAATATCACAGCTCTTGATGATAACGTTGTTATCACAAAGCCTAAGAAGCCAATCAAGTCTGGTAAGTCTGGTGATGTTTCTATCACTATCGACGCAAAGAACATGAAGGTCGGTGATTTCACAAAGCGTTTGACTATTATTTCTAATGACCCTAACACAAGCAGAAAGGTCGTTTCTGTTAGCGGTACAGTAAAATAATCTTCGTTTGAATTATGTGGACGGCATGGGAGACCTTGTCGTCCTTTTTTTAATTTTATAAATTTATGGGTAGACGAATTATAAAATTATTCTCTCTTTTGTTTATTCTTACATCTTTGATGTCATGTAAGAGTAACGATTCTTTTTTGATTAAAGGAAAAATCAGATGTCTGCCTATGCCAAGAGCATATCTTACTTATACGTCTCCTTTGACGGGTATAAAAGACACTATTGCTCAAAGCGAAATATCCGGTGGCGATTTTATCTTTAGAGGTAGAGTTGAAAACCCTTCTATGTGCCAGATTGAGATTGGCAAAAGAAGTGTTTATCTGATGGTGGAGAATACTGAGATTGAGGTTAACGGAACTTTGATGATCCCCGATCAGATACAAATTACCGGAAGCTCATCGAATGATGATTGGGCACGTATCCTCAGATTTGAAAGAGGGTATGAGGCTAAGCGTCGTAAGAATTGGTTGAAAATCGTGAATACTGATGTCTTTGATGAAATTGAAAAATTGGAGACGGAATATTACCAGACTTTTGATTCTCTTTATTTTATGTTGAAATCAGAGGTCGCAAACAAACCTACATCTTTCGGCTGTACTTATTATGTATATTATGCTTATGTTAATCAGCTGTTTAGTTTGAACAAGATCGTTCAGTGTCTAAACATGCTTGATGAAGAGTCAGTGGGTGATTCTGAATATTATAAATATCTTAAGGATGAAATGATGTTGTATTCTGGTTTGGAGGTAAATAAACCTGCCCCACAGTTTTCTGTTGTTACTATGGAAGGTGATACTTTGACTCTTGACCATTATTACAATAAAAATCTGTTTCTATTTTTCACGTCATCTTGGTGTGACTCTTGTGAATCGTATGCGAGAGCACTGGATGATGTCCACCGTCGTTTCAAATCTCCAGGATTTGAGGTCATTGAAATTTCATTGGATAAGACTCGAGAGGAATTAAATGAGTTGGCAGAAGAATCATGTGGTTGGCCGATAGCTTGTGATTTTATGTATTGGGAGAGCCAGATTACAAAACGATACGGTGTACATAAAATACCTTATGGTGTTTTGATAGATGGAAAACAAAGGATTAGTGCAATCAATCCGTCAATTCAAGCGCTTAGTTATAAGTTGAGAATTTTACAAAATGAGTGATTTTATTTATGCTCTTCAGAGCAGATTCCAAGATGTGCCGCTAATAGCAGCATTGTTGCTTGGTATACTTGTGGCGATAAGCCCTTGTACTATAGCTGCCAATTTGGCCTCATTGTCTTTTGTGTCAGTTGGTTGTGATTCGAAAAAGTCAACGTTGTATCAGGGTGCGATCCTTGTGCTGGGAAAATCGTTGTCATATATTATTTTGGCAATGTTTTTGTCTCAATTTGCAGGTGCTATGGAAATAGGTGAGCATTTCGCTGACACTTATGTCCAGATAATAGGAGTGCTTTTTATACTTGTGGGAGTGTTGATGCTCGACATTATCCATCTTCATGGTTTGGAAGACAAAATTGTAAGTTCTTTTAAGGGAGAGGAGAAAAAAACTGTTTTCCAGACTCTTATGGTGGGCATGTTGCTCGCTTTGGCTTTTTGTCCAGACGGTGCTGTCCTCTATTTCGGTATGATGCTGCCACTTACAATTGCTGAAAATCATTCTGTTATGATTCCTTTCTTTTTTGCTATAGGTGCAGCTATACCGTTGCTCGTGGTTGTCGCATTATATGCGTATGGTGTGGAAAAAGTATCGTCTATGCAGACGAAATTTTTCAGTGCCAATGCGTTGGTACGCAAGTTTGTCGGCATTATGTTTATCATAGCAGGAATCTTTTTCATAACAGAGTTTTTGTTCCATCATGCGCATTAGCCTACTATTCATAATGTTGGTTTCTTCACTGTCTGTCTCTGCAAAACCTGTTTTGAAATTGTCAGAGGAGATTGTGGATTTTGGAACAGTGATCCTTGATCACTCACAGACCGCACATGCAAAAATGTTGGAAATCAAGAATGTTGGGGATGAACCGTTGGTGATCAACCAAGTTTCGTCAACGTGTCATTGTGTGGAGACCGAGTGGTCTGTAAAACCAATCGAACCGGGAGCATCAGACAGTATTAAAATTGAATTTACTCCTGATGTAAGTGGTGTGGTGAGCAAAAAACTGATTATTTACAGTAATGCCCAAAATAGGAGAACATCTTTTCGTGTAAAAGCAATGGTAGAAAGAAAAAAATGATATTTATCTGTCTGAATTCCAGATTATGAAAAATTATAATATCATATTTGTTTTGTCATTCTTTTTATATGTGTCGTGTTTATCTTCTGGAAATCAAAACGATATCCAATCGGGTGATGAAAATATAACTGATTCTGATACGAGTTGTAATGAAAAAATTATTTACACGAATGGAGACGGAATCAAAATAGTTTATTTCACCTTCTCCTGAATCTTCTCTACCAGTAAATCCAAATCTTTTGATGGCTTTTCCACCATCAGCACCTGTAATTTACAATCGATAAGTGCAAGAATATCATCAGTTTCTCGACGTGCGATGTCGAGAGCATTACCTTTTTTCACTCCTTTGTTTTTGTTTCTTTCCTCCAACATCTTATTACTCTCATCACATAGTTTTGTCATTTTCTTTATCGTTTCCCCGATTCCGACAGCTGATTGAATAATAGATGAAAAAAAATTATTGATGTTATTGCATAGAGTGGAGTAGCGAACGATAGCTGTTTCCAATTTCAGATTTTGGGCGACGTTGCTTTCCGAATAAATACGTTGCATTGATTCCGCTTGACTACGGATGTCCGAGTCATCAGAAAGAGCTGCCACCATAAGTGTTTTTTTCACTACCGTCGACAGCAAATTTAATGAACGGTAATTTTTCCTTAATTCAGAGGTGAATGGGGCGGATCTTCCGTCTCCACTAAGATTTTGTTCCTTTGAAAGTGCGTCTTTAAGCTTTGATATATAAAGAGATAAATCCTCCTTCAGCGGACAGAGATCCATCGCTGAAGCCACTTCGCTGAGAGCACGGAAGTGTTTATCATTTGTCAGGGTGTAGACCCTAGAAATTTTAAAAAGGTTCATCTTAAAGACATATATTTCTTGCACACAATGCAACATAAACAGTCCAAACCTTACGTGATAAGTGATAAGTGATACAACTAATGACGAAGTCTACACCCGACAAATGTAAATCATATTCTATAAGCTCTCTGTTTATGCCTACAAAGTAAATTCATTTTTTTCTTTTAACCAAATAATTATATAAAAATGTATATATAAATAGCCTAAATTATGTTTTATAATATGGATTTTTTGTTTTTTATATAAATTTTGTATTATGCTAATTCTGTTTTTATGATTTATATAAATTTGATTTGAGCTAAAAAATAACTTTGTTTTTTATGTAAAATTTATTCTGTCACCAGATGGGGTAGATTACTTTTTGATCAATTAGGGAGAGATTTTTATCAATGATTGAGGAAAAAAAGATATATTTGCAGACATATTATAGAACGTAAAAAAGACAATGTATAGAATAGGACTTGATGTGGGTTCAACCACGGCAAAAATTGTAGTGCTGGATGAGGATAAGGTTATATATTCTTCTTACCGCAGACATCAGGCAAATCCTGGTGCAGTGATAAAGGATATATTAGTTGAATTGAAAGAAAAACTCTTAGATTCAGAATTCTCATTCTCTGTTACAGGTAGCGTGGGACTTGGACTTGCTGAGAGATGCGGCTTCAACTTCGTTCAGGAGGTTGTGGGCGCAACTGAATACACCAAGAAAATGCATCCTGATGTGCGTACACTTATTGACATAGGTGGAGAGGATGCAAAAATCGTATATTTAAAGGATGGAAAGGTAGACAGTCTTCGTATGAACGGTAACTGTGCTGGCGGTACGGGTGCGTTTATCGATCAAATGGCTTTGTGTCTTGGTGTCGACGTGACCGAGCTTAATGGTTTGGCTGAAAACGCCAAGGGAATTTATCCTATTGCGTCACGTTGTGGTGTGTTCTCAAAAACAGATATACAAAACCTTATTGCAAGAAATGCCACAAAAGAGGATATTTCTGCAAGTATTTTCCGCGCTGTCGCAGTGCAGACTGCCAGTGCGTTAAGCCATGGTTGTGAGGTGCTTCCAAAGGTTTTGCTTTGTGGTGGTCCGTTGACTTTCATTCCGGCTCTTCGTAAGGCTCTTGCTGATTATTTCCATCTTGATATCAATAAGGATATTATCTCCCCTGAACTAGCTAATTTTATCCCTGCGTGGGGAACTGCGATTGCTGATGCTGGAGAGAAACGATACACCGTCGAATCTCTTTCTCAGATTCTTGATTCGCAGGATGCTAAGGCTATCAGAAAAGAGAGTATCTACTCAGTTTCAATGCCTCCCGTCTTCAAAGGAGAGGATGATTATCAGTCTTGGCTCAAGGATAAGAGCAATGATGATATCAAGTTCAAATCTTTGGCAGACGTTGATGACAAGTGTTATCTTGGTATCGATTCCGGTTCAACAACCACAAAAATCGTTTTGACTAATGTCGACGGTGAGATTCTCTACCGCTATTATGCGCACAACGGAGGAAATCCGGTGCAGGCTGTTGCCAAAGGATTGGGAGAGTTGAAGACACAGGCTGATGCGGCTGGAGTAAAGTTGAACATTGCTGGCGGATGCTCCACTGGTTATGGCGAGGATTTGATCAAGGCGGCGTTCTCTCTCGACTATGGTATGATTGAGACCATGGCTCATTATGTTGCCGCAAAGAGTATCAGTCCTAATGTGTCGTTCATTTTGGATATCGGTGGCCAGGATATGAAGGCCATCTATGTCGACGGTGGTGTCCTGACACGTATGGAGATCAATGAGGCATGTAGTTCGGGTTGTGGTTCATTTATTGAAACATTCGCCCAGACTCTTGGTTGTGAGATCGGACAGTTTGTCCGTGAGGCCACTAAGAGTGAGCATCCTTGTGATTTGGGAACTCGATGCACTGTGTTCATGAACTCAAAGGTGAAGCAGGTGCTACGTGAGGGATATTCAATAAGTGATATTTCAGCAGGATTGGCATTTTCAGTTGTTAAGAACTGTTTGTTCAAGGTGTTGAAAATCAAGAATTACAATGAGCTAGGAAAGAACATTGTGCTTCAGGGAGGAACGATGCGTAATGACGCTGTTGTAAAGGCATTTGAGAATCTTACAGGCAAGAGAGTTTGCCGAAACAATATTCCTGAGCTTATGGGTGCGTATGGTTGTGCACTATACGCTATCGAGCAGAGCAAGAAAGAGTCGTGTGACCCACGTCCTCTTGAGACTCTTATGAATGCGGCGGAGTTTGAAATCCGTCCTTTGCAGTGTAAGGGTTGTGAAAACAATTGTCGTATCACTCAGTACACATTCAAGAATGGTTCTAAATACTATTCGGGAAACAAATGTGAGAAGATCTTCACTAATGGCGGTGATGCGGTAGAGAAGGGAGTGAATATGAGTGATATGAAGTATCACTTGACTTTCGATGTGCCTGATAATGAAGGAAAGAGTGGATTGCCGACGATTGGTATACCTCGCGCATTGAACATGTATGAGGAGTTCCCATTCTGGTATTCGATGTTCACAAACCTTGGTTTCAAGGTTGTGTTGAGCTCCACTTCAACATATACTAATTATGAGAAGGGTGTGCACTCGGTCATGAGTGACAACATCTGTTTCCCTGCCAAACTTATCCATAGCCACATTTATGAGTTGGCGGATAAGGTAGACAGAATATTCTATCCTCGTGTTGTGCATGAGCGTACTGAGGATAAGAATGCACAGAACAGTTTCAACTGTCCGATCATCATCGGTTATCCGGATGTGGTTGACTCAGCGATCACAGTGAAGGTTCCGATTGATTCTCCAATCGTTGCGTTCAAGAATTCAAAACTTCTACGTGAGCAGATGCTCGTCTACTTTACAACTTTCGGTATCAAGAGAAATGATATATTGAAGGCTGTAGACCAGGCTGAGAAAGACTGGACAAAGTGGGGCGAGGAATTGCGTCGCAATAATGTGATAGCATTGGAGGATGCACGCAAGAAGAAGAAAATGACTATTTTGCTTGCCGGCCGTCCTTATCATACAGATCCGCTTGTGCAGCATAGAATTTCCGAGATGATTGCCAAACTTGGTGTTGAGGTCATCACAGAGGAGATCGCACGTGGTGGAGCAGTAGTGTTGAAAAGCGACACTCCGGAAGCATTCCATATTCGTCAGTGGAGTTACGTCAACCGTATTTTGAATGCTGCACAGTGGGCTGCAGAGCAGGATAATGATGTTCATTTTGTAGAGATGACTTCATTTGGTTGCGGACCAGATGCCTTCTTGACAGATGAGATCAGAAGCATTTTGTCACGTCATGGCAAATCATTGACACTTTTGAAGATCGACGACGTGAACAATATTGGTTCACTGAAACTTCGTGTCCGCTCTTTGATCGACAGCTTGAAATATGAGTATGAGGCCAAGGGTGGTGTTTCGGAAAGAAAGAAAGCTCCATTCGTGAAGACGGGAATTTTCGCTGAAGGCGATAAGACAAAGAAGACTATTCTTGCACCGTTCTTTACTGAATATATGTCTCCACTACTTCCGTCAGCGTTCAAGGCTATCGGCTACAACCTTGTGGCATTGCCAATGGGAGACGCTCAGAGTAATGAGGAAGGATTGAGATATTCTAATAATGAGGTTTGCTACCCAGCCACTTTGGTTGTCGGAGACTTTATCAAGGCGTTGAAGAGTGGCAAATATGATCTGAACAACACAGCCGTGACTATCACACAGCTTGGTCAGTGTCGTGCCACAAACTATCCGGCTTTGATCAAGCGAGCTTTGGTAGACGCTGGATTCTCTCAGGTGCCAGTGATTTCACTTGGTATTCCGAATGAGGAGGAATATCCAGGATTCAACTTGCCTTACAAGACAGCTGGTCCGATAGTGCTTAACTCTTTGCTATATGGCGACTGGATTTCAATCATGTATCATGCGATTGCGGTGCGTGAGAAGAAGAAGGGCGAGGCAAAAGCGATGAGAGACAAATATCTAGAATTGGCAAAACCACTTATTGAGATAAGAAAGAGTAAGAAACTTATCGGTTTGCTTAAGCAGGCGGCTGACGATTTCAATTCTATTGAAGTTTACGACAAGACATATCCAAAGGCCGGCATAGCTGGAGAGATATTCTTGAAGTTCAACCCATATTCACACAAGCATATCTCAGACTGGTTGATGGCACATGGAGTGGAGGTGCTTCCTCCTACATTCCACAACTTCTTCTTGAAGATCCTTGTGAACATTGAGTTCAACAGAAAGAATAAGATTATCGATCCTAAATTGCCATCATGGACAATGGATTTGATCTACAGAATGGTTTACAGCCGTGTCAAGAGCTTTGAGAAAGCAGCGTCGAAATTCAGATATTTCGAGCCAGAACCAGATATCCGTACAATAAGCAAGTGGGCAGAAGAGGTTCTTTGTTTGACGGTGCAGAGTGGAGAAGGATGGTTGCTTCCAGCTGAGACAATCCAGTATATGAAGCAAGGATGTAACAATGTGGTGAGTCTTCAGCCGTTCGGATGTATTGCCAACCACATCTGTGCGCGTGGAATAGAGAAGAAGATGAAGACTCTTTATCCACAGCTTAATATGCTTGCCCTCGATTTCGATGGAGGAGTGAGTGAGGCGAATATAGCGAACAGATTGTTGTTGTTTATCAGCAATATGAAATAATGTTGAATGCTAAATTATAAATGCAAAATGGGCGATTTTCAAGATCGCCCATTTTTGTTTGCAATTTATCGTTTTGCATCAATTTACAATATCGTATTCTTCAACCTTTCTTTTGGCAGGTTGTATTATATCTTCTCCTAATGCGATGGAAATTTTTGCTAATGTTGCTAATGTCAGATTATGAGTGCCACTAAGCCAACGTGAGACTTCTGTTTCTGTTTTCCCCATAAGAATGGCAAATTCTTTCTGAGAAAGATTCTTCTCTTCAAGAATTTCATAAATTCTGTTAGCTATGTCCACTGCCCAATCAAGTTGTTTTTTTGTTTCTGGTTTGATTGTGGCACGAATTTCGTTCATTAGCTTATTTGTTTTCATTGTTTGAAATATTAGTCGTCGATAGTCAAATTCAATGGACCTTTTAATTCGGATCCTTTGATCGTGATTATCTTTTGATGTTCTTTTATTTTGATTTCGATATCAATTTTTTGCAATGTTTCAACGCATTTTGATAATATTGGATCATCGTTGTATTTTTGAGTTGTTTTGATACCTCCATTTCCCAAAATAAGGATTTTAGAACTTAAATTTAGACAGTACAGACGCAAGTTCGAAGATTCCAAATGAGATGGTAGAGCCATGACTCTATCATGTTTTGTTCCCTCGTATCTAAAATGACGATCGTCTGATCCCATTGCTTTTATTTTGTCAATTCTTCCGATAATTATTTGTAAATCTGACAGATAATTGTCTTTGAATTTGATGATGAATTTTTCAAATTCAGTGTATTCTTCTCCTTCAAATTTAGGAGAATAAAGATTTACTTTTTCTCCTTGTTCCAACAGTTCAATCAAAAGGTTACGTTCCATAAACAATTTGATGTGTCAAAAATAATAAATAAATTCTTAAAATAAACTTTTATGTTGATTTTTTGGTGCAAATTGACCTTTGATTCAGTTGTTTCCCAAATGGAAAGACTGAATTAAAATCCGATTAATCAACTTTAGCTTGAATGGTAGAGGATTACCTCAGTTTTGTAGAATCCTGTAATGTTACAATCCATGTCTGTTTTGTTAAATTTGTAATACAATGCAAATATATAATATTTTTCTCAAAAATATTAAACTCTGGGATATAAGATGTTTGCAGATATGCTAATTGAGAAAATGATAAATGAATAAGTGCAAGTCATAAGATTTTGATATTGTTTTATCATTAAATCACCATTTTAGTTTCAGATTGTAATTTGATAATTAAAAAAAATAAATATAGTCTGACATTATTCTCGTGAAAAAAGTCATTGCATAAATTTGTAAAAAATTCATGAGGAATATGGGAAAGAAGATAATAGGAGTGGTCCCATTATGGGACGATGAAAAAGATAGTTTGTGGATGCTTCCAAATTATTTGGATGCTATCATATCAGAAGGAGCGTTGCCTATTGTTTTCCCGTTGTCGACAGACGAAAATGATCTAAGGCAGTTGGCGTCGATATGCGACGGAATTCTTTTCACTGGTGGTCATGATGTCTCTCCGTCTGTATATGGAGAACAGAAACGAGATGTCTGTGGAGAACCTTGTGCGGCACGAGATACAATGGAAGGAATATTATTGGATATATGTATCAATACGAAGAAGCCAGCATTGGGAATATGTAGAGGCATTCAATTTTTCAATGCATATTTAGGAGGTACATTGTATCAGGATTTGCCGACTGATCATTCTTCATCGGTAGAGCATCACATGTCGGCACCATATAACAAATATGTTCACAATGTTTTTTTGATCAAGGATACCCCTTTATATAATCTATTACAAACTGAAATCCTTCCAGTGAATAGTTACCATCATCAGGCAATAGCGATCCTATCTCCTAAGTTGGCACCGATGGCAATTTCTGAAGACGGAATTGTTGAGGCTGTTTATTGCCCGGAACATCCGTTTCTCTGGGCAGTACAGTGGCATCCAGAATTTCTGTATGAATGTGATGAACCGTCGAAGAAGATTTTCAGAGAGTTTTTGAAGGTATAAGGAAGTCTTCATTGATAGAAGAAACGACTATGGAATTAACGCCAACGGTGCTAATCCCATCAGCATAGGGTTTTAACCCTATGCCATAGCGATCCGCCGATTCCCGTCAGCCCGGAACGGGCGATATCGTTTGCCGTAGGGTTGCATCAAACGTTTGCAGATTATGCACCTTTGGCGTGATTGCCTTTTGAATGAAACTTTCTCACTTTAGATATTGCTGATTCGCTGCATTTTTGATTGAGCATATTGCCGAATCCAAACGTTTTGACATCAAATGTATATGCGTCTTCTATTGATTCGAAAGCAAAAACTTCAAAATTGTCTGAAATGACGATATTTTTTCAGGATACTTCTTGACAAGAGAATCTTTATTGTCTAGAAAATAGATGTACTGTTTTAATTTTATTCATATTGATTGTTTTAGATTTCTAAAACAACTGCAAAATTAATAAAAGATGTTGGATTTAAAATGTATGTTGCAAATTATTTTTGTTGGTACAATGAATATGAAATACAAAAGAATCCCACATTTATGGGATTCTTTTGTAAGGCTATAAACTTATTTAGAAACGACTTATCAATTAGATAATCTGTTCTGTTTAGAGTATTAGACTGAATTAGAAAAGACCTCTTTCCAACTCTTCGTATTCTCCTGCTGTTATCATACGGTTGAATGTGGCAGGCATATTACATTTTTCAAAAATTTCCTCATAGGAACTTTCCCATAGTTTTATTTTTCCATTGTCGATAATTTCTACTGAACAACCAGATGGATCTTTTGCATTTCTAAGTTTACCATTCTCAAAAACATACTTACAGCGAGTCACATACCATTCTTTACTATCAGAACTTTCTTCTGCTGTGTACATGAATCCATCTGCAAAATAGATATAAAGATTCCACGTTTCGTTTGTGTCTTCGTTATATTCAGTAGTTACCCAAGCTCCGCTTAATTCGTTAGTTACATTCTCATCATCATTCTCATCATCACTACAACTTGTAGAATACACAGTCATAGTGAACATTGTTAATAATGCAGCAAGCAATTTCAATAATTTGTCCATAATATTAAATCTAAATTTGGATTCTATATTTTATTTACTATTTCATCTTTCGCAGAATCCAACAACGAAATAGAAATATATCTTTTCTATGAAGATAATGCAAATATAACTTTTTGATATTCTTATCTTCAATTTGGCTGTCAAGCATCACTTTACATGTCAAGCTATTCTTTACATTGTATATGCTGGCTGCTTATGTCTAGGAAGAAATCGTGATTGAGGATTTTGCAGATATGTTGTAGTGTTTGGGTATTTATATTTGGACTGTTTAGAATATTGTAGACTGTTACACGAGAACATGGGATCATTTGGGCAAATTTAACTTTAGAGACACCATTTTCTTTCAAATATGCCTCTATCATTTTTCCAACATGTAGACTTTCTTTTTTCTCCATAAAAAAAACTTGGACATTGCCAAGTTCACCAGGTATCGCCAAACACCTTCAACCTATAGCAACGCCCAAGCGTATGCGAAACACACACCTGAGCGTTTACTTTTATAGGTTGATTTGAAATTGGCGATTTCGGTGAACCAAAAAGCAAACGCTTATATTTTATTTATATGTGATCGAATCTTTATTTTTACTCGATTCTAATTATTGTGGCTTTTATACATACGAGTTGTCGAACACGCTATTTTTATACGCTCGTCCTACGGACTCGCATGGGCGGGTAAGGACGTTCCGTCCTTTGCAATCCTCGGTTTTGACAACTGCTATATAATCACCAATTGTTAACTATTAATTATTAACCATTAATTGTTTTTACTCATACATCATCTTGTGAGCCTCTATATTGGCCAACATGTCGCTCAAACGCTCGATTTTCGACTTTGTGATTGCCACACGACCTGAACGGATGAACTGAAGCACCTGCAGCTTCTGGCTCAATTCGTTGAACAATCCTTGTGTCTCGTCTGTATGACCTGTCTTCTCGAATATCACGCATGTCTCGTTGATCTCAAGAATACGGATGTTGTACTTTCTGATCAACTCCTCTGTGCCCTCAAGGTTGATGAAATCCTGAGTGGCTACTTTGTACATCGCAATTTCCTGATATACAAGGTCGGAATCATCGTTGTAGAAACTTTTGATGATGTCGATTCTCTTGTCAATCTGCTTCACTACTTTTTCGATGGTGTCTTCATCTGTGATTGTAGTGATAGTAAACTTATGTATTCCTGGTAGAGCTGACTGTGATACACTCAGACTCTCTATGTTTAGGCGACGGCGTGTGAAGATTATGGAAATCTGGTTTAGCAAGCCTACCTGATTCTCTGAGAAAACTGTCACAGTGAACAGCTTCTTTCCATCATTGCATTCTGCAGGATTGCATTTCTGACACTCCTTGCCGCACTGCTTTGCCTTAAAATTATCTGCCATAATTATTTCTAATTATGTAGAGACGGGAAGCTCCCCGTCTCTACGGTAATTATTCTTATCCCAAAAGAATGTTTGTTACAGTCTCACCTGCTGGAACCATCGGATAAACCATTCCCATCTCCTCGCAATTGGCTATCAATAGGTATGGTTTGTCGTCCGCAAACATCTCTTTGATTGCTGCGTCAAGTTCCTCTCGTGTGCTGACCTCTTTGTTCTTGATTCCATAAGCGTCAGCAATGGTGTTGAAATGAGGATTCATCATTGGAGTGGACGAATATCTTTTCTTGAAGAACAATTCCTGCCACTGGCGTACCATTCCAAGGTAGTTGTTGTTCAGAATAATCATCTTCACACCGATCTGCTTCTCCATGATTGTTCCCAACTCTTGGATTGTCATCTGGAATCCACCGTCGCCAGCAAACATACAGACTGTACGCTTAGGAGCTCCGATTTTGGCTCCGATTGCCGCTGGAATACCGAATCCCATTGTTCCAAGTCCACCACTTGTCACAACACTGCGTGATTTTGTAAATTTGAAGTAGCGGGCAGCCATGATCTGGTTCTGACCTACGTCTGTCACAAGCACAGCATCATTGTTTGTCGCCTCTGATATCTTGCGGACAACTTCACCCATTTTCAATGGACCTTCTGTCGCATATACCTCAGGACGGATTACTTTCTCATCCTCTTTTACTTCATACTCGTGGAAACTTTCGATCCACTGGGTATGTTTGGCCTCTTTGATCTTGAATGTAAGTTCAGGAAGGGATGCCTTCACGTCGCCTAGCACTTTGGCTGTCGCTTTCACATTCTTGTCCAACTCCGCGTTGTCGATATCAAGATGGACAATCTTTGCCTGTTTTGCGTATGTCTTCAAATCTCCGGTGACACGGTCGTCGAAACGCATACCGATGGCGATGATCACGTCGGCTTCGTTAGTCTTGATGTTTGGTCCGACGTTGCCGTGCATGCCGAGCATTCCCTTGTTGAGACGGTGGTCTGAAGGCAGTGCCGACAAACCAAGGAGTGTGCTTCCTGCAGGGATGTCCGCTTTTTCCAAGAAAGCTTTCAGCTCAGCTTCCGCATTGCCAAGGATTACACCTTGTCCGACCAATGCTAGAGGCTTCTTGGCGTTGTTGATGATCTCAGCTGCCGCGTCGATTTGCGTCGGCTTGATAGCTGTGAAAGGGATATAACCGCGAGTGAAATGGCATTTCTCGTAGTTGAATTCAGCCATCTCCACCTGTGCGTTTTTTGCAAAATCAAGCACAACAGGACCTTTTCTTCCTGAATTAGCTATATGGAAGGCCTTAGCCACTGCTGGAGCAATGTCTGCGGCTGAACGGATCTGGTAAGACCATTTTGTGATTGGAAGAGTGCATCCGATCAAGTCTACCTCCTGGAATGCGTCTGTGCCAAGGAATGCGGCTCCTGCCTGACCAGCTATCACGACGAGTGGAGTAGAATCCATCATTGCGTCTGCGATACCTGTGATTGCATTAGTGGCACCTGGTCCTGAAGTCACTAAGCAAACACCAGTCTTTCCGCTGACTCGTGCGTATCCCTGTGCTGCGTGTGTTGCACCTTGCTCGTGACGAGTCAGGACATAGTTGAATTTGTCCATGTAGTCGTACAGAGCATCGAACGTAGGCATGATGCTGCCTCCGGGATAGCCAAAAATAGTGTCGACATTCTCTTTCAGAAGACTCTCCATAAGAATGTACGCACCTTTCATCTGATTACTCATAACTGACTTTTTGGGGCATTTATTTTCTGTCGGTTGCCTGTGCGGGCAGGTTTGAAACCTGCCACTACAGAATATTTTTCCAACGAAGAATAAATGCCGTTTTATTTACTTAGTTTATTAATTCTATTTATATGTCAACGTTAATCAACGATACGAACGCCACCTTTATCTGCAGACGCTACCATTGAAGCGTAAGCTCTCAATGCCTTAGAAACGACGCGGTCACGTTTTGGCTTCCATGCGTCTTTACCTTTTGCCTCTTCTGCCTTGCGACGTTCTGCCAACTCTGCGTCAGACAAGCGAACTGAGATCTTACGTGCTGGGATATCAATCTCAATGATATCACCGTCGCGTACAAGACCGATATTACCACCGCTTGCTGCCTCTGGAGAGATGTGGCCGATAGACAATCCTGATGTTCCTCCTGAGAAACGACCGTCTGTGATCAAAGCACACTCTTTTCCAAGGTGACGTGATTTGATATATGAAGTAGGGTAGAGCATCTCCTGCATTCCTGGGCCTCCCTTAGGTCCCTCATGTGTGATGACAACTACGTCTCCAGAAACGACGCTGCCGTTCAAGATTCCCTTACATGCGTCATCCTGTGAGTTGAACACTTTTGCTGGTCCGGCGAATTTCCAGATGCTTTCGTCTACTCCTGCTGTCTTCACAACACATCCGTCAAGAGCGATATTACCCTTCAAGATTGCCATACCACCGTCTTTCGAGTATGCGTGCTCAAGATCACGGATACAACCATTAGCACGGTCTGTATCGAATGAATCCCAATATGTCTCCTGAGAACCCATCTTGATAGAGAACTTGTTGGCTGCAGTACTCTTGTAGATCTTCTCAGCCTTCTCACAGTGAGTAGGTTTTGTGATAGCATATTTGTCGATTGCCTCTCCGATAGTCATTCCGTCTACACGCTTAACGCTTCTGTCTACCAATCCGGCTTTGTCAAGCTCGTTCATGATAGAAAGGATACCTCCTGCACGGTTCAAATCCTGGATGTGGTATTTCTGTGTGTTAGGAGCCACCTTGCATAGGCATGGAGTCACTTTAGAAAGAGAGTCGATGTCGTCCATCTTGAAATCAACGCCGCCTTCCTGAGCGATAGCTAGAAGGTGAAGCACTGTGTTTGTCGAACCACCCATCGCGATATCAAGAGTCATTGCATTCAAGAATGCCTGACGAGTGGCGATGCTTCTAGGAAGTACGCTCTCATCTCCATCTCTATAATATTTGTATGCATTGTCAACGATCATCTTTGCCGCATCCATGAACAACTGCTCACGGTTCTTGTGAGTAGCAACGATTGTACCGTTTCCTGGCAAAGCGAAACCAAGCACCTCGTTCAAACAGTTCATTGAGTTAGCTGTGAAGATACCAGAACAGCATCCGCATCCTGGACATGCAGCGTTCTCAATCTTAGCGACCTGCTCGTCAGAAACCGACTCGTCAGCACTCTGAATCATGGCGTCGATAAGGTCAAGGTCGTGGCTTCCCTCTAGTTTGCCAGCCTCCATCGCACCTCCTGAAACAAAGATTGTAGGGATGTTGAGACGCATTGTGGCGATCAACATACCTGGAGTGATCTTATCACAGTTTGAGATACAAACCAAAGCGTCAGCCTTGTGTGCGTTGACCATATACTCCACAGAGTCAGCAATCAAATCACGGCTAGGTAGAGAGTATAGCATACCGTCGTGACCCATAGCGATACCATCGTCGATAGCAATAGTGTTGAACTCAGCTGCAAAACAACCAAGTTTTTCAATCTCTGCCTTTACCTTTTGTCCGATTTCATGAAGATGTGTGTGACCAGGCACGAACTGAGTGAAACTGTTGGCGATAGCGATGATAGGCTTGCCCATCTGCTCGCGTTTCATACCGTTTGCCACCCAAAGAGCTCTTGCTCCAGCCATTCTGCGTCCCTCTGTGCTGAATGCACTGCGAAGTTGATGTTTCATTATTGTATCTTTTAAACCAATTCTAAATAATTATCTTGCAAAAATAATAAAATTGTTATTGACAACCTTGAAAAAGTGATGAATTATTAGATTTTTGGCTGATTTTGGGTCTGGATTTTCACATTTCGCGCTGATTTCTTATCTTTGTCGAAACAATTAAAGATTAGGGCTATGAAAAACATATTTATTCCAATAATTTCGATGCTTATGTTGGCGTTCTCGTCGTCTGTTTTTGCAGAGGAGGAGTTGACTGTAAAGGTCAACCAACATGCGTATTTCCCAGGTGGTCAGACTGCTTTGGCGACGTGGTTGTCGGAGAATTTGAAATATCCTCAGGAGTGTATTGATAAAAAGGTGGAGGGAGAGGTGATTGTTTCATTCATTGTTGAGAGAGACGGTTCTATCACAGGAATACATATGGAGCAGTCTGTTGATCCCAAACTTGATGCTGAGGCAAAAAGAGTTGTGGGTGTGATGCCAAACTGGGTGGCTGCTGAGATGAACGGTGTCAAGACACGTAGTCGTCTGATGTTGCCAATCAGATTCACGCTGCCTCAAACAAAATGATTGATTTATAGCTGAATTATTTTAAGAAGACGGGGAAATCCTCGTCTTTTTTATGATAAAAGGATGAATTATGATTAGCGGAAAAATTTATAAGCTGTTTTCTGTTTTGTTGTTGTCTGCAATGACGACGTCTGTGATGTCTTCTGAAGTTGAGGATTTTAATGAAGATATGCTTTTGGCTCAGAGGACAGCCAGTGACAATGGAGATAACGATAATGACAAAAACAAATCATCACGTAATGAGAGGACTGCTAGACCAGTTGAGACAAGACCATCTAGGCCTAGCGACTCACGACCTGCACGTCCACAAGCGAAACCGCATGCACCGTCTCCAGGACATGCTTATCATCATGATCCTCAGCCTCCGCATCACCATCATCACCATGGAGGAGATGTAGTTGTGGTTGTGGAAGACGACGCAAATTATACGACAAGTACAAGCAACAATTATACTACCTCAGTCTCTAAAGATTGTGATCTTGATAGGTTCATGCTTTTTGCTAATCTTGGATGTGGAGCCTCATACCGAGGATTTTCAGGTGAAATTTATGATGTCGAGGAAGACGATGGGGATGATAGCGACTATATCCCTCCTTTGGGATATAATATAGAGGTTCGTTGTGATGTGGGATTGACCAAGCATCTTTTTGTCAGTTCAGGTATTGGATTTTCTAAACAATCCATATATAATAAGTTCTTGCCGGGCAATTATATGTATAGCACGAAACGCTTTTTGGAGATTCCGTTGCTTTTTGGCTACCGAAAGACTAATGATGAGGATTTTTGGGGATCCTTATCGGTAGGTCCACGATTTGCTTATGGCTTGAATGGAGTTTGCCGAGAGTATTATGATTTTTATCCTAGTCCGGAACATGGCGTTTTTAAGCACAACAGTTATGATGGCAAGTACGGTTTGAATAGATTTGCTGTAGGTGCTGGTTTTGAAGCTAATGTGATGATTTTTAAATTATTGCTTGGTGTCGGTGTCTGCTTTTATCCTAAAAGCGATTGTTTGCCGGAAGAGATTTATGATGGATTATATAAAAGATTTTATAGCCTGCGTACAAATTTTTCAATTAAAGCCGGTTGGAGAATCTTTTAATTTAGAGGCAAAAAAAAATACCGTTAACTCACGCTGACGGTATTCTAAACTTAAAACTCTAATAACATAAACACATGATTCTTTCGAATCGAAAAAAATTACTTTTTACAACTTGTTGAGGCAAAATTAGTATTTCGATGTGACTTTGCAAATAGTTCGTCCAAATAGTTGAAAAAAATTAGTTAAAAATATGCTTTTTTGCCCCAAATGTCTGTGTTTTCTGCTGTTTTATCTAAAATTAGACTACTTTTGCACTCGCTTGCTGAAGGTGTAAGCATAAATTAAATTGGTATATGTCAAGAAAGAGAAAAGAACTTCCGATATTGGAGAATGTCACTATCGCCGACATTGCTGGAGAAGGCAAGGCGATTGCGAGAATTGATGATATGGTGATTTTTGTACCGTACGTTATTCCTGGTGACGTAGTTGATATCCAAGTTACAAAGAAGAAACATAGTTATATGGAGGGTCGTGCGTTGAGAATCGTCACTCCTTCGCCAGACCGTATAGCTCCTATGTGTTCGCATTATGGAGTCTGTGGTGGTTGCAAATGGCAGGTGTTGCCATACGAATTGCAGATCAAACACAAACAGAATCAGGTGGAGAATGTGCTTCGTCGCATAGGAAAGGTTGAACTTCCTGAGATAACTCCTATTCTCGGCTCAAAGGAAACCACTTATTATAGAAACAAACTTGAATTCACTTTCAGCAACAAGCGTTGGTTGACAGATGATGAGGTGAAGGCTGGTGTACAGTATGACGACATGAACGCTCTTGGATTCCACATCCCAAGTATGTTTGATAAGGTGCTTGATATAGAGAAATGTTATCTTCAGCCTGAGATTTCCAACCGTATACGTACTGAGATCAAACAATATGCAAAAGCTCACGACTTGGCTTTCTTTGACCTTCGCAACCGTGACGGTTTCTTGCGTAACATCATAATCCGTACAGCAGGAACTGGAGAGGTGATGCTTATCGTGGTGTTCTTCAAGGAGGATGAGGCTAAGCGAGTGGCTTTGCTAGACCATTTGGCAACGACATTCCCTGAGATCACAAGTCTTATATATGTGATCAACGGAAAGGCTAATGATACGATCACAGACCAGCAGACTATTCTATATAAGGGACGTGACTTTATAGAGGAGGAGATGGAGGGTCTGAGATTCAAGGTAGGTCCGAAGAGTTTCTATCAGACCAACACTCTCCAGGCTTACGAATTGTATAAGGTGGCCCGTGAGTTTGCTGATTTGAAACCAGAACAGACTCTTTACGATTTGTATACAGGAACAGGAACTATCGCATGTTTCTGTGCCGGACGTGTGAAGAAGGTGGTCGGTATTGAGTATGTGCCAGAGGCTATTGAAGACGCGAAGATCAATGCTGCCAACAATAATATAGACAATGCGACATTCTTTGCAGGAGACATGAAGGATATCCTGACTGACGATTTCGTCGCTCAACATGGACGTCCGGATGTTGTGATCACAGATCCGCCACGTGACGGTATGCATCAGGATGTGATCAAGGTGTTGCTCAATACAGCACCAGAGAAGATCGTTTATGTAAGCTGTAATCCGGCCAC
>JAEEMG010000002.1 GCA_016283095.1 Paludibacteraceae bacterium | reverse complement strand
GATTCTTTACTGCGTGTACACCAGCTGCCTCGATTACATCTGCAGGGCAGAATGCGTCGTATGCGTATACATCCATGCCGAAGCCCTTAGCGATGCGAGCGACGTTGCGACCAACGTTACCGAATGCAAGGATACCAAGCTTCTTGCCTAGAAGTTCTGAACCGCTCTTGCCGTTGTAGAAGTTACGTACTGCGTAAACCAACAAACCAAGTACCAACTCAGCTACTGCGTTGGCGTTCTGTCCTGGAGTGTTCATTACAACAATCTTGCGAGCTGTTGCTGCCTCAAGATCAACGTTGTCGTAACCAGCACCTGCGCGAACAACGATCTTTAGGTTCTTTGCAGCATCCATAACCTCAGCATCGATGATGTCTGAACGGATGATGATAGCGTCTACGTCTGCTACTGCATCAAGAAGCTGCTGCTTCTCTGTGTACTTCTCAAGAACAGCGATCTCAAAACCTGCACCGCTGATGATATTCTTAATACCTTCTACAGCTGCTGCTGCGAATGGCTTCTCTGTTGCGATTAATACTTTTGCCATGACTTTTTCTATTAAAACGTGGAGACGCACGACCGTGCGTCTCTACCAAATTTATCAATTCATTTAATGGACGCACAACCGTGAGCCCATATAGATGATTTATTTTACTTTTGCCTCGAACTCCTTCATTGCTGCGATAAGAGCGTTCACGTCTTCCATTGTACAAGCGTTGTACATAGAAGCACGGAATCCACCAACTAGACGGTGACCCTTAACACCAACGATGTTCTTAGTCTTAACGAACTCAAGGAATGTCTTCTCAAGAGCCTCTGTAGCGTACTTTCCACGAAGAAGGAATGGAACGTTCATTCTTGAACGTGAACCTGCCTCAACTACTGGAGTGAAGACAGTAGAGTTCTCTAGGAAGTTGTAAAGAGCGTCGCATCTCTGGATTGCAAGCTTCTCCATACCCTCAACACCACCGTTCTCCTTGATCCAAAGTAGAGTCTCGCGGATAGCGTAGATACATACACATGGAGGAGTGTTGAACATTGAACCGTTGTCAACGTGAGTAGAGTACTTAAGCATTGTAGGGATCTTACGGTCTGCTACCTTATCAACGAAATCGTTGCGGATGATTACGAATGTGGCACCTGCAGGTCCAAGGTTCTTCTGGCAACCACCGTAGATCATGAAGTACTTGCTTACGTCTAGTGGACGTGAAGCGATATCTGAACTCATGTCGGCGATTAGTGGAACTGGAGAATCAAGATCCTCAAAAATCTCAGTACCGCGGATAGTATTGTTAGATGTGATGTGAACGTAGTCTACATCAGCAGGGATTTTAATGCTCTTTGGCTCTGGATAGTATGTGAAGTTCTTGTCTGCTGAAGAAGCGATCTCTACGACCTCTCCCCAAAGCTCAGCCTCTTTAAGAGCCTTCTTCGACCATACACCAGTGTTAACGTATGCAGCCTTAGTCTTCAAGAAGTTGAAAGGGATCATGCCAAACTGCAAGCTTGCACCACCACCGACGAAGATAACGGAGTAGTTGTCTGGAATGGAAAGTACCTCTTTCATTAGAGCTACTGTCTCATCATAAACCTTCTGAAAATCTGCTGAACGGTGAGATACCTCAAGTACAGACTGACCTGTCTCGCCCATCTCTAGCACAGCCTTAGCAGTGTTTGTCAAAGTTCTGTCTGACAACTTGCATGGACCAGCGTTGAAGATATGTTTTCTCATACTAAACTGATTATATTAAATTTTTTATTACCTATTTTGTCGTCTTTCTGTTAAAAAGACGTTGCAAAATTACATTTTTTTTCTGACTTTGAAATTTTTTTCTAATCTTTTTTAATATCAAAATGAAAATATTTATGCACATTTAATCTAAAACATGCCTTTTTAATTGACAATGTGTCATTAAAAATATTAAAAATCGTGCAAAATGATTTTTGAGACTTGATAAAAAGCCGTTATTCGTGCAAAATGATTTTTTTGTTTGGATTTATCGCTCTTTTTGTCAAAATGATATGAAAAGACGGTGCTTTGTCAGTTTTTTGTGCTGTTTTTGTGTCGTTTCTTTTCGTACTGCTCCAAAAATTCCGATACTGTCAAAATGCCGATATCTTCATACTGTTCTAATACCAAAAGGTCTTTATCTCCACTCACTATATAAATGCATCTGTTGTCTATTGCACATTCGATGAACTTATTGTCGTCGGGATCCCTGCAAGCTTCAATGTGGCTGTGGGAGGGGAGAATGTTCATTGAGTTGATAATCTCGTTTAATTCGTTGTGGGTCCTTTTTGCGTATCGTTCCCCAAGTTCCCCATAAATTCTTTTGTATTCGTCGACCATTTCGGGAGAAGCAAAGACGGATATTTTTTTGCCGAATAACAATTCAATGATTTTGCTTGGTTTCCCTCCAAATATAATCCCCGATATCAAAACGTTAGTGTCAATAACAATTCTCATTTCGCTTTTCTTCTCACTTCTTTGATTAAATCATTTAAGTCATCTTCTGTAAATCCAGCTGATGCAGCGTCTTCTTGTTCTTCTTTAAGTGAAGCCGAAAAACGTTCCCATCTTTTCTCTTCCTCAGTCTTTGATTCTTTTCTTATCAAACTGGAGAGAAACTTGCTGACGCTCATTTTTTTCTCGCGTGCAAGTCTGCCGATTCTGTCGATGTCGTCGATTGGCAGGTCGACGCTGATGTTTTTTGTCGCTGTTCCCATAATTGTAAATATTTATTGTATGTCTGTAGTCAGTTTCTTTTCGAAAATTTTTTTTTCAGAGTCAGTCATAAAAATTTGACAATGTAGAATGTTTTCTAGATATTCATTGTCAATATTTAATTTTTTTGCCAACTCGCTTTTTGAGATTTTTGTTTTATCCATCATCTCAATGATCTTTATGGCTAGCGTTTGTGTGTTTCTCAACTCTTGCCTTTGGCAAATACGTATGTTAGCCTCATTTTTCCATTTGTCTGGAAAAGGAGACTTATATTTTTCGAGTTTTTTTGTGATTTCAGCTATTGTTGTCATGTTATGAAATGTTTAATTCTTTTAAATAGTCTTCCAAAGCTAAATCATCAATTATGTTGTTTGCAAGTAAGAAATTTCTCACTTCTTCCATTTTCCTTAATTCTTCAAGAGTATGAGCTCTTTCTTGCATAGTCCTTGTCAACTTGATGGCTCCTCCTGTGATTATATAAAATCCATGTGTGAGCTTTATTGCATATATTCTAAGCCACGAGGCGTGCCTGTTTGTGTATTCTCCTTTTGCTTTTTCTTTGCCAAGAAGAACGTCTTTTGTCCTTTGTGGTTCAAGATGCCTAAATAATTCATCAAGATTACTGTTTTCGTTGATGTCGCAAATCAAACATTCTAGTTTTTCTGCGTCTTCAATAGTGTCGTATATGGCTTGGTTAAGATTTGTTATTTTGAAATATGCTGAAAGGTCATCAATGTTCTTTTCAAAAAAATCTTTTAGCCAAACTACATCGTTCCAATCTTTGAACAATTTGTATAATACGTTTTGATCTTCTGAATCGTATCTTACAGCCCAAAGTTTATCTTTAAATATCTCTTCAAAATTCATTTTTTTGTATCTGTCGTAATCCAACTTAATTTTAAAAAGAGCCACACCCAATGGATGCGGCTCTTTGTTTTTTCAGACTTAGTCTTACAATTACTTGTTAGCAGCACGGTTGTTCTTAGAGAACTTAGACTCAGTAGCTCCAAGACCCTTCATTGTGTCGTTAACTGTAGCTGAAGTGATTGTGTAGTTAGCCTTTGAGTTAGCTCCTGCTAGACAAGCTACGATGTTACCAACGTTTTTCTTTGCTGCCTCAGTTTGCTGAGTAATGAACTGAGTTCCATCCCATACAAGGTAAGATGCACCAGCATCAGAAAGAGTAAGCTGACCATCGAAACCATCGATTTCGATAACAACAACCTGATCCTTTGGTGTGTTCATGATAGAACCAGCTACAGACTTAACCTCGAAAGAAAATGCTTTAACTGCATTTGAAACTGAGTACTTACCACCAGCTACTACCTGAATCTCTGTAAGTGCCTGCTCTTCTGCCTTCTCCTGTGCCTTTTCCTCGTCATCCTCACAAGAAGTGAATGTTGCTGCACCCATAAGTGTAGCCAAGATAACTGCAAGATTAAAAATCTTCTTCATTTTGATAGATATTTTAGTTAATAATTAATTCCCAAAATCTGGAATAAGGTTTTTCACTATTTTTCTCCTTTTTCCAATGCAAAACTAAAAAACAAAAACGTACAATCAAACAATAAACACAAAAAAATATGCTAAAAATTCTTAACAACATATTTTTAGTTTGAAGAAATTTTAAGTACGTTTCGTGTAGTATTGATAATCAATGTGTTTTGCGAATGGCTGTTTTGCTTTTGGAAAAAAGAAATCAGAAATTTGCTTAAAACATTTTATTTAAAGTGATTTTGATATTCATTTATTCAAGAAAGGAATCATAAATAGGCATGGCAATCAGTGTGAAGAAGAGTGCTTTATCTTACAAGACGAAGGAAGACTGTCATGACAAAGTTTATGAAAATCTGTTTGGCGACTATCCGGAATTGTGTCAGCAGATACGAGATGGAAAACTTACGTTGCATGATATGAAGGATATTGTCCATGAGTATAATGTCTACAAGGCAGGAAAGTCGGGGAAATGACAAATAATAATGCAGGAAATGAAAAAATAAGGAGACGTGAATATTCGCGTCTCCTTATTCTATTATTGGTTTATTCCTATATTACTTTGCAATGATAGGTGCAATAGCGTTAGGCTCCAATGTCTTCTCGTCTACACATGGGAAGTCGTTCTTCCAACCCCAGTGGCAGCATGAGATATTGTTCTTGCGGAACACATCCATGATATCTTCGTACCATTTGATACGGATCTCAGGAGATACGTGGTATGGATAAACTCCAAACTCTCCGCAGAATAGTGGCAATCCAAGTGAGTCAGCTACGTTCTTTGCAATCAAGATCTCTTTCTCCATTCTCTCTGCATTCCACTCTCCACACATGCCCTTTCTGATCTCTCTGACATTCTCGTCTGCGACTGTATTGAAATAATCTTTGTCAAGCAACACGTCGCCAGGATACTGGATCTTGCCTTTGTAATCCTTGAATTCTGCCCAGCTTGCCTGGTAGTGTGTGATCACGTTAGGATTGTAGTAGTGGAAACTCAAGATTAGGTTCTTGTCGTTTTCTGGCACTTTCAAGTCAGGGAATGTGCTAGGAATCTGCCAGTGGTTGGAACCGATGATGATCTTTCTTGTCGGCTCGTTGGCACGGATAGCCTTATGTACCTTTGCGATCAATTTGTTCCAATTCTCAGGATCCTGAGTAGTGACCTCGTTAAGAAGCTCGTAAGCAACCTTGTCCTCTGGTGTGTTCTTCAAGAAATCCTGAATGTCCAACCAAACTTTCACGAAGTTTTCCTGTGCCTCCTCTTTCTCAAACAATGTATTCGCTTCTCCGTTCTCGCTGTTGAAGTGGAATGAACGGATGATGTGAAGGTCACAGATCATCTTCAAACCAGTCTCGTCTGACCATTTAACAGCACTGTCAAGAAGGTCGAATCCGATCTTGCGGCGAGTAAGGTCTGTGTTGTACATAAGCTGCTCTTCGATTGGCACACGTACAAAGTCGAAACCAAGCTTTTTGATTGTCTCAAAATCTTTCTTTGAGATGTAGTTAGGGTCGATATCCACGCCTTCACCTCTCTGGCTCAACCAATGGTCTAGGTTCACTCCACGGTTTAGTGTGAATTCAGTGCTTGTTGAATCTGACGCTGGCTCAGTTGTGTTCTGTCCTGCGTTACCTCCGCATGATGTCATTGCAGCGACACCTGCGCCGAGAATTAGTCCTAAAAATTTGTTATTCATATTATATACTTTTGGTTTGCTAAGTAAATGATGTAGGCAAAGGTATTAAAAAATGTGAAATAAAAATAATATTTGATAATGTAAAAATCGAATTCAGTAAACAAAATTTGTTTTCAAAAGTATTGTATATGATATGTCGTTTGATTGACAATCCGTTACTGTTAGAATTTGATGAAAAAGTCGTTGTTAGTTGCATACATCAACTAAAATGAGGAGTGTTAATAACTTTAATCGTGGTGCTGCAGAAGATGCGAGCGTAGATTTTACATCAGAGATACATAGCTTTTGAGAGCATAAGGATTTGTTTAGGTTATTTATTTGCTATGTTATCGGATAAAAGAAGAAACTTTAATTTTTTTACCGCTCGCTCTTACAAACTCTTTTTTGAGAGGATCCTCCGCCCTTAATAATTTTGTTTTATGGTCGCTGAATGAACTTTAATGTAAAATAACGTTAATTCGACGAAATTAAAAATAGGGGAAAAATGATAGTTGGAGTGTCATAAATGAGGATTGTTAAGGACGGAACGTCCTAACCCCTACCCACGTGCGAGCCGTAGGCGAGCACATAAAATTTAATAAAATCACAGAGACACAAGGCTTACAGAGAAAGGTTATGCCTTTTTATAAGAGGTGAGAATTCAATCTTGAAGTGGAGAAAATGATTAGCAGATTACAATTTATCGAACTCACGTTAAAATATTTAATAAAGACGACTTCTATAAATTAAGTTGAGAGATCTTGAATGGCATTTAGCTTTGTTTTTTATCGGATTAGACATATTTGCGAGGAATAGATGCGAACCCGTGACTGAAAGAATATGAACAACCTGTGACAAATGCCCCCCCAAAAAAAAAATCTAAATAATATTTATGGCAAAATCAAAATCGTAATTTATAGAAGCCGTCTTTAGTGAAACCTATTTTGTTTCGTTCACAAGACGGATAGATCCGCCTGTCGAGAATCGTTTGCTGCAACGTGCGGAACAAAAATAATCTTCCTCCTCGAAAAACAAAGCGTACGAAGATTTGGGATCGTACTCAAACAAGGTGGAACTCCAATAATCGCCTGCCTGCCCCATGTCGTAGTATTTGTCATTTCCATAATAACCAGATGCAGGAAGGAAAACTACACCTGCAGACTCCAATTTCGCCCATTTTTCAAGGTCGAAAGAGTTTAATTTCCTATAGTCCAGTTTTAGATAGTTATCTTTTGTGTCGAAATAGGTGCACTCTACATCTGGATTAACATAATTGTCTGGGAATAAAATCAATCCGAACATTCCGTTTACCTCAGCCCAGCTAAAACAATAACTTCCTGCAGATGTTGTTCTGTTGAACAACAGATAATCCCATTCTGCAAAAGTCAAGGTACGCCATCCGTCGCCGAAAATTTTTCCCCAATCTTCAAAAACACCTACGTAGTCTGCATCGTTGGTTGAGGTTGAAACTCCATAATAGTTGGCTTTTGAACTCCATCCGAAAAGGTCAATCCAACCGTTATAAGCCGAGTCTGATCTTTTTTCATTATCCGTCAGTTTCGCATCATACTGAGTAGGTGCAAAACGCCAAGTGTTCGATGAAGGTTGGTATTGCACATTACCTGTAGCAAAATTCACTTTCTTGTTCGTCGACACAGAAAATACTCCGCTACCCATTTTTATGGAAGTATTATCCACTAACGCATTTTTATGATCTTCCGCCTCTTCTTTGGCACATGACGTAAAAAGAGAACAGCCCATCAATAGAGAGCTCATCATAATAAATTTAAGATTCATCCGTAATTAACTTTTTAGTTTATAATGAGATTTTATAAATTCATTTTTTGTATCAGCGAATAGTCTGAACCTCATTAGGACTACCGCTAATAGATTAATTTCCAAAAATAGTACATTTTCCAGACAAAAGAGTGTGCTTGAGCATTTTTAATGCTGAATTTAAAGTGACACAACAATAATCATGTATATAAATTGCCGATTTTGCATATTGATTCATTCTTTATGATATTTGAACAATGTTGTAGTTCAAGCTGATAATTGCGACTGTTTCATAGTGAGGATGAGAGTATGCCTGAGGTGAGAATACCTTTGGATAAAGCATTGCCATTTTTCAAAAAAGAAGGTAAGGATTTTCTCAACAATATAAAAGAGGAAAACTAATCGTAGTCTTCCTCTTTATAACATAAGCTTTTAGCTTGACTTTTCAGCTAACCGCTATCTTATTTGAATATCTCATTCATCACTATCTCAGTCGCTCCGCAATGTTCTCTCACGAATGCTTTTGCCACTGCCGATGTCTTGATGAGTGTGTTCTGCTTTTCGTCGAACATCTCGTTAAGCAATGGGAACAATTCCTGTTTGCTGTTGATCGGGAATGCGGCTCCAGATTTCACCATGTCAACTGCTTCGCGGAATTTCTTGTAGTTCGGACCGAAAAAGATTGGCATTCCGTAGACGGCAGGTTCCAATATGTTGTGGATGCCTACGCCGAATCCACCTCCTACGTATCCCACGTCGCCATATTTATATACAGACGTGAGGATTCCTATGCAGTCGATGATCAGACAATCCGCATTCTTGATCTCTTCTTCCGTCGACTTTGTGAATCTCGCATATTTTTTGTTCAGCTTGCCACAGATCTCTTCCACGTGAGCTTCGCTTGTGACGTGTGGGGCAAGGATCATCTTGAATCCGTCGTTGTTGTTGAAATACTCGCAAAGCAGATCTTCGTCTGGTTGCCAAGAACTTCCTGCGATCAACACTTTCTTGTCGCCCTTGAATGCTGCAATCTGTGGAATCTCTTTGGCTTGTTTCACTATCTCACATACACGGTCGAAACGGGTGTCTCCTGCGATAGTGACGTTGTTGATTCCGATGGAGTGGAGCAGATTGATTGAATTCGCGTCCTGCACAAACAGACGGTTGAAACATTTCAGCACCTTCTTATATATGAATCCGTACCATTTGAAGAATGCCTGCTCTTCTCTGAATATAGCGGAAACTATATATGTCGGAATTCTGCGTCTTTTCAGGTTGAACAGGAAGTTCATCCAGAATTCATATTTGATAAAGATGGCAATGCTAGGATTCACAATGTTGAGGAATCTTTTTGCATTGCTGATTGTGTCGAGCGGCATATAGCAGACAATGTCCGCATATTCGTAGTTTTTGCGTACTTCGTAGCCCGACGGAGAAAAGAATGTCAACAGAATCTTATATTCAGGATGCTCTTTCTTTATACGTTCGATGATCGGACGTCCTTGCTCAAACTCTCCCAACGACGCTGCGTGCACCCATATATATTTAGCATTCCCGTCGACCTGATCTTTCAATTTCTTCAGTAGGTCGACTCTGCCATCATGGAATAGTTTTGCCTTTTCATTGAAGAATGAGGCAATCCACACTCCAAACTGATAAATTAGAATTGCTAAATTATAAATAATCATCTTTTTCTATTTTATGGCAATTTAGCCTTATTAAGGGATATTTGGGATCCCAGATTGTAATTTTGGGGTTTTCTTAAATTTAATAAATAGAAACCCTATTATATGGAATGTGTGTTGCCCGAAACCCGGACAACACACGTTTGATTCTTTATTTGATTACAGCCAATGCTGCGTTCAGACGACGTAATGTCTCCTCTTTTCCTAAAATCTCAATGATGTCGAACATGTGTGGGCCACGAGCAGCTCCGATGATTGTGATTCGGAATGAATTCATCACCGTTCCTGTGTTGTGTCCGTTCTTCTCAATCCAATCCATCACGATCTTTTCCATATTTGCCGACGTGAAGTCGCTGATGCCTTCTAGGATTTTTCCAAGTTCAGCCATCAATGCTGGGCTCTCTTCCTTCCAACGTTTTTTGATTGACTTCTCGTCGTATTCAGTAGGAGCCTCGAAGAAGAAGTTTGTCTCTTCCCATAGGTCAGCAACGAATGAGATTCTTGTCTTCACCATTCCGACGATGCGTTCAAGAGTGGCGTCGGCAATCTCATAACCTTTCTCTTTAAGAAGTGGCTTGTACATTGCGGCAACTTCCGCGTCGCTCTTCTTGATGATATATTCGTGGTTGAACCATTTTGCTTTCTCGTAGTCGAATCTTGCTCCCGACTTGCTTACGTGGCCAAGGTCGAAAAGCTCTGTAAGTTCCTCTACTGTGAACAAATCTCTGTCGAGACCTGGGTTCCATCCAAGCAAAGCAAGGAAGTTGACGACAGCCTCTGGCAAGTAGCCGCTCTCACGATATCCGCTCGACACTTCATTTGTCTTTGGATCCACCCAACGTAGTGGGAATACTGGGAATCCAAGTTTATCGCCGTCACGTTTGCTCAACTTGCCGTTCCCGACTGGCTTAAGAAGCAAAGGCAAATGTGCGAATCTTGGCATAGTGTCCTGCCATCCGAAATAGCGGTACAGCAACACGTGAAGTGGAGCTGATGGCAACCACTCCTCTCCTCGGATCACGTGAGTCACCTCCATCAAGTGGTCGTCCACGATGTTGGCCAAGTGGTATGTTGGAAGATCGTCTGCTGATTTGTAAAGCACTTTGTCGTCCAATACATTTGAGTTGATTGTGACTTTGCCACGAACCATGTCGTCGATCACGATATCCTCATTTGGCTCTACCTTTGCACGGACTACATATTTTTCTCCAGCTGCGATTTTAGCCTTGACTTCGTCTTCGCTCATAGTAAGAGAGTTCTTACCCATTGAACGAGTCTTCGCATCATACTGGAAATTAGGGATTTCAGCACGAAGTTTCTCAAGCTCTTCTGGAGTGTCGAATGCGATGTAGGCGTTGCCACTCTTCAAAAGAATATCCACATATTTGCGATAGATGTCTCTACGCTCGCTCTGACGGTAAGGAGCGTGGTCGCCGCCGATGCCAACACCTTCGTCGAACTTGATTCCAAGCCACTTGAACGATTCTATGATATACTCTTCCGCACCTGGCACAAAACGTGTGCTGTCGGTATCTTCGATTCTTAGCAACAGATCGCCGCCATGCTTCTTGGCAAACAAATAATTGTATAGACATGTGCGCACACCTCCAATGTGAAGTGCGCCAGTTGGACTAGGTGCGAAACGCACTCTTACTCTTCTATCTGACATCTAAATTTAAATTACAGTTTGAATTTTCTGCAAATATATTGCTTTTTTCCCGTTTCGTAATTTTTTTGTAGATTTGCATCGTAAAAAATCTTCTTTTTTTATGTATTTGTATCGCTTTTATGCAAAATATGTCTCAATCGCGTTGATTCTGATTTCGGTTTTGCTGCCTTTGCAACAAGTGCGGGCGCAGATCAACACTGACCGTGTGATGTCAATCGGAAAGAATGCTCTCTATTTTGAGGACTATGTTTTGGCTATGCAATATTTCAATGTTGTGATCGGTGCAAAACCATATCTTGCTGAACCATATTTCTGTCGTGCTGTCGCGAAGATCAATCTTGAGGATTATGTCGGAGCTGACGCAGATTGCTCTTTGGCTTTGGAAAGGAATCCGTTCATTGTGAGTGCATATCATTGTCGTGGTGTGGCTCGCCTTAATATCGGAAAATACGAGGATGCTCTGGCTGACTTTGTCAAGGGATTGGAACTGGATGAATATAATTCCGCCCTTATGACTTGCAAGGGAATTGCGTATGTGCAGATGAAAAAATACGACGATGCGAAAAAGAGTTTTTCAGAGGCTATTGGCAACACTACTCGTAAGTGCCCTATCTATATTTATCGTGCGAAAGCGAATATTATGGCTGGCGACACGGTGTCGGCTTTGGAAGATGTGGAGAAGTCGTTGGCATTGGATAAATATGATGCCGACGCGTATGCTTTCAGAGGCATGATCCGATATCTCAAAAAAGATTATAAGGATGCTGTGGCTGATTACGATGAGGCTCTGCGTCTGGTGGGCAAACGTGCGGATCTCTTCGTCAACCGTGGTATCGCCCGTTATGAGTTGAATGACCTGCAGGGCGCGATGACCGACTATGATGCTGTGGTGGCTCTTGATGGAGACAATGTGGTGGCCAGATTCAACCGTGGACTGTTGCGTATGGAGGTGGGCAACTGGAATGGCGCGGAGGAGGATTTCGCCCACGTCATCCTTGTGGAGCCAGACAATGATATGGCAATCTACAACCGTGGAATCATACGCAGCCATATCGGCAACTATAAAGGAGCTATCGAGGATTTTACTAATATCATCAATGAGTATCCTGATTTCGCACAGGGCTATTATGCGAGAGCTGAGGCTAAAAGACGTCGACTTGATGAAAAGGGAGCCCGACTCGACTACAATACCGCTTATGTGCTTGAACATAAGCAGAAGGAAGAGAAACAGGATAGTCTGAAGACCCGAAAGAAAAAGGATAAGAGCATCAAGAAATACAACCGTCTGATCGCTGCTGATCCGGAGGACGAGGAGAAAAGAGTGGCATACAAGACAAACTATAGAGGCAAAGTGCAGAATGTGAATGCGGAAATCACCCTGCAGCCTAACTATGTGCCGTCTTACTATGCTGACAAAAAAGAGGTCGGCGGTGTGGCATACAGCCTTTTTGTGAAGCATATCGAGCAGACTTACAAACTGCCACGTCAACTATATCTTGTGACGAATACGGAAAAATTGTCGGAAAGTCAGGTGCAACAGCATTTTGAAAGTATCAAACGAGTGGAGAACAGTAGAGGATGGACCGACAAAAACAAACTGCTTTCGCGTGCTCTTGATTATGCGAGTGTGCAGGATTATGCCGCTGCCTACGATGATCTGACTGCCTATATCCAGATAGATAAGAATGAGCCGTTTGTCTATTTCTTCATAGCTGAAATGTTGGTTATGAAGTATAAGGCATTGGGCGACGGTGATGAAAATGCGATGATGAAGAGCGCGATTCTTAAGCTGGCTATCGACAATTATGAGCAGTGTGAACGCTTGGCTCCAGATTTCACATATTGCTATTATAATGAGGCAAATGTGAGGGTTATGTTAAAAGATTACCCAGAAGCTATTGTAAAATATACAAAAGCATTAACTTTGTCTCCAGACTTGGCTGAGGCTTATTTCAATCGTGGTTTGACTTTCATTTACACAAACAGAAATGAAGAGGGCATATCAGATTTAAGTAAGGCAGGAGAGAAAGGAATTTATTCGGCTTACAATGTAATAAAGAGATATTCCGAGAATAAAAAGTAATTTTGGTTCAGTTGCCTGCAGATGAGGTATGAAGAGGCGAAAGACAACTGGCTTATTGTTGAGTAATATTGTGAAAAGACAGGGAAAGATTGTGGTTATTGTGAAGGTGGCATGCATTCTGTGTATGCTGCTGTCGACGTTGCGTCTCTTCGCTCAGGATACAACTCAGTATGATTACAATCCGTTTGTTGTGATTGAGTATCTTGACCAGCAGATGAACGATTCCAAACCAGCATCGTATGACGAGTTCAAATACAATCTGCTGAAACAATATGTATTGGAGAAGGATTCGCTTGGCGACGAAATCGCTTACGACTCTCTTTCAAAACGAAGTATGCGATACATTTACGGCAATGCTTATGGCCGCAACTCAAATAAATATTCCGGACTTGATGCGATGGAGTCGGTCCTTGATTCGGATAAGGAGCTAGAACAGCTTCGTATTGAGAATGCTGAACTCAAACGTGAGATTGAGCGGTTGGAATATTATGCGAAGAAAAAGGGCGGTGACAGAATGTCTACCGCTGAATTGAAACAGGCAAACCAGTGGGTTGAGAAAATAGTGCAGAAGACGCGGAAAGATGCCGATTCCTTGGCCAAGAAACAGATCAAGTGGGACACATTGTATGCTCTGCCGTATTGCGTGGATACTATCAAAAGTGTTGTGCTGACTCCATATTTCTCATCTGATACAGTCAAGTCGGTCTACTTGCCTGGCATAACGATGTTTGAGAAGAAATCCCGTCGCAACAATCTGAAAAAAGAGATTGATGATAGATTGATGTATTCTGCGATTCAGCTTGACCCTACTATCGTGTCGTATTATGAATTGCAGGATTATGAGCCGAATATCGTAGATTTCTCAGACATGGATATCCGCTACGTCCATTTGGAAGAATCTAATGATCATCAGCTTAAATTAAACATCAAGAAGAGAGGCCATGGTAATGAGGCATGGCACAGAAAAGGAAAAATCGGAATTGATTTCTGCGGTTTCTTGGTGTCCAACTGGGCAAGTGGAGGTAAAAACAACATGACTTTTTCTGGCTCGTTGGCATACGAAGCCATTTATGAAAAGAACCGCATTCTATGGAACAACAAGTTTTCGTGTGTCCTCGGATTCCTGTTCACTTCACAAGATTACGACTCTTTGAGATCTGTCCGTGTAAACGAGGATGAATTGCTTGCAAACAGCCGTTTACTATATAAAATGCAAAATCACAACAGCCTCTATTATGGTCTGATGGATTTGAAGATCAAGACATGTCTGTTTACTGGTTACGACACTTATAATGCCAGCACACCGGCCACTTCATTTTTGTCGCCAAGCGATGTGTTCTGGGGACCAGGAATGTATTTCCTGCGAAAAGGAAAGGCTGAACTGTTTGCTTCTCCTATTAGTGGAAGGTGGACGTGGGTGTTTGGCGACAAACTTGAGCCTAAGGAGTTCGGTTATGTGGAGGGAGAACGCACCATGCAGGCGGCTCCGGGATTCCGTATAGACTCCAATCTGAAGTGGCAGTTCTCAAAAGATTTGCGTATCTCTACCGGATTTGAATCATTCCTTCCGTATAAAGGACCATTTAAGGATATGTTGTTTTTGCAATGGGATTTGACAGGCAAATTCAACATTAATAAATATGTGTCGATGGGATTCAACCTCAAACTCCGTTCTGATGGACATGCCCGTGGCAAGTATCGCGATAAGGCACAGTGTCAGAGCAAGCAGACTATCGGCTTTACGTATGTGTTCTAACGCTTCGGAGTGGAGCGACGAAATTGCTCTCTTAAACTTTCCATACTGCGGATTTTCGATGAAAAACTGAAGTAGCACTGCGGATTTTCAATGAAAAACTGAAATGATACTGCGGATTTTCGATAGAAGTATAGTGTTGAATAAACGCAATGATAAAACCATATAAAAAAAATATTATGATAGACGAATTGATCAAAACCATCAGATATGCGATGGAGGATTTAGGAGACGAAGATATCCTAAAATACATCGACGAACATGAGTTGACTGCTGAGACATCATTTGATGAGAGCGGTCTGAATTTCGACGAGATGTGTGCCATCGAACTAATGACAGCAATATCCCAGGATCTGCGTATCGAAATCAAAGACGACGTGGAGTTTATGGATATCCTTCTGTATGGCACAATCGGTGAGGCTGCCGACTATTTGAAGGAGTGCTGATTGAAATTGAGAATCTTTAGAATTTTTTTGTTATAGTGTCATTCTGCAACAAAAAATGAGGATTGTTAAGGGCCCATGTTTGATAGATATTGGCCCTAACCCTTCCTCTCTAGTGCGAGCCGTAGGCGAGCACATAAAATTTAATAAAACCACAGAGAAATAAAGTTTACAGAGAAATGCTACGCCTTTTTATGAGAAAAAGAGGTGAGAATCCAATCAGAAAGTGGAGAATGATCCGCAGATTACAATTCATCTAACTTACGTTAAAATAAATTTGAAACAGCTAAACTCTATTTTAATTATGGCAAGTAAAAAATACATAGAAGCACGTGATAATCTAGTAAAGGCTATTGATTTGGCAAATCAAGTACTTTTAGAATATCCTTTGGGAAGAGATAAAATGAATTATGTTTATGACGGCGTATCATATACTTTAATTGAATGGTTTATTAAATGTAATAATCATACAAAAGAGTTAGTCCTAAATGCAGAAAAGAAATTTCAAACGTTGCAAAGTTTAAAATATGATATTGAAGATTTTTTTATTTATTTCCAAGAGGCTGCAGGACCTGACGTGGATGAGTTTTGGCGACGTATTAAGGAAGCGAATCTTCCGTATGAGCGAGAGAACAAACTGGAAAAGATAATGAAGCGAGGTCGAATCCGCAATGATATTGAGTATGACTATGTGATAGATACTATTGTGCCGTTCCAGCAGGAGGGAATCCTTTCAGAAGAGGATGTCAAAAAACTGAATGAGATGATTGAAAAGTTTGAAAATAAGAGGAGGTGATTTTATGTATACGTGAGCCTCATTACACTCGTACCTCTATGTGGAAATAAAAAAAGGAGAACATTTCTGCTCTCCTTTTGTGCGGATGACGGGACTCGAACCCACACGTCGCAAGACACTAGATCCTAAGTCTAGCGCGGCTACCAATTACGCCACATCCGCATTTGCGATTGCAAAGGTATAGCCATTTCGTGCGTTCTCCAAATGTTTTGCTGATTTTTTTTGAAAAATGTTTGTTGCTGTTTGAAATTCAATAAAATAAGAAGTCGCTTAAATTTAATGGATTTGTCCTATTTTATGACGGATATTTCCATCTTTTCCCGTCTGAAAGACGCTACCGAGCAAAGCGAGAGTAACCCGTAACGAAGTTTCGGGATGAAGTGACAATGATACAAATACTTTGCCTGAAAGGCAATACAATAAGTACGGCATTCTCGTCTCTTTTTCTCATAAAAAGGCGAAGCCTTTCTCTGTAAACTTTATGTCTCTGTGGTTTTATTAAATTGTGCTCGCCTACGGCTCGCACGTGGGGAGAGGTTAGGACGTTCCGTCCTTAACAATCCTCATTTATGACATTCCAACTACCAATTTTCTCCTATTTTTATTTCGTCGAATTGACGTTAATATTACTAGATATGTTATCTTATCTCAAACATATCTGCGTCTTTCCAAACCGGAAATTTTTTGCGGAATTTTTCCAATGCCTCTTTGTCGAATTCAGCTATGATGATTTTCTCTTCGTTGTCTGCTGTGGCGAGCGTTTTGCCTTTGAAATCGAAGATGGTGCTCTGTCCGTTATATTCGAGGCAGAGATTGTCCACTCCGATGCGGTTGGCCGCACATACGTAGGTCTGGTTCTCAATGGCTCTTGCTTTCAGCAGTGTCAGCCAACTGTCGATGCGGACTGTGGGCCAGTTCGCCACATTGATCAGGATGTCGTAATTGTTTCCTGTGTTGCGCATCCACACTGGAAATCTGACGTCGTAGCAGACACTTAGATTGATGTTCCATCCTTTGTAGCTGACTATCGTTTGTTTTTCTCCTCCTGAGAATGCCTCACGTTCCATGCCGATGGAGAAGAGATGTTTCTTGTCGTAGTGGCTTACACTTCCGTCTTCAGTGATGAAAAAACAGCGGTTGTACACATTTCCGTCTTCTTTTATTGGCAGAGATCCGCATATCGCAATCCCATATTCTTTTGCCAATGTTTTGATTTTTGTGATCGACTTGCCATCCATCTCTTCCGCAAGATTGTGGGCGTCTGTTGAAAAACCAACATTATACATCTCTGGCAACACCAGAAGATCCAGTTTGGGATTCTCTGCGTCGCTATAATATTTTTTTATTTCCTCTTCGACGCGAATGTTGTTGGTGTCGGGATTCATCCATTGAATGTCGTATTGAAATATTCCGATTCTCATTTTATTATATTTTGCTTTCAGCTATCGGTTTGTTCCCTCAGCTGACTCATAAATCGCTTTAAGTTTTTCCTCTTCTTTTTCCCAACACAATTCTGCCGCCACTCTGCTGAATTTATCGTGGTCGATAGGCTCGTCGAGCATTGAATTGATGGATTCAGCCAATGCTTCGGGAGAATAGTCAGAGATAAGTTTGCCAGTCTCGTATGTGGCGACGATTCTGCGTATTTCCGGGAAGTCGGTGGCGAGAAGAGGCACGTGGCATTGTATCATGTCGAACACACGGTTGGGTAGGGCATAATAATAGCTCAGACCTTGGTTTTTGAGCAGACATACACCAATCGATGCTCTTTTGGTGATTGACGCAAGTTCAGCGTATGGGATATGTCCGAGGAATATTATGCGGTCGTTGGCTTTCGTTTTCAATTCATCGTAGAGGTCTCCTTTGCCAGCGACAACAAAAATAGCGTCTTCTCTGACAAAAGGCATCGCGTCTATGATCCATTCCACTCCTCTTCCCACGTTGACAGCTCCTTGGTAGAGGATGATTTTCTTATCAGCAGGAATAGAGTTTATTTCAGTAGACGGAATATCGTCCAGACTTTTGTAGGATGGCATGTTGCGCACCACACCAAGGTCGATGCCATATCTTTTCTTGTAATAATCAGCTATAGATTGGCAGACGGTGCATCCATGTTTGACTTTTGGCAGAATCCAGTCTTCGACTTTAGTCCATACTCCCTTCACGAACTTGCGGTTTGTCACCTCTGGCACCTCAGGGAAGAGCTCGTGGAGATCCACCACGAGAGGTTTGCCACGCAGTTTGGCGGCGAGATAAGTGCCGGCAAGAGCGTCAGTGTCGTTGGCGGTGAATATATCAGCGTCGGAAAAAAGCAGATGGAAGAAAAATCTGATATTGATTTCAGCGTAGAAAAGAACGCCACGTTTGAAGAAGACGTTGAGACGTTCAGTGACATACTCTTTCTGATATGGTTTGCATGGTCGGCTTTTGCATCCGACCACCTTGACGTCGTAACCGAATTTGTGAAGCGAAGTCGCCACTTTGTTGACGCGCTGGTCGCTTTCAAGGTTATTTGTGACAGTGAGTGTTATCTTTGTCATTTCTTGTGTCTTTCATGTATCACGCACAAAAATAATTTGTTTTTGTTTTTTTTCCCCTTCATTTTTGTATTTTCGCAATACAAGTTGATAGATTATATGAAAAAGATATTTTCCCGTACATTAAAAATTGTTTCTTTGTTGATGTTAAGTGGTTGTTATACAGAAACTAAGCAAGATTTTGCAGGAATCCCGACGTCGCAAAACGGACAGAAACAGGCAGAAACTAGCTTAGCACAAACCCCAGCGTCGACGAAGAAAAGTGCAAACAAGTATAGCACTGCCGACGCTATTGCCGACCTACAGAAGATGGGAGAGGGCGATTCTATTTTCATACATTCCACTCGTCGTGGAAAAGTCTACCATCACAAGCATTATTTTCTATCGTATAGTGAGAGAGATGAGCAGGCAGAATGGGTGAGCTATGAGTTGACATACGATGAGGTCACAAACACGTCAGCGAAAAAAGAGGATTATTTCAACGATGATCCGATAATCGAAACAGGGTCGGCCACATATTCGGATTATTCGGGCACTGGCTACGACCGTGGACACATGGCACCGTCGGCAGATTTCCGTTTTGATAAGGTAGCGCAGATAGAGTGCTATTACATGAGCAATATGAGTCCGCAGGTTCATGCGTTCAACGCTGGACTTTGGAACGATTTGGAAAACATGACACGCTATTGGGCAAGACTTTATGATAGAGTGTATATTGTTACAGGTCCATTGCTGACAGGAAAAGAGCAGAAACTTGTTAAGAAGAAAGGAGATCGTACGTTCAAGACGAAAGTGTCTATCCCGACACATCATTTCAAGGTCGTGTTTGACTATAGCAACAAGAAGCATCCAAAGATGATAGCGTTCCTTATGCCGAATGAGAAGAATCTAAAAGGAAAGATAATGGATTATGCCATGTCTGTAAGAGAATTGGAGAACAAGACTGGACTCGATTTCTTTAAGAACATGCCGAGAAAGACACAGGATTATCTTGAAACTTATGTCAAAAAGAGCGAGTGGCAAACGTATGATAGATAAACGTAGATTCGCTTATTTTTGTTACTTATCGGAGAAATTGAGAGAAAAACAAACAATTTAACTCTATATAAATGTTTTACAACAGAAATGAAAAAACTTCTGTCAAACACAGCAGATAAGGTTAAACTCTTAATTTTTAACTCTTAATTCTTAATAGTAAGAGTAAAAAGTGCTATATTTGCCACTATGAAATGGAATAAATTATTTTTGATCAATATATTCATGCTCCTAGGCCTCCTATTGAGCCCGGTGCATGCTGCTTATTATGGCCTTTTTGAAACACCTTCAACTACGGATTCAATGGCTATAATGAAGACACGAAAGAGTGACGAAAATATCACCTGGTTATGTAAAAAGACAAAAATCACACATAAGATTCATTTGCGTCGAAGCCGCTACAAATTGTCGAAGGAAGATCAGTCGATGCATGAGTTGAGTGAGCCAGTCAATGTGGTTGTGGCGTCGCCATTCAGCGTTATGCGAATGACCAAACCGACTTCTTTCAAGGATATGGGTTTCCCAACGGAAGAATGGCTAGACGGTGCCACTATCACACTTACGTTCAAACGCAGCGGAGCTCCTGATACTCTTTATGTCGGAATGCCTGCTCCTGAGAAGCAGAGACCAGCACCACAAATCGTGGAAGAGAATGGCAAGAGCATGTTCCTTTGCCGAGGTGAGTGTAGAAGTTTCCGAGCAAGTGTGCCAAAGGGTTTGCCTGAATCTAATCTGATCTACAACTGGTATATCGACAATGAACTGATGACTGGCCGTAACGACCGTTGGTTTGAGACTTATTCCCGTGCGAATATAGAAGACGGAGAGCATATCATCTCATGTGACGTCAGAGTCGGTGAAAATGGAACTCCGTCGCCACGTGCGGAATATAAGATCGTACAGTCTACATCCAAAGAGAATTGTATGAAGAGTGTGCGTGCATTCCCATATTGGGGAGTGGAGTGTGCCAATGAGACAGATCCGAGTGATTTCCGTTGGAATGAGACTTGTGAATGGGGTTCTTTTTCTTGGATTCCTATTGAGAATTACTCGCACTTTTATCTTGAGGCTATCAACCGTAAAGTGGTTGCAAAGAAGATCACTAACGATCCGGCAATCAAGCATTTCCAGTTGGTGGAGGACAGTGAAGTCGACGACGAATATAAATTCTTCGACCTTCCTTTGAACGTCAAAGCATACGCAGAAGAGCCGTTTGAAGGTCAGACAATCTATTTCCGTTTCATAGGAGATACAGTTCATTTCACGACAATCCCGTATATCCGTCCTCAGGTTGAGGTGAGTCCTACTTACATTGATATCTGTGAGAATGCTTTTGATGCCGAGAAACTTGAGTTGACAGCAAAGGCAACAGGTTTCATGCCAGGCACTGCTCATTATGTGTGGATGTATAGTAAAGAGAAAGATGGAGTGTACGAAGAGTTGAAGGCTCCTCACGTAAGGAATTTCGTACCGTCACGCGCAGGATTCTATAAGGTTAAGGCAACAGATAGAGTATACTCTTGTGAAAGTGAACCTGTAGAGGCCGGATTGAAGACAACAGACTGTCAGCCGGTAGAGATTATATGCACAGGTCAGGATTACGTATGTAAGGGTACAACGACAATCTTGAAATCTTCGTTGGAAGGCAGCGCATACAAATTTAAATGGTATGTCGGACGTATGGATGCCCAGAATGTGGAGGATCTGCGTGAGATACAGGGTGAGACTTCGTCTACTTTGCAGGCTGGTGCCAACAAAGAGGATGAGGGATATTTCCTTGAGGTGGAGAAAGACGGACGTACGATCTTGTCTTATCCGTTCCATGTGCGTAAACTTGCCACTATCAATGGAAATGTGACATTGGATTTGCAGATGTTCCCAGCTACTGTTTGTGAAGGTAGTATCGTGAATATCAAGGCTTCCGTCTTGACGAATGTCTTTGATTTTGAATTGATCAATGGAAAGTATGACTACCATTTCTTGAAGAAATCTCTATATGATTACGATTATCGTGAGGTCAAATATGTGAAGGGAGCAAGTTCAACAGCGATCCTTCAGGAGGTGGCTTCTGCTGTCGCATCATATAAAGTTGAGGTCATCGGATGTAATGGTAAAGTCAGAAAAGACGAGCCTGTCGACATGGTTCCTAGAAATGACAACAGCTGTAATGCAAATGAGATATATGTAAAAGAAGACGGTAATGATGACGAGAATGACGGACGTAGCTGGGCGACAGCGTTCCAGACTCTCGACCGTGCTATCCAGGAGTTGGAGGCGATGCGTTCGACTCAGGCACACGCCAACGACAATATTGCGGTATATCTTGCAGAGCAGGTGTACACACCTACGTCCGAAGAGGGATTCATATTCCCATCTAATGTGACCGTTTACGGAGGTTATGATATTTCTCCTGTCGACGGTACTGCAAGTGGCAAAACACGTAATCCACGTACTCCTGCCAATCCGGAAGGAAACATGACAGTGTTCAAGGTGCAGGATCCAAACGGCAGATTGGTATCGTTGGTAGACAACCATAATATCAAGTTCTGTGGTATAATATTTGATGGATCAAGCCTTGCAGGAGAGAGCACGCTGACAGGTAGAGCAATGAGAATTGAGAACAGTACGGTTGTTATCGATTCATGTTTCATAAACGGATTCTATTTCAAGTCGACTTCAGATAATCCTGTGACTGCGATCTCAATCGAGAAGGGAAGTGGAAATGATCATTCTAAGGTAGAGATCAGAAACACTACAATATCGCAGATCAAGGGAGGCCAGGTCGGAGCTTGTATCTCTGTGATGGACGATTGTGAGTTGGATATCTGGAACTCATGTTTCACAAACAACTCATCTTTATATAAGGGTGGTGTGACGTTGCTCAGCCACAATGTGAGTCCGAAAATAAACATCTACAACACAACATTCTACGACAACCAGTGTACATCACCTATCGGTTACTATGGCCGTGTGTTGATGCGATTTGTAGGTGGAAACCCTACCGTCAACATTTATAGTTCTACGCTAAGCGGACGCTTCTATAAAGAGGCTGGTACATTGAAGATCTATAATTCGTTGGTGGAGTGTGCAGGACGTTGCGACGAATATGTCAACAACTATCCGGCTAAGTCTAAATTTAAGGAAGCCACTAAAGATGCCAACGAGACATTGTGGGCTAAAGAGTTTTTGGCAAACTTCAAGGGTACGATCGCATCTAAGTTGTCGTCTCGTGGAGGTATCACACAGGTGTTGATGCCAAGCAACAAACTTGAGATTGTGGGTCAGGCAGGTGCTCCTCATAAGTTGACGCCAACAGATCAGCGTGGAATTCAGCGTTCTTCTATCTCTAGTACATTCGGTGCATGTGACGCTGACTATTCAGCTGTGATTGAGATCACGGAACATGGATGCCCTGACCATAAGAATACAAGAGCATCTTTCAAGTCTACAATCTCTGGTCTGACAAACGCTATGTACCAGTGGGTGGACAATTATAATGATCTTCCAAATGAGAAGAGCAGCACGATGAAGAACGCTCCAATCGGAACATATTGGTTGGATGTCAAGGGTATGGATGCCTCTGGCAACTATGTCACTATCTCAAGTAATGAGATCCGTGTGTCTGATGTCTGTGAGGAGCCTGGTGTTTTCTATGTGAAGACGCAGGACAAGGGTGGTAGCGATGATTTCGCTGGCACTACTTGGGATCAGGCATTCCAGTCTTTGGAGAAGGCGGTCGCTGCTGTGACTAAATATAAAAAAGAGAATGGTGCAGACGCTGCGGCGACAATCCATGTTGCAGGAGGTGAGTATGCTTTGCAGAAAGATGCAGGTTTGACGCTTGGTGATCTTCGCAACGTCACAATCCTTGGTGGTTATGGATCGTCTCCTATCAAGGGCGCTAAACGTGCCCACAAACGTACACCATCAGATCCTGGATTTGAAACAAGAATCCTTGCTCATAGCGAAAAGGGTAAGTTTGCGACATTCTCGTCTTCAAATAAAGATTGGAGATTTGTTACTGTTCATTTTGTAGGACCAGAGAATGGAATCAACCCATTCATCACAATGAACGGAGGTTCAGTCCGACTTGATTCTTGTTTGGTGAGCGGATGCTGGTCTGAAAACAACGCTCCATTCATGAATATCGCGGAGACATCTAAATTTATTGTCAACTCTTGTTATGTCTATTCAAACAAGGCTGCCAACGGAGCATTCTTGAATGTGGTGAATAAAGGCAATAAGTCTCACATTACAATCTGCGGATCTACATTCTCCGACAATACTTCGGTGAAGAATGGAGGTGCGGTGATCTACACTGCAAATTCTGCACCGTCAATCAATATTGTGAACAGTACGATGTTCAACAACTCTTGTATCAACAATGGATTTGTTGGAGTCGAGACAATAAGAATGACGGGCGGTCATCCTTCGCTCAACGTCATCCATAGCACGATGTGTGGACCATACTTCTTTGAGCAGGGAAATGTAAAATTCTCAAACTGTATTGTTGAGGCTGTAGGAAACGCCGATGTGAATGGTGGCTACAGACAGGCCAAGGCAGATCTTACAGGTGTTTCTCAACCTGTAAGTCCGGCTGATCATGAAGAGTTCAAAACATTATTCTCAAATATTAAGCTTGGTAACAGCAATACTCCTGTGTTGACACTTGTTAAGGAGTTGCCGAAAGTTAATGTTACTAAAGCGTCTTGCCCAGAGTGCTCGGTAGAAACAGACCAGACAGGAGCCCAGAGAAAATCGGACTCTGTCACACCTGGTGCAGTAGAACAGTAATAAAAACCACTTAGGACTACGATGGAAACATTGATATCAAATTTGAAGGAGCAATTGTGTGAAGCATTGTCGCTTGAGGATATTAAACCTGAAGAGATAGGAACTGATGAACCTCTTTTCGGAGACGAGGGTATCGGTCTTGACTCTATTGATGCACTTGAAATCATTCTTTTGATTGAGAAAAAGTATGGAATCAAGATTACTGATCCTAAGAAAGCAAAGGAGGCATTCACAAGTGTTCGCACTATCGCACAGTTCATTTCCGACAATAAGTAGTAGAAACAGGAAATGAAGATCTTTTGTTGTGCGAGTAGCATCGTAAGTGTGTCGGGGATAGGAGTCGGCAAATGTTTTGATGATATTGCAAACGCTGACTATTCGGCAAAGAAACTGCAATACACAGATACCGCACACGAGATACCTTTGCGTGAGATCCCATTCAGTAACGAAGAAATAGAACGTATGTTGGCAGACAACTATAATGTTGTGCTGCCTTCACGTATTTATACACGAACCGCTTTGCTTTCAATGCTTACAGTGGCTGACTTGTTGCAGTCGGCTCCATCTGTCTCTGGCAAGAAAGTTGTGGTTGTCAATGCCACCACTGCAGGCGGTATGGATAAAAGTGAGATCTTTTATCGTGACTATACAGCTAATGGAGATGCTGACATCGCTCTTGTGGCAGGTCATGAACCGGCTGATTCCACCAAACATGTATGTGATATTCTTAAAAACAAGGGGGCTGATGTTGTGTGGAGCTCAACTATCAGCACGGCTTGCTCATCATCTGCTGTGGCGGTAGGTGTGGGAATGGATATGCTGAAATGTGGCGACGTGGATTTCGCCATCTGTATGGGTGTGGATCCATTGTGCAAGTTCACAATAAACGGATTCAACTCACTAGGTATATTGAGCAAGGATGTCTGCCGACCATTTGATGCCGACAGAGACGGATTGAACCTTGGTGAGGGTGCGGCAAGTGTGATGCTGACAGCGGATGGAAATATTCCTGCGTTGTGTGAGATGTTGAGTTGTGAGACAGCTTCCGACGCTTATCATCAGACTGCCACAAGCCCGGATGCGGTCGGACCTACACTTGCCATGAAAGCTGCCCTGAAGAAGGCATGTGTCGACGCGGATAAAATCAGCTACGTCAACGCTCATGGCACTGCTACTCCGAATAATGATGAGTCGGAATCGATCGCGATGATCAATGTCTTCGGAGAAAACGTGCCTCCATTCAGTTCCACAAAATTCTGGACGGGCCACACTCTTGGCGCGTGTGGAGTGTTGGAATTGGCATTGTCGGCAGAAATGCTGAAAAAACAGACAATACTTCCGACTCGCAATTTTGAAAAAGTGGAGAGGCTGACTCCCGTCTGCAAGATGGAGAAGGCTGAACTTGAATATATAATGACTAATTCATTCGGATTTGGCGGAGGCGCGACATCCATAATAATAAAGAGAGTATGAGTTGCTATATAAAAAAAGTGTCCACTGTCTCTCCAATTGGTGATTTAGGAGAAAATTTGAATCTGAATTCATTCGCCGCCAATTCCTTCAATGCTGTAGAACCAGACTATAAGGAGGTGATTGTTAATGCCAATTTACGCAGACGAATGAACAGAATGCTGAAGATGGGCACGTATGTCGCGATGAAATGTCTTGTAGACACAGATGTGGATATGATGCTCACCGCAACGTCGCTCGGATCAATATCGGACACAGAAAAGATGCTCGACACTATTTATACGAGTGGTGAGACGCTTGGTAACCCGACCGCCTTTATCCAGAGCACGTTCAACACTTTGGCTGGCAATATCGCACAATTGAAATCTACGCATATACCAAATATCACGTTTGTGAATCGTGGTGACACTGTCGCAAACGCTCTCAGATACGCACAGGTGAAACTCTCAGGAGATGCTGATAATATATTATATGTATCATCGGATGAGAAGACGGAATTGTCGGAATCAGTTTTGAGAAAATTCAATCTGTCGGCTTCTGGAGAATATGGTGAAGGCTCGACTGCCATGATTCTTTCTTCTGAAAAGACGGGAGCGTTGGCAGAGATAGTCTATTCAAAATGTGGTGTAGATGTGCAGACAGCGTTGGCTGAGTTGCATATCTCGACAGCGGATGTTGAGATACTTGATTATAAGAGATGGTGTGGTGAGTATGCCACAGCATCAGCTTTTGGTGTGGCAATGGCGGCACGGATGTTGGAATTCTGCATGTTTGATGGGAAGACTCACGTCGCCATAGAGCACAGATACGGACATGAGATAAGCGTGATTGTATTGAAAAAATGCTGACGGTGATGATTTATGTTGTCATAATAATATTGATTCTTGCATTTTTGGTTTGGTCCGCTGCCGACATATCGTCGGGGATTTATGTAAAAACATTTTGTGGAATCAAGAATTGTGATGAAAAAGTAGTATCTTTGACGTTTGATGATGGTCCTGAATCGGGCACTACTGAAAAAGTGTTGGAAATATTGAAAAGGTATGATGTCAAGGCTACATTTTTCTGTATTGGAAGAAAAATTGAGCCAAATTGTACGGTTTTTAAACAAATTATAACATTTGGCCACACATTAGGCAATCATTCTTTTCATCACAACGATAATTTTTCCCTACTTTTGCCCTCGAGGATGAGGAAAGAGATAGAGCAATGTCAGGCAGAGATAAAAAAATATGCAGGATATGAGCCCCGTTTTTTCCGACCTCCGTTGGGAGTCACCAACCCGATGCTGGCTATCGCATTGAAGAAATTCAAGTTTGATGTCATCGGATGGAATGTAAGGCCATTTGATACATCGGCAAAAAACGCGGAAGAGGTCAGCAGACGAGTGATTTCCAAAATCAAACCAGGTTCTTTGGTGCTGTTGCATGATAGGATGCCACACACACCGGAAGCTTTGGAGACGATTTTAGACTGGCTCTACGCCAACGGATATAGAGTTGTACCGTTGGAAGAGATGATGGACCGTCTGAGGAATAAAAAGAAAGGGCAATTTTAAATTAAATAGAAAAACATGAAGAATTTATTTAGAAATATCACAGTTGGCGTTATTGCCATGATGATGTCTGTAGGCTCTGTGTTTGCAGAGGTTCCTGCTGGTTTCAAGGCTTCTTCTTCTATGGAAAAATTCAGAAACGAGATGCTTTCAACTGCTAAGTCGATGACAACATTGAGAAGTGATTTCGTTCAGACAAAGCATATTTCTGGTATGACAAAGGATATCGTATCGTCAGGAGAGTTCTGTTTCAAGAAGGATGACAAGCTATCTTTGGATTACAAGAAGCCTATGCCGTCACAGATCATTGTTAACGGTTCAAAAATCAAGATGGTGAGCGGTGGACGTCCAACAGTGATGGATGCGAATTCAAATCCGGTTATTGCAAACTTGAAAAAGATGATGTCAGATTGTTTGTCAGGTCAGCTTCCTACAAATTCTAAGGACATCAAACTTGATTTGTATGAGAATGATTCTCAGTATCTTGTGTATGTCACTCCAAAGGCAGGTTCTCGTGCAGACCATATGGAGGTTGTAGTGACAAAGGCAGATTACACAATTGTGAGCTTCAAGATGGTGGACAAACCAAAAGCTAACAAAGAAAGTGACTACATGCAGTTTACATTCACCAACATGAAGCGTAATACCGCAATTGATGATTCGGTTTTTAAAGTACAGTAAAGTACGGTGATTAAAAGAGTTCAAAAGTATTTTTTATGTGTTTGTGCGTGCATCCTCTCTCTAAGCGGATGCTCGGACAAACACTTTTCTGCTATGCAGACAGCAGGATCAGGCGTATACAACCGTAATGACCTTTATCCGCTTCTGTCTCAAAGCGGAGAGAGTGTCATGTATAATATGACACTGACTTATAAGGAGTTGAGTATGAACGGCTTCATGGTTGCGACGATGGAGGACAACGAGAGTATTCACGTCGTATGCACTGCGTTCATGGGAATGACACTGTTCGACTTCACTATCAAAGATCGTGGTTTTGATGTCAATTCGTGTATGGAGCAGCTCGACCGCCCTATAATCAAACATATTCTGAAAAAAGATCTTGTTACGTTGTTTACCCGCAACGTAAATTCCACATTCAAAGCGAAAAAATATAAAGAGCCGGCAAAAACAAAGCTTGGCTACAAAATTCGTACGGCCACTGGTAAGGCACGCTACGTGATCGACAATGATACCAGAAGACTTAATCATGTCAGTCTTTCTGGAGGTCCATTACGAGCTGAATTTTCTTACTCAGATGAGGCAATCCTCATATCACATCCTCGATTAGGTTTGGAAATCACTCTATATCAGTAATATATAGTCTATGCGATATTGTGCTGTAATCCCAATATACAACAACTCCAAGACAATCAGTGAAGTTGCAAAATCTGTGACACAGTTTGTTGATAGAGTCTATGTTGTGGATGATGGCAGTGATGAAGAGACAAAATCTGTTTTGTCGGAATTAAGCAGTCAGGAAGACGGAATAAAAATCCTCACTTTGTCTGTGAATAGCGGCAAAGGTAAGGCTCTGACCACAGGTTTTGCGGAAGCTTATGCTGATGGCTATGATTATGCTGTGGCTTTAGACGCTGATGGACAACACTTCGCTGATGATATCCCTGTTTTGATAGCAAAAGTGTCGGACGAGAAACCGACATTGGTGTGTGGAGTGAGAAATATCACTACGCAGGAGAACATGCCGTCGAAAAATACCTTCGCAAACAAATTCTCGAATTTCTGGTTTAAGGTGGAGACGGGAAGGGAACTTCCTGACACTCAATGTGGATTCCGCGTCTATCCGTTGAAGGAGATTGTGAAAAGACATATTTTCTCGAGCCGTTATGAAGCAGAGTTGGAGATGCTTGTGAGATTATGTTGGGCTGACGTGGATATCCAGACTGCCCCGATCAAAGTCTATTATGCACCTGTCGGCGAGCGAGTCACACATTTCCGTCCATTCGCAGATTTCTCAAGAATATCTGTCATGAACACTGTACTATGTACGGGAGCATTGTTCTACTATTGGCCTAAAAAACTGTTTAGATATGTGTGCGGAAAATGATCAGAATAGCAATCAGGAGACGACTCAGAAGTTGACGTGGAAGCAGCGACTGAAGAAATTCCTCACGTCGGATTTTGATATCAAGCATGAGAGCAATGAAAAAGTGGCGGCTGCGATAGCTGTCGGTGTGCTTGTCGGAATACTTCCGATATGGGGATTCCAGATGATGGTTGGTGTCGCGATAGCTCAATTTTTTGGTTTAAACAGACTGGTGGTTTTAGCAACGTCTAACATATCCTTGCCTCCGATGATAGTCGGGATTTTGTATGGTTCATATCTGTGTGGAAGTCTGATATTCGACGATGTTCCGTCGATTTCAATGGACGGTATCTCATTGGAAATTATGCTTGCAAGTGGAAAGTGTTATTTTGTGGGAGCGATAATATTAGCAATAATTTCTGCTGTTATTGCATACATAATCAGTTTTTTATTATTACATTTGCTCCGAAGAAAAACACAACAACAATGATATTTCCAGAATTTCTGCAACAAGGTGATTTGGTCACTATTGTTTCTCCAAGTGGAGCTATAGACGGCGAAGTGATTGAGCAGGCGGCAGCTGCCATTCGTCGGTTGGGCTACTCTGTAAAGATCGCGGAGCATGCCAAAGGTAAACATCATCGTTTTTCGGCGACAGATGAGGAAAGACTAGCGGATTTGCAGTCGGCACTTGATGATCCTCAGACGCGAGTGATTCTCTGCGGTCGTGGTGGATATGGTCTTACTCGTATTGTTGACCGCCTTGATTTCTCTAAGTTTGTAGAGAACCCTAAGTTTGTTGTGGGATTCAGTGACATCACAGCTCTACATGCAGCGTTGCTGACTAAGGCTAAATGCTGCTCTGTTCACGGACAGATGGCGAAAGCATTTGTAGGTTATGATGCCACATTAGATAAGAAAGATGCGGAAAACCCTGAGGTTGCGGAATCAGTGGAAGAATTATTGAATATTCTGACGGGAGTCCGCCGTCGCCAGACATATTTCTCTTATAATCAGCGTAGCCGTGTGGCAAGGGATAAGGTGAAAGGACGATTGTTTGGTGGAAATTTGAGTCTGATTTACGCTCTTCGTGGTACGGAACTAGATATCACAAAGCAAAGCGGTATCCTATATATAGAAGACATCGGCGAAAGAATGTATTCGATCGACCGAATGATGCAGAACCTGCGTATGAGTGGAGTGTTCGGACGCATCAAAGGTTTGGTGGTAGGAAAGTTCACAGACACCGATATCGACAGCTCGTTTGGAAGTATCGAAGACCTGATCTTCAATGTGACCAAGGGTTATGATTTCCCAATCCTGTTTGATATCCCGTTCGGTCATGTCGACAGAAACCTTCCTATAATAAATGGTTCTGTGGCGACAATCGCAGCCAATGCATTGACATTCAAAACAAAGAAATAATATCCGTAGGGGTAGACCTCGCGTCTACCCCTTATTTTTGCCTTGAGTCTACCCTTATTTTTTTGCCACTTAAACAATTTTTGATATGCGTCGTGAATTTGTAGATAATTGAAAAAACATTATCTTTGCAAAAACAAAAAAATAGGATTATGTCAACATTAATAGCAAATCCGATATACGATTCGGTATTCAAGTACATGATAGCCAATGAAAAAGTGGCTAAGATTTTATTGTCAGCCTTGTTGAAGAAGAATGTGGTCAAGGTTGTACAGTTGAACAATGAATATAATCTTCCTGTCTCGGATGATCTTTCAATTTGTCGTATAGATTTTGGAGCCACTGTCAGTGAGGAAATTACGCTTCCAGATGGAAAAGTGGAAGTGAAGGAGAGTGTGATCACGATAGAATTGCAGAAGGTATATCTGCCGAGTGAGATATTGCGTTTCCGCCAATACACAGGCACTCACTATTGTAATCCTAACATGGTGCATCCAGTGAAATACGATACAGTCAGGGAGGCTGCAGATCCGATGATTTCTGTATATATCCTTGGTCACAAGTTGGATGTGATAAATGAGTGTGTCTGCTATATTAGCCGAGAATATCGTGATTATAATGGTAAAAAACTCGATGTCTTGGATCCATTTGCTGAATCATTGACTCATGACAGTATAATAGTACAGGTGCCGCTTTTGCCAAATGACCATATCAGAAACCGTGCTGAAGAATTGCTACAGGTAATAAACCAGTCGAAGCAAACAAGTGACAGACATTTTCTTTCTATTGATGAAGATCGGTATTCTGGTGACGAAGAGATGCAGGAGGTGATACGTACTTTAAAAGGTGCTGCCTGTGATTCAGATATTCGACGGACAATGCAACTGGAGGATGAAATCTTGGGTGAATTGAAGAATAAGGATCTGACAATAAGAATGCAGGCTGAACAATTGGCGGAACAGAAAGAACAATTGGCGGAACAGAAAGAACAATTGGCGGAACAGAAGAAACAGCTTGCTTCTATGGCTCGTAAACTTCAGAAAAAAGGACGAAGTATTTCGGAAATTGCTGAATTTATGGAGATTCCAAAGGATGTTGTGAACACCTTGTTAGAGAACTGATTTTGAATTTCAGAAAAAAATAAATGCCTATCGACGTGATTGGCATTAAAAAAAATGTAGAGACATCGCGTTGCGGTGTCTCTACATTGTGATATGACGTATTGATTATTTCTTGCTCTCTATGATGTTGTTTATCTGAACAAAATATTCATCTCTTTTTAGATTGACCTCGTTGCGGGCATCTTTGATAGCATCTATACAATTGTTGAAGGCATCTTTGCACTCTTCCCAGTAACGGTTTCTTTCTCCTGTATCATCATTTGAGATGTTCATGCCACTTATTGCGACTTCTACTTGCGACACATAATCGTAAGCTTTACGCATGTTTTCGGATGCTTCAAACATATCCTTCAGCTGGTTCTTCAACTTTGTCAGATACGAAGTGGCTCTTTGTGTGTTGCAGCCTTTGTCGTTTGTTGCAGCCTCTTTGGCCTGCTCTAATTCAGTACGCGTCTCCTTAAGAGTATTCATCAAGTTGACAGAAATGTTTTCTGCATACTGCTGGTATGCTCTGTATTTTTTCGTCATTTTGACAAACTGCTCTTGGGCGTTTTGTGTGGTGAAGTAGACGGTGCTTTCTCCGAATGTGGCGGAATATTTTTGCTCTGTTGATTGAGAAACAGCAGTTTCTGTCTCAGCAGCGTAACTTATCTGGCCGCAAGTACAGCCGAAAAATATGATGAAATGAAATAGACGTAGTCTCATGAATATCTTATCTTTAATAGATTTAGCCCAAAGATATAAAATCAATCCGAATATTTTAACAGATTCATGTTTTTTGCACGATAGTATTGGATAAAATGTAGAGGTAGATCGTTCCCCTTTGTTTCAATGTGTTCGCCTACGGCTCGCACTTGAGGTGAGATTAGGGCGTTCCGACCTTAATAATCCTGGTTTTTATAGCAGAGTAAACTTTATGGCTAAATATTTTAATTAAGCTTAAATAGCTTGTTAATATCCCTACAATTTGACATTGTTACGAATTATTCCAATAAAATATAGTATTTTTGCGTCTACGGAATACAATATAGAATATGAGTAAATTTTCAGTCATAATACCTGTCTACAATCGTCCCGATGAGGTGGTTGAACTGTTGGAGTCGCTCACAAGGCAGACTGTTCAGTGTGATGTTGAGGTGATTATTGTGGAGGATGGATCAAAAAAGAGATGCGAAAACGAGGTGGCCGCTTTTGCCGATCGTCTAAATATCGTTTACCATTATCAGGATAATACGGGTCCGGGTGGAGCTCGTAACACTGGTGCCAAACTGGCTACTGGCGAGTATCTTATTTTCTTTGATTCAGACGCGATTCTTCCCGACACTTATTTTGAGAGTCTGATGGCTCACTTGGAGAAAGAGCCTCTAGACTGTTTCGGAGGTCCCGACCGTGAGCATGAGGATTTTACTCCTATCCAAAAGGCGATTTCGTATTCGATGACTTCAATCCTGACGACGGGAGGTATCCGTGGAGGAAAGAAGAAGATGGATAAGTTCTATCCACGCAGTTTCAACCTCGGTGTGCGTCGCAGCGTCTTTGATAATATCAATGGCTATGCGGATATGCGTTATGGTGAAGACGTGGATTTCAGCATGAGAGTGGTGGAGAGCGGTTGCACTGTGGGGCTCGTGCCTGATGCATTTGTGTTTCACAAGCGTCGCAACACATTCAAGTCGTTCTTCAAACAGGTGTTCTGCTCGGGCACTGCACGTATCGCCCTATCTGAACGTCACAAAGGAGCCATGAAACTGGTTCACATGCTTCCTGCCGCATTCACGTTGGCTGTGCCTGTCAGCATTCTTCTAGGCATATTCGTATGGTGGGGATTCGCTCTTGTGGTGCCTTGTTATCTTGCGTTGATTTTCCTTCATTCATTGGCGACGACGAAATCCATCCACGTCGCGTTGCTAAGCATCGGCACCAGTTTCATACAGCTGTTTGGCTATGGTGCTGGATTCCTTACTGCGTTCTGGAAGAAAAAGGTGTTGGGGCAGACTCGTTATGTGCCTTTTACTAAGACATTCTATGAATAAAATAGCCATCAGAGTATAAAAGTCGTTTAAAATATTATATTTGTAAGGAATTTTAAATCATATATATCATGAAAAGATTTTTTAGGACTTTAATTTTTGCAGCTGTTGCAGCTGTTGCTACCGTTTCGATTTCGTCTTGTAAACATGATGAGGAGGAAGATTCAAAAAGCAAAAAAGATGTTTTTATCTTAGACCCAAATCGTGAATCTGGAGGTCCAGTCGACCAAATGTCAGGTGCATCATCGGATGCTTTTTACAAAGGTTTGACTAATAACGCTCCCGAAACGACAATTGTAATCGACACTCGTTCGGCTAAGGAATATAAAGCCGGTCATGTAGTGAGAGCGATTTCAATTCCTCTTGAAAATGATGATGCTTTCTACTATGATGATGAGTTTATCTACAAGGAGGTGGAGAGACTTGATCCTGATCATTCAAAATTCATTCTTCTTACAGATAACGGAGCTTCAACTCTTATGCTTCATGTTGCTGGAAGAATTTCGGCAATGGGTTGGGGTAAACAAAAAGTTTATCTATTGATGGGAAAAACTTCAGATTTCTTGAATAGCTATCCTGACGTAAAGGAATAAAAAGCTGATTCTGATGGGAGTGGCTGGAAAAATATTAAAGATAACATTGGCAACGGTGGGAATAATCCTGCTGTTGCTTTTGTTGTTATGTGGTTTGCTCACAATTCCGTCTTTCCAGACCTCTCTTACTCAGAAAGTGACCGATGAACTAAAATCTCAGTTTGGTGTCGACATCTCCGTAGGCTACGTCGGCATCAATTTCAAGGGTAATATTGTGATGGAGGATCTCTATCTTCCCGATTGCAATAAGGATACTCTTGCCTACATACAAAGATTGGAGGCCGGTTTCAACCCGGTGACTGTTTGGTGTGATTCCAAACTTACTCTGTCGAAGGTGGCTCTCGACAGTTTCAAAATCTACGTCTCGAGCAATGCTGACGTATATAATTTTGAGTATCTCATAGACGCATTCTCGTCGACTGATACAACTGAGGTCGACACTACTCCGTCGAAATTCGACATGGAGTTGTCTGATATTTCCCTCAAACGGGGAACCCTGAAATATGACATCATTGACAGCTCGTATACCCAACCTGGGGTGTTCGACTACAACCATATACATCTATCTGATGTCCTGATCGCAGGATATCTGAAATCAATACGCACCGACAATCTTCGGGCTGAGATCTCCCAACTCTCTGCGTTTGATGATCTTACCCACGTCAGAATCAATGATTTGAAAGTCCTTGATTTCGCTATGCTGACGGATGGATTCTCATCAAAACAGATCTATCTCCAGACTCCTAAATCGTCGTTGACAATCAACGATGTCGCCTGGACATATCCTGCGATTCTCGACAATATTGACGACGCAGTCCATCGTGGAGAATATAATGTGGATATCGCGCCGTCGACGGTGGTGCTTTCCGAGATTGCTCCTTTCGTCCCAGCTTTGGCTCAATACCACTCGCCAATCAACCTGTATATGTCGGCAAAAGGAAATCTGCCGACGGTGGATGTGAGTGTGCTTCAGGTGGATTGTGAGGATGCCTCACTGCATGCGGTGGCTTCGATGAGCGATTGCTACGATTATGCAAACTCTTATTATAAGGCAGATCTTTTAATATCCGCCGACAATGGAGATGTCCTCACTATGGTGGATACTTCGTTGACCAAAAATGATATTGTCAAGAGGCTTTTCCCATTTGCGACTAACCTGAAGGCAAACGGAAAACCATGCGGCCTGAATTTTAATTTGGGGGCTAACACTCCCGTCACCAAATTGAAGAGTGAGGGAAAACTTATATATAATAAGAATGCCGACGTGCTGAATGTCTTGGCTACACTTGCCACTGACACTGCTGATATAGCCAAACTGATCGGAGACACCACACGTCTGAAAGCTAAACTTGATGTCGATGCTAATCTCAGTGTCTCAGACACCGGTCTGATTGTGCGAGCCACGGGTGCCGTGCCATATTTTGCTTATGATAAGATAGTGGCGACGTCGCTGAAGATAGATAAAGCATCATATTCATCGGAGTCTGCCACTGCCGACATCTCATTTGAAGAGCCGTTCGGAACGGCAGCTCTGTCTGCTTCGTTTATCCCGTCGGAAAAGAATATCTATTTGTTGAATGGAGGGGTGAAGGATTTTTCTCCTTACAAGCTTGGCGTCATGGATTCCACATGGAGTGATCTTGCTATATCCCTCAATGTTGACGGACGTACAATCATGTCGTCGCTCAACGATGCTGTCGGCCAGGTGGACATCGACTCTTTGGTAGTGACTAATGGGAAGAAGACTCTTGATGTCGGAAAGATCACGTTATCGTCCGACGACAGAGATTCGCATCGTCAGGTACAGTTGAGATCACGTCTGCTGGATGTCACTTTTGGCGGACGGTATGATGTCAATTCTGTAGAGGCGAGTGTGGTGAATATCCTTCATCCGTATCTTCCTACGTTTTTCGACCATAAGATCCTGGAGGAAGTCGACACTACTATATACAATAATGATTTTGATTTGAATATTGATGTGAAGGATGTGGCTCCGGTCTGTGGATTCTTCGGTATCCCGATGACGGTGACCGGGATGAAGATGGCATTCAACATCTCCGATTCGTTGAGCAGGATGGGAGCGTTTGTAAAAGCCGACAGTATTGTCTACAATGGGATCGTGGCAAAAGATATAGATTTCTCGTTCAAACAGAAGGATAAGATGTATGTTGGTGATATTCAGACGATAGTGTATGCCAACGAAATGAAACCGATAAAGTTTGATCTCTCGACAGAGTTGGAGAACGATGTGGCTCTTACCACATTTGTGTATGATAATTTCGATGAGGAGCAGAAGATTGAGGGAGATATCAAAGCGTTGCTCACATTCCCTAAAGACTCTGTCACGAAAGAAATCCTGCTGAAGACGTTCTTTATGCCGAGCGACCTTCTGCTTCGTGACCTGCTCATCGGTTTTGAGCCGTCGGTGATTACGACAAAGCAGGATGGCTATACGAAAATCGAACATTTTGGTTTGACGGAGGACTCACGACAGATCCTTCTTGTGGACGGAGCGGTTGGCAAGAGTGTGAACGACTCTCTGAAAATCTCGTTCGACAGCATGTCCATATCGAGTGTGATTTCCAAATTACGAATGGGATTCCCGTTCTCTGGCTTCATCACAGGAGATGTGATGGCGAAGGGATTGATGGGAGACATGCCACGTTTCGGCACCAAGAATCTCCGTGTGGATTCGCTTGCCATAGATTCAATATGGGTCGGCGACGTGAGCCTGCGATGCGGCTGGAATCCGGAAAGGAAGGCGGTGGGCACAAGGATCTCAATATCCAGAGACTCTGCAGTTGTGGCTACTGCAGGAGGAATTGTGTCGCCCGGAAATGATTCTCTGATGTTGAAATTCACGGTCAAGGAATTCCCGTTGGAGACAGCCCAGATGATGATAGATGATTATCTTGACAAGTTGACGGGAAAAGTCTCAGCCAAGATTGATGTCTCAGGCAAGGTGTCGGAGCCTGAGGTGAAGGGTTATATTTATCTCGACAATGTGCTGGCGAAGGTGAAGGTCAACAAAGCCTCTTACCGTGTGAACGACAGTATCCTGTTTACGCCTACGAGCATGACCATCAAGAATGCGAAGATCGTGGACGATTATGGACGTGTGGCGAATTTGGACTGTAATGTCCAGCACCATAATTTCAAGAATCCGAAGTATCTGGCTACTCTGACTCTCAATGATTTCATACTGCTCAATAATCCTAAGAACAAGGATGAGATGGTGTATGGCAAACTGACCGCTGATGGACGTATTCGTGTGGCTGGAGACGCGGACGGAGCGTCAATCCGTGGAAATGTGTCGACGGGGGAGAGCGCTGTGATGACGGTGGTGCTGCCGGAGAGCGCGTCGTCTGCCTCGGAATACTCGACTATAGTGTTCGTGTCGCATGAGGACACTGTCGAGCTGAGAAATAAGTACGATGAGACGAAGTTCAACATAGATGCGAGTGTGGATCTAAAAGTGACCGACAACACAGAGATGACGGTGGTTCTCTCTCGAACATCCGGAGATAAATGTTCGTTGAAGGGTGGTGGAAACATCCGCGTCGAATACACTACAACATCAGATGAGATAAAACTTTATGGCGACTATATAATAGATGAGGGACAGCTGAAGATGAAGATTTCCAGTCTTCCGCAGAAGACTTTTGCCATAGAGAAGGGTGGTACGATCAATGTGGGAGGAAGGATAGAGTCACTCAGATTTGATCTGTCGGCTCTCTATACCACTCGTGCCGATCTTGCCACACTCGACGAATCATTCGCTAATGACCCGACTCTGACAAACACACGACAGACTGTGGGTGCACGTCTGGGCATCAACGGCACAATGGATAAGTTTAATCTTTCCTATGATGTCACGTTACCGAATGCAGGAGACGATCTCAACAACCGTCTGCAAGGAATCATAAATACCGATGACTTGAAAATCAGAGAGTTCGCCTACATACTTGGATTCGGTACATTCTATCCAGTATCGTCGTCGCAGAGCACCAACGTCGGCTCAAGCATGCTCACATCTATCGTATCGTCGAGCATTTCCAACGGAATGAACACACTCTTTGGCGATGTGCTTGGAAGCAGCTGGACAATCGGCGCGGATATGTCGTCGGCCCAGGCAGACGGAAGTGACATGGAGATGAGCCTTTCCCTTTCACGCTCCTTCTTCAACGACCGTTTGATCTTCAGCACCGATTTCGGATATCAGAACAATTCCAATACAAATGCTGACGATGAACTTACCAAGAATTTCGACTTGGAGTATAAACTGAATAAGAGCGGAACATTGCGTCTGAAAGGTTATCGCCACACCAACACCGAATTCTACCGTTCGGGCACAAGCACCGAAGGCCTTGGCTTCATCGTAACGAAAGAGGCTGACACATTCAGGGAACTGTTGAGGAGGAAGAAGTAGAAAAACTCCATATTAAATCTCAAGCTTCTTGATTTGGAGGAAAATATTTAATTTTGTGCTACAACTTTAATATCATAAAAAATGAGACTAGCGAAAAAAATTATGTATTCGGCGATTGCTTCGATGCCGATCTTTATGTGTGGTTGTCCAGAGGATGGTGTGCCGGATGGTTATGTGGTGAAGATGAAGAAAGACTACTCAGACAGTGTCATGCTTGTCAGGTTGTGCATGCAAAATTACGACAGCTCCGATACAGAAGTTAAAAGGATAGACACCAGTTATATTTGGCCATCCAACAAAGAAGATATAGAGAAAATCACAGGAGATTATTACAGATTGTCAAGCAGATATGTCTATGAATATAGAAATATGGTGTGTACATCCATCAGTCATGACGATTGGAACGACACATTGATGAAAACGATCTCCGAATATATTATCGACACGGATCCGTTCGATGAGGTGTATGCTTATTATGAAGACTATGGCATGCCTGCGCTGTTGAGAATCATCAACCAGAATGATCTGACGGATTTTGAGAAATTGAAATAGTGGTGATTTTTATGGATTCTCATCTTTTGATGGAAATCCATTTTTTTGTTTTTGGGGAAATAAAAAAAGCAGAACTTATGTTCTGCTTTTATTTTGTGTGGTACCACCAGGAATCGAACCGGGGACACAAGGATTTTCAGTCCTTTGCTCTACCAACTGAGCTATGGCACCAATTTTTTTCTTTCTCTAAACAAATATGTGCCCCGAACGGGACTTGAACCCGTACAATCGCAATGATTACAGGATTTTAAGTCCTGCGTGTCTACCAATTCCACCATCAGGGCATCATCTTGTAGATGAGCGGAAAACGGGACTCGAACCCGCGACCCCGACCTTGGCAAGGTCGTGCTCTACCAACTGAGCTATTTCCGCTTATGTAAAAGAACGCTGTTTTTCTTTTGCGAGTGCAAAGGTAGTCTATTTTTTGTTTCTCACAAACTTTAATGATGTTTTTTTACCTCCGTTTTTTCCTTTTTTTGCAAAATGCTGATTTTTCCACACTTTTATTTTATTTTTGCAGATAATTATAATCCTTGTTTTATATTTGCCTAATATAATTGACTGGTAATGGACATGGATACAGAAAAAGATAAACCTATGAATCCAGACAAACAGAAAAAAATTGACTATCGTTATATACGAATGGCAAGAATATGGGCTGAAAACTCATATTGCAAACGTCGTCAGGTGGGGGCTCTTCTTGTGAAGGACAAGACTATTATCTCTGATGGATATAATGGCACTCCTTCAGGATTCCCTAATGTTTGTGAGGATGAAAACGACACCACTTTCCCTTACGTGCTTCACGCTGAGGCTAACGCTATCGCTAAGGTTGCCCAAAGCAACAACAGCAGCGACGGCGCTACTCTTTATGTCACTGCGTCGCCTTGCATCGAGTGCGCCAAACTGATTATCCAGGCTGGTATCAAACGTGTCGTCTATTCTGAGAAATACCGTCTTACTGATGGTATCGATCTACTGGAACGCGCTGGCGTGAAAGTGGAATTCTTGAATGAGCAGGATTATAAGGATGAGTAACCTTACGACTGACATTAATGACCTAATGACATAAATATAACCTAACAAAATATGAACAATAAAACAAAACAGGTTCTGGTACCTGTTCTTCTTGGTATCTTCACTGCTGTTGCCTTCATTCTTGGGGCAAAATTCGGTGAAAAACGTGTGATTACAGAAGAGGGGTTGTTCCAGTCTCCACGCAAATTGTTCGAAGGTGAGGCTGATGTGATAGCGGCAAGAAAGATGTCTGATGTCCTACATTACGTGTCGAGCATGTATGTGGACACTGTCAATATGTCTGATCTTGTCGACCGTGTGATTCCTCAACTTACAGAAACTCTCGATCCTCACACTGCTTATATCAAGGCTGAGGATCTTCAGATAACTAATGACGAACTCGCAAGCAGTTTCTTCGGCATCGGTGTGCAGTTCAACCTCCGCAACGATACTGTCAATGTGGTGCAGGTGATTTCCGGTGGTCCGTCGGAGAAGGCCGGACTTCGTGCTGGTGATAAGATTATCGCTGTCGACGACAGTGTTTTCGTCGGCCCTAAATTGAATAATGAGGTTGTGGTGAAGACGTTGCGTGGTCCGAAAGACACTCACGTCAAACTTGGAATCAAACGTAAGGGTGTCGCAGAGACTCTCGATTATGAGGTGATCCGTGGTGAGGTGGCTCAGGAGACTGTCGACGCTTTCTATATGGCTGACGACCAGACTGGATACGTCAAGATCGACCGTTTCGGAGAGAGAACCCATGAGGAATTCTACGAAGCATTGCTCACACTTCAGTCTGAAGGAGCAAGACGTTTCATTGTCGATTTGCGTAACAATGGAGGCGGATTCCTTCCTGTGGCTGGCGAGATGTTGAATTTCCTTCTTGATGAGGGCGACACTATCGTCTACACTTGCGGACGTGGTCAGACACGCGCAAATGCTGGTGAGGTGCTGATGTCTCGTGGTGCTCCGATCATTTCGGATCCTATCGTGGTGCTTATCAATGAGAATTCGGCTTCTGCGAGTGAGATTTTCGCAGGCGCTATCCAGGACAACGACAGAGGTGTCATTGTGGGAAGCCGTTCGTTCGGCAAGGGACTTGTGCAGCAGCAGATCCCAATCTCAGGTGGAGCGGCATTGCGTCTTACTATAGCAAGATACTACACTCCTTCAGGAAGATGCGTCCAGAAATATTATGGCAAGGATTATGATTATCGTGCGGAGACGGCAATGCGTTATGAGCACGGTGAGATGACCAATGTCGACAGCATGAAGAAGGCTGCTGAGAAGGACAGCATGGTCTACAAGACTTGCAAACTTGGCCGCACCGTCTACGGAGGTGGTGGAATTATGCCTGATATCTTCGTGCCTCTCGACACTAATATGTCGGCGTTCGCAAAGAAAGTACTTTTGAGCGACGTTGTGTATGACTTCTCATATAAATATATGGAGAACCATCCTTCGGAGATCGAGGCTTATAAGGAAACTGGCGATTTCAAGATGACATACAAGAATTTGATGCATGACAGTGTTTACCGTGAATTCCTTGCCTACGCGAAGCATGAGAAGAATTTCTCTCCGTCGGATAGGGAACCAGCGTCGACACAGCAGAAGATCATGCGTCTGCTTGCGGCTTATCTGATTCGTTCGATCCATGGTTCGGATAACCATAAGCAACGTCCGTTCTATTGGGCATACAACTTGGATGACAATGCTTTCCGTGAAGCTTTGAAAGCTTTCACAAGCAAGGAGATGAAAGAAATATTGGAGCGATAATAAAAAATGGAGACGGTAGAGGTAAATTCTGCTAAGGCATGGGTTTTGGCGGCCCGCCCGAAGACGTTGGCGGCGGCGGTTGTGCCAGTGCTTGTTGGTTCAGCGTTGAGTGTATATTTGGGAGACGGTGCGGCTTTCGATTGGCGAAAATTCACCATCTGCTTCTTATTCGCGTCGCTGATGCAGATTGCCGCTAATTTTATCAATGATCTTTTTGATTTTCTGAAGGGTAGCGACGGGAAAGACCGCCTTGGTCCGGAAAGAGCGATGGCTCAGGGGTGGATCACGAAGAAGGCGATGTATATAGGAATCGCGATTGTGGTGGGGCTGGCAGCGTTGTGCGGAATCATGATGCTTCCACTTATTGAGGAATCGCAGGTGCTGACGATGATAGGAGTCGGCATATTCTGCATTTTCTTTGCGTATTTCTACACATCTGGCCCGTTCCCGCTCTCTTATAATGGGCTTGGCGACGTTGCGGTCGTAGGATTCTTCGGGATCGTTGCCACCTGTTTCACATGCTATTGCCAGACACCCGGATGCTTTTCAGAGCCAGGATGTATAGTGGCGGGAGTGGCGACGGGAATGGCGATCAACGCATTGTTGGTAGTCAACAACTACCGTGACCGTGAGACGGATGCTGCGGATGGCAAACGCACGCTGATAGTGAAGTTTGGCGAGCGATTTGGGGAGATGTTATATTTGTGGTGCGGATTGGGAGCTGTAGTGCTGATGTGTTATGTCTTCAGAGGCAATCTGGCTCTTACATTCTTTTATATACCATATATAATATTACATTTGATGTCGTATACCAAGTTGATGAGAATCAAGAGGGGCAAAGCACTCAACCAGTTGATAGGAGAGAGTTCACGCAATATGATGGTGTTTGCCATTGCGACGGTAGTGGCGATGGTGATGTAGTTGGAATTCAAAATTCTAAATGCTAAATTCAAAATTAGTTTATTGTCTATCGTTATTAATGTGAATTCGACGAAGTCAAAAGATAGTTGGAGTATCATAAATGAGGATTGTTAAGGACGGAACGCCCTAATCCTTTGAACCGCAGGCGAGCTCATAAAAAAACACAGAGGATAGGTGTTGTCCGAGAAAGTTTACGACTTTTTTTGAGGAAAAGAGACGGAAAATCAGTAATAAACCAGATTGATTTATATAAAGAAATACAATCAATACAGTAATTTTTGTGAAGAAAATTAAGCAATATTTAAAAAAGTTGCATTTTTTTTTTTTTTTGAAATGATTTGGGGTATATTTGCGGATGTTTTTGTAGCTATAAAAATAAAATGTAAAAAAGATGTCCTTTATGGGATGATGTAAAAAACTAAAAATGAATTTAAATGAAGTTTAATTTAACGTCAATGCGAAGAATGTTTCTTTGCGTGTCCTTATTTCCTGTTTTTTCTGCTTGTCAGGATGAATTTGTCGAAGATGCTGATTTAAATCAAGAGGGAGCGGTAGCTCTATCAGATGGCACACTTAAATTAGGAAAGAAAATAACCAATCCTTATTCTTTGAAAATAATGCAACAAGCGTTCGATGAATTAGGAGGAACAAGATCTGGTGGAAATTTACAACCAACACATCTTTATTTAAAATTTTCACCTAAAAATGTCAATGAACTTAGATTATTGGAAGCGGATACTTCTCTTTTCTTCTATAATTATCCACTTGATGTTGAGTTGATTGGAGAAGGAGGAGATTATCATGATCCATCACTTCCTGATACAGTACCTACGTATCAGTATGTCTGTGCTCCTATCAACTATAAACTTCCAGATGTTGAGCATGAGGTGTTGGATGAAATTTATCTTGAAGAGGATGGGGTATCATCTTCTTTACGCTCAGCTTCTGCAATTTCTTGGGAATCGTTAGAGGAAAAAGCATGTTTGATTGCTGGAGATACTGCCAAGCCATCGGAGACAAGAGGTTCCAAGTGGTATGCTGATGGCTACTTGAAATACGAAGACACTGAGCTTGGTGTTGTTCCTTTGGTTGGAGTACAGGTTCGTATGAGATACCATATAGCAACTCATACAAATGTCACGAATGAAAATGGATACTTTAAGAGTCCGGTGAAGTTGAGAAGTGACTGTAAGTATTCTATTGAGTGGAAAAGAGGAGACAATTTCAAAATTCGCCCTGTTTCGGGATTGGCTACGGCTGATTATGTGATTCAAAACAATCATAGTAGTGTGAATAAGACTTTCTCAAAATCTGATAATGCCACACAATGGTATTATGCAAGTATCTTTAGAGGTGCAAAATTTTGTTATTATGACGATATCGCTGGACTTTCAAGACCAGAAGAAAGCCTTGAAATGAGGGCTTCAAACAGAGATGATGGTACTGCAGTAGGTGATTATTCTACTTATGGCTCTACAGAAATTCATATCTATAGGTATGATTCTAATGGACGTGAGCGTAATTCAATGCAAATATATGGTACTACAGTGCATGAGTTGGCTCACTCTATCCATTGTCGTGTGGTGGGCAAAAGTACATACCGTGATGTATCGAAATCTGTGAAAGAGGCTTGGACTGTTGGTGTGGCCAACTATTTTACCTACGACAAATACAAGCAGTTTTCAAGAATATGGTATGATGGAATTTATTCTGGATTAGTGGATGATCTTATCGATAATGATGCTAGAGGTCTTTGGACATGTAGTAGTTATGTCTCTGGTTACACTTTGTTGCAAGTTCAAAATGCATTGAAAGGTGCTAAAACTTGGTCTAACTTTAAGGCTAACATAAAGAAAATTAAAAATAATTCAACGGAAAATGGAAAAATTGATCAGTTATTTGCTCATTGGTACGTTAGTGAGTAGTTTTTTCTCTTCGTGCGAGAAAGATGTTGAAGATGGAAATGATTATCCTCCTGAACATGGGTCGTGTAATATAAGAAATACAGGTGAAAATCCCATAGATATCATATGGTATGCCAAAGGAGGTGATAGAGTTGATACTATGAGTTTTCCTATGAAAAGCGATGTTGAAATCAATCCTAATTATGTACGAAAACCTAGTGTAGGCTTTGATTCCATTTCAATTTTATGCAATTCAAAAATGATAACATTTGTTCCGATTGCAATTGAAGATGTTGAGTGTCCACGCGTATTTTCATTACAGACAGATGAGGCAAAAAGTTCAAGTAATTTTGCATACACATATTGTTCACTTTCTGAGTCATCTTTGTCTGATATCGCAAAAGAGATGGAGAACCATGGTCAGAATGTGTGGAGAAAGAAATAATCTATGTCATTTTTGATATTGACTAATGAAACTAGAAAAGGTGTGCTTTTTAGCATGCCTTTTTTAGTGTTACTAATATTTTATGATTGTTTGTGATAGTCGATTTAAATTCATAAGTTTGTAGTAAATTTTAGTTGTTTTTGATTTTTTTGTTATCAACAACAAAAGTTGCAATTTTTTATATACAAAATATGGACTACAAGAGAATTTTACTCAATATTTTAGTCGCATTACTTCCATTAGCATTGAATGCGAAGACGTCAAGAGATAGCGTTTATATGGAGGCAACTCTAAACACGTATTCTATTAATTTTGACAAGGTGGTGCCTGTGGTAGAACAGTATATCAACGAAAACTCATTGTTGATCAACTCGAAAACACAGAATTATGAGCAGGTTTATTATAATGTGGTGATGACAGAAGCCCAGTACAACGCCATAAAACAGCAATTGGAAGGGTGGAAATGTGCGGTTTTGAACTCTACAGAGACGACGAAGAATCTCTCGCGTGAAATAGAGAACCAATCTGTTTCTATAGAGCGACTGAAGTCTGACATTAAAGAGCTGGAGACAAGAATGGCCAAAGTCAAGAACGACTCCATAGCTGAGGAGTTGGAAAGTGAACTTTACGATAAACGTGAGTCGTTGAGAAAGAAAAACAGGAATTTAAGTGAAGGATATGCTTCTATCGGCACCGTCAACCTGAATTTTTATCTGATGCGAGATGAGACAACACCAAGACAGACGAAGGTTCGTTTCGTGAACATGCCAGGATTCGAGTACAGTTTCTTGATGGTCGGAAATCCGAAACCGGGATTCTCAGCGAAGTATTATAACGGATATAATCTGAAATACCTTTTCACTAGGGGAAAAACATTTATAACCCTTGGTGTGTTTAAGGCAAGAGATGTGGCTGCGGCAGATTCCACCACGCTTACAGATGCCTTCAACATCAGTTTTGGCCAGGATTTCTACTCCCGTCATTTCGGACGAGGCTCAAGAAAATGTTTCAATATGTATTCCGGATACAATGTCGGATTCATGGCGTTCAGGGGAGAAGAATCATCCGCAAAGACTATTTATGTAAGCCCTACCGTAGGAGTGGAATTGTTCAAGAACCGCTACGTATTGTGGGATTTGCGAGGCAGTTACTATCTGCCGTTCAAGTATAATTATGATTTGCGAGGATGGCAGTTCTCAACGTCGTTCAATGTGGCGTTCTAATGAATAAAGAGTTATAAATGCGAAATGCATAATAAAAATCCGCAATCGAAGGTTGCGGATTTTTTTGTGTTTCTTCAGAGCACCCGTCTTTAATATAATGATTCTGGATGATTGTGAAAAAAAAGGGAATGGACAAATCCATTCCCTCGTGTTCTGTATATCTGAAAAATCGGATTGTTTCTTAGTCGAATAATTTGCTTCTCTTTGGATCCTCACCATATTTGTTAGGACCTGCAGTGCCTTCGGATACTGCCCAAACAAGAAATAAAATGCCACCTATGAGAGGGATAAGTGTCACAAGAATGTACCATCCGCTCTTATCAGTATCGTGCAAACGGCGAACTGCCACTGCCAAAGAAGGAAGTAGTAGAGCAATACCAAGGACATAGATTGGCACACTAATTAATTGTTCATCTAGACCAAGGATTCCACCGACTACACCTAAAACAATACCAAGTACAACGCTGATTATCCAGTATGCCAAAAGGTACATCCAATACTCGCTTCTCCTAGCTCTTCCGGAGAAGTTTGCGTAGTTGTCGCAAACGACTTTTTTAAAATTATCGATCATAATAAATAAAGAATAAAGATAGAGGTTGTCCTCTCGTTGTTAATATTAAATCATCACAAAATAAAAGATAAAAAGTTGGATTTGCAAGGATGAAACGAAAGATTTAGTCTGGTTTTAAGTTCTTTTCACATTTTATGGTATTTGTCTCGTCGGATTTAGAATGGTTGTGTCATTGAGAAATCCTTTGTTTGTGCAGATGATGGAAATATTTATGTAAGTATAATATGGGAATACATATAAATTAAAGAGAGCTCAAGTAAGTTAGCTTGTTATGATTTTTATGTTATGCAATATATTTTTGAATGAAAGTTTTTGTAGACGGGAAAAAACTTTAAAACAGGAGTGAAAAACCTAAATCTTTGAAATGTTGATAAATAACGACTTTTTTTCTCGATTTTTGTTTGCCATGTAAAATTATATGACTATTTTTGCATTCTAAATGATAGAATATCAGTAAAAATTTAAAAAGTTAAAACAAAAATGCCTACTATTCAACAGTTAGTTAGAAAAGGAAGAGCTAGTCTTGAAGACAAGAGTAAGTCTCCTGCGTTGGATTCATGTCCACAGAGAAGAGGTGTTTGCATGCGTGTTTATACAACAACACCAAAGAAGCCTAACTCTGCAATGCGTAAGGTGGCGCGTGTGAGATTGACAAACCAGAAGGAGGTTAACGCCTACATCCCAGGAGAAGGCCACAACCTACAGGAGCACTCAATCGTGATGGTACGTGGTGGTCGTGTTAAGGACCTACCGGGTGTACGTTACCACATCGTTCGCGGTACATTGGATACTGCAGGAGTAAACGGACGTACTCAGAGACGTTCAAAGTATGGAGCTAAGCGTCCAAAGCCAGGACAGGCAGCACCAGCAAAGGGTAAGAAGTAATTTCGGACTTGCCGACTAGCAAAATTCTTTTTAAGTAAAAAACAGAACTAAGTTTTAGTTTTACTGGTAGCGTGATGAGGGTTGAGTAAATGGTCAAGAGGGGCCGTTGAAGCGACAGAAGCAACCAAGACAAAAACGATTTAAGAAAATGAGAAAAGCAAAACCTAAAAAGAGGATCATTTTGCCAGATCCAATTTTTAACGAAGTAATGGTAACACGTTTTGTTAACCATTTGATGTACGACGGTAAGAAGAGTACAGCGTATACTATTTTCTACTCAGCGTTGGAGAATGTTAAGAGCAAGCTTCCAAACGAGGAGAAGGAGCCACTAGAGATCTGGAAGAAGGCTCTAGAGAACGTAGCTCCACAGGTAGAGGTTAAGTCTCGCCGTGTTGGTGGTGCAACATTCCAGGTGCCTACAGAGATTCGTCCAGAGAGAAAAGAGTCTATCTCTATGAAGAACCTTATCATCTTTGCTCGTAAGAGAGCAGGCCGTTCAATGGCAGATAAGTTGGCTGCAGAGATCGCAGACGCATACAACAACCAGGGTGGAGCGTTTAAGAGAAAGGCAGATATGCACAAGATGGCTGAGGCTAACCGTGCATTCGCTCACTTCAGATTCTAATCAATCTAGTTTTAACACTTCAACAATTTAGGAAAAATGGCAAAAGCAGATTTGCATTATACGAGAAATATCGGTATCATGGCTCACATCGATGCTGGTAAGACTACAACAGCAGAGCGTATGTTGTTCTACACTATTGTTACACACAAAATCTGTGAGGTTCACGATGGTGCAGCTACAATGGACTGGATGGTTCAGGAGCAGGAGCGTGGTATCACTATTACTTCAGCTGCAACAACAACATACTGGAAGTACAACGACAAGAAGTACAAGATCAACTTGATTGATACTCCAGGACACGTTGACTTTACAGTAGAGGTAGAGCGTTCACTTCGTATCCTTGACGGTGCAGTGGCAGCTTTCTGTGCTGTAGGTGGTGTAGAGCCACAGTCTGAGACTGTATGGCGTCAGGCTGACAAGTACAATGTTCCTCGTATCTGCTACGTTAACAAGATGGACCGTTCTGGAGCAAACTTCTTCGATGTGGTTGCTCAGGTTAGAGAGGTACTAGGAGCTAACCCATGTCCTATCCAGATTCCAATCGGAGCTGAGGAGACATTCAAGGGTGTTGTCGACCTAGTAAAGATGAAGGCTATCGTTTGGCATGATGAGACAATGGGAGCTGCATACGATGTAGAGGATATCCCAGCTGATCTAGTAGACGAGGCTAACGAGTGGAGAGAGAAGATGCTTGAGGCAGTCTCTGATTGTGATGACACAATCATGGAGAAGTTCCTTGAGGGTGATCTTGATTCAATCACAGAGGATGAGATCAAGGCAGCTATCCGTAAGGGTACACTTGCAATGAAGATCTTCCCTATGGTATGTGGATCATCATTCAAGAACAAGGGAGTTCAGACTATGCTAGACGCAGTTTGTTCATACCTTCCAAGCCCACTTGACACTCCAGAGATCATCGGTTCTGAGGTAGGAAACGAAGAGGTTAAGATCGTTCGTCACCCAGACGAGGACGAGCCACTTTGTGCTCTTGCATTTAAGATCGCTACAGACCCATATGTAGGACGTCTTTGCTTCTTCAGAGTATACTCTGGTAAGCTAGAGGCTGGTTCATATATCTTCAACACACGTTCAGGAAAGAAGGAGCGTATCTCACGTTTGTTCCAGATGCACTCTAACCACCAGAACCCAGTTGAGGTTGTAGCCGCTGGAGATATAGGTGCAGGTGTAGGATTCAAGGATATCCGTACAGGTGATACACTATGTGGAGAGGACGAAAAGTCGCACATGGTACTTGAGTCAATCGAGTTCCCAGATCCAGTTATCGGTATCGCAGTAGAGCCTAAGTCACAGGCTGATATCGACAAGCTAGGTATCGGACTTGCAAAACTTGCAGAGGAGGACCCAACATTTACTGTAAAGACAGACGAGCAGTCAGGCCAGACAGTTATCTCAGGTATGGGTGAGCTTCACCTTGATATCATCATCGACCGTCTACGTCGTGAGTTCAAGGTAGAGTGTAACCAGGGTCGTCCACAGGTTAACTACAAGGAGGCAATCACTCAGACAGTTGACCACAGAGAGGTTTACAAGAAGCAGTCAGGTGGACGTGGTAAGTTCGCTGATATCGTGGTTAAGGTTGGACCAGTTGATCCAGACTTCCAGGGTTCACTTCAGTTCGAGGATATCGTTAAGGGAGGTAACATTCCTAAGGAGTTTATCCCATCTATCCAGAAGGGCTTCCTTGCATCAATGAAGAACGGTGTGTTGGCAGGCTTCCCAGTAGACCAGTTGAAGGTAGTCGTAGTTGATGGATCATACCACCCAGTAGACTCAGACCAGTTGTCATTCGAAATCGCAGCCAACCTAGCATTCAAGGCAGCATGTGCAAAGGCACGTCCAGTATTGATGGAACCAATCATGAAGCTAGAGGTTGTGACACCAGAAGAGAACATGGGAGATGTTATCGGCGACCTTAACAAGCGTCGTGGACAGGTAGAAGGAATGGAGACAAGCCGTTCAGGAGCTAGAATCGTGAAGGCAAAAGTTCCATTGTCAGAAATGTTCGGATACGTAACATCGTTGCGTACAATCACATCAGGTCGTGCAACTTCATCAATGGAGTTCTCACACTATGCAGAGGTATCTACAGCTATCGCAAAGCAGGTAGTAACTGAGGCAAAGGGTAGAGTAGACTTGCTATAAGAAAAACAGTGTGTCCTCAGAAATGAGGGCGCACTTTTCCAAAGAGATTAAATTATTTATTATAGATTCAAAGCGATGAGTCAAAGAATTAGAATTAAATTGAAGTCTTACGATCACAACTTGGTAGACAAGTCAGCTGAGAAAATCGTAAAGACAGTGAAGACAACGGGAGCTGTTGTAAGTGGTCCAATTCCGCTACCTACACACAAGCGTATTTTTACAGTCAACCGTTCAACATTTGTCAACAAGAAGTCAAGAGAGCAGTTCCAGCTTTCTTCATTCAAGAGATTGATTGACATCTATTGCACAACAGAGAAGACTGTAGATGCACTTATGAAGTTGGAGCTTCCAAGTGGAGTTGATGTAGAAATTAAGGTAAACTAATAGTAATCGAAAAGAAATGCCAGGATTATTAGGAAAGAAAATCGGAATGACATCCGTATTCAGTGCCGAGGGTAAGAACGTACCATGCACTGTTATCGAAGTAGGTCCTTGTGTTGTTACACAGATTAAGACTATTGAAAATGATGGTTACGCTGCATTGCAGTTGGGCTTCGACGAGAAGAAGGAGAAGAACACAAACGCAGCAGAGATGGGTCATTTCAAGAAGGCTGCAACAGCACCAATGAGACACTTGGCCGAGTTCAAAGAGTTCGATAAGGAATACAATCTAGGTGACGTTATCACTGTAGATTTGTTTGAGGACGCTCAGTTTGTAGATGTAATCGGTACATCTAAGGGTAAGGGCTTCCAGGGTGTAGTAAAGCGCCACGGATTTGGTGGAGTACAGCAGTCTACACATGGTCAGCACAACCGTCTTCGTGCTCCAGGTTCAATCGGTGCTTGTTCGTACCCAGCAAAGGTATTCAAAGGAATGCGTATGGCTGGCCGTAAGGGTGGTGAGCAAGTTACAGTTCAGAACTTGCAAGTGTTAAAGGTAATTCCTGAGAATAACATCCTTGTTTTGAAGGGTTCACTTCCAGGAGCTAAGGGTTCAATTGTAATTGTAAATAAGTAATGGAACTAAGCGTATATAACGTAAAAGGACAGGAGACAGGAAGAAAGGTCACATTGAATGATTCAATTTTCGGAATTGAGCCAAATGACCATGTTATCTACTTGGCTGTAAAGCAGTACATGGCAAACAATCGTCAGGGTACTCACAAGTCAAAGGAGAGAAGCGAGATCTCAGGTAGTACAAAGAAGTTGGGTCGTCAGAAAGGTGGCGGTGGAGCACGTCGCGGAGATATCAACTCACCAGTATTGGTAGGTGGTGCGCGCGTATTCGGACCTCAGCCAAGAGATTACTCTTTCAAGTTGAACAAGAAAGTGAAGAAATTGGCACGTAAGTCAGCATTGGCATACAAGGCTAAAGAGAACGCTATCATTGTTGTAGAGAATTTCGATTTTGAGGCTCCAAAGACAAAAGATTACGTTGCTTTTACAGAAAATTTGAAGGTTTCTGATAAGAAAAACGTTTTGGTTTTGTCAGAACCAAATAAAAATGTATCTTTGTCAGCCAAGAATCTTCAGAAGTCTCAGGTGTTGCTAACACATGAGCTTAATACGTATAAGATTTTGGATGCAAAGTGTTTGCTTTTAACTGAGGCTGCTCTTGCAGAACTAGAGAATACTTTAAAGGATTAAAAGAAATGGAGATCATATTAAAGCCAATCGTAACAGAGAAGGTTACTGGTTTGCAGGATAAGTACAATCGCTACGGATTCCGCGTAGTGATGAGTGCTACTAAGTCGCAGATTAAAGCTGCAGTTGAGGATTTGTATGGCGTTAAGGTCTTGTCAGTCAATACTATGCGTGTTGATGGCAAGAATAAGTCACGTTATACAAAAGCTGGTGTGATCGCAGGTAAGATGCCTTCATACAAGAAAGCCCTAGTAACATTGAAAGAGGGTGAAGCAATAGACTTTTATAGCAATATTTAATAAAAAATGGCAGTTCGCAAATTTAAGCCCACAACACCGGGGCAGAGACACAAAGTTATTGGTGCGTTCGAGACAATTACCTCGAGCACACCAGAAAAATCTCTTGTGAAAGGCATGAGAAAGACTGGTGGACGTAACAACGTCGGTAAGATGACAATGCGTTACATCGGTGGTGGTCACAAGAGAAAGTACAGAGTAATTGATTTTAAGAGAGAAAAAGACGGTGTGCCAGCAGTAGTTAAGACAATCGAGTACGATCCAAACCGTTCGGCTCGTATCGCTCTATTGTTCTACGCTGATGGTGAGAAGCGTTACATTTTGGCTCCTGCGGGATTGCAGGTTGGTCAGAAGCTTATGTCAGGTGCTGATGCTGCGCCAGAGGTAGGTAACTCGCTTCCATTGCAGGACATTCCACTAGGTACAGTTATCCACAACTTGGAGTTGCATCCAGGACAGGGAGCTGCGCTTGTACGTTCTGCAGGTACTTTTGCTCAGTTAACATCTCGTGAGGGTAAGTACGCAATCGTAAAGTTGCCTTCAGGAGAGCTTCGTAAGATATTGTGTGCTTGTAAGGCAACAATTGGTACGGTAGGTAACTCAGATCACTCACTAGAGAGATCAGGTAAAGCAGGTCGTTCACGTTGGTTAGGACGTCGTCCTCGCACTCGTGCTGTATGTATGAACCCAGTAGATCACCCAATGGGTGGTGGAGAAGGTCGTCAGTCGGGTGGACATCCTAGATCAAGAAAGGGTCTTTTGGCTAAGGGTTACAAGACACGTTCACCAAAGAAGGCTTCTGATAAGTACATAATTGAAAGAAGAAAGAAATAATTGAAATAAAGTATTTTTATGAGTCGTTCATTAAAAAAAGGTCCATATATCAACCTTAAGCTTGAGAAGAAGGTTCTTGCCATGAACGAGAGTGGCAAGAAGTCTGTAGTCAAGACATGGGCTAGAGCTTCAATGATATCTCCGGATTTTGTCGGACATACTATTGCAGTTCACAACGGAAATAAGTTTATTCCGGTATTTGTCACAGAGAATATGGTAGGACACAAACTTGGCGAATTCTCTTTGACGCGTAACTTTAGAGGTCACGGTGGTAACAAGAAGAAGTAATCAACGTGATTAAATTTAATTAAAAGTTCGAGAAAAATGAGTTGTTCAAGAAAAAAAGTATCAGCTGATGCAAGAAAAGAGGCGAAGAAGTCCCTTTATTTTGCGAAGTTGAATGATGTTCCTACTTCTCCACGTAAGATGCGTTTGGTCGCTGATATGGTACGTGGAATGGAGGCTTTCCGCGCTTTGGGTGTCCTAAGATATTCAACTAAGGAAGCTTCTATCAAGCTAGAAAAGTTATTGCGTTCTGCTATTGCAAACTGGGAGCAGAAGAATGAAACAAAGGCTGAAATGGGCCAGCTTTACGTAAGCAACATTTACGTAGATTCAGCTCGTCAGTTGAAGAGACTTCGTCCTGCACCTCAGGGAAGAGGATACAGAATCCGCAAGCGCTCTAACCATGTGACAATTTTTGTTGATGCTATTTCTAACGATACTAACGAATAAAAGATGGGACAGAAAGTTAATCCAATAAGCAACCGTTTAGGAATTGTAAGAGGTTGGGATTCCAATTGGTATGGTGGAAAGAAGTATGGTGATACAATCCTAGAGGATTCAAAGATCCGTAAATACTTGTCTGCTCGTCTTGCTAAGGCTAGTGTTGCTAGAATTATCATAGAGAGAACTCTTAAACTTGTTACTATTACAGTCTGCACTGCTAAACCTGGCATTATCATCGGTAAGGGTGGACAGGAAGTTGATAAGTTGAAGGAGGAGTTGAAGAAGATCACTGACAAGGAGATCCAAATCAACATCTACGAGGTTAAGAGACCAGAGTTGGATGCAGTTATCGTAGCAAGCAACATTGCTCGTCAGGTAGAGGGTAAGATCGCTTACCGTCGTGCTGTAAAGCAGGCTATCGCTTCTACAATGCGCATCGGTGCAGAGGGTATTAAAGTGCTAGTTGCAGGCCGTTTGAATGGCGCTGAAATGGCTCGTTCTGAGATGTACAAGGAAGGACGTACACCACTTCACACATTCCGTGCAGATATCGACTACGCACAGGCAGAGGCGCTTACAAAGGTAGGTATTATCGGAATCAAGGTATGGATTTGCCGTGGTGAGAAATATGGAAAGCAAGATCTTTCTCAGCAGTATGTGGCAAGCAAAGAGTCTGTACGTTCTAACAATCCTGCTGGAAAGAAGGGCGGTTTCTCTAAGAAAAGAAAACAATCTGTTTAAGAGTTAAATTAAGGAAAGATGTTACAACCTAAAAGAACTAAGTTCAGAAGACAGCAGAAAGGTCGTGCAAAAGGTATTGCACATCGTGGAGACCAATTGGCTTTTGGATCTTTTGGTATCAAGGTACTTGGTACTAAGTGGATTACAGGACGACAGATTGAGGCTGCACGTATTGCTGTTACAAGATATATGCAACGTCAAGGTCAGATTTGGATCAGAGTATTCCCTGACAAACCAATCACTAAGAAGCCTGCTGACGTACGTATGGGTAAAGGTAAGGGTAACCCTGAAGGATTCGTTGCTAGCGTAACTCCAGGAAGAATTCTTATCGAGGTTGAGGGTGTTCCATTCGAAGTTGCTAAGGAGGCATTGAGATTGGGCGCTCAGAAACTTCCAGTAACTACAAAGTTTATTGTTAGACGCGACTACGATGCGCAAAATCAAAATGCTTAATCATGAAAGTAGCAGATATTAAGAACATGTCAAGCAAGGAGCTTCAGGAGAAAATCGCTTCTGAGGAAAAGAGATTGAACCGCATGCGTCTTGACCATGCGATTACTCCATTGCAGAATCCATCTCAAATTAAGTCTCTTCGTAAGGACATCGCGCGCATGAAGACTATCTTGGGTCAGGCAGAGTCTAAATAATAATTTTAGAGTTTGAGAAAATGAGAAATTTAAGAAAAGAAAGACAAGGAGTTGTTTCAAGCAATAAGATGGACAAGACCATTACTGTTGCTATCAAGTGGAAAGAGAAACACCCTATTTACCAGAAATTCGTCAACAAGACGAAGAAATATCACGCTCACGATGAGAAGAATGAGTGTAATATTGGTGATGTTGTGAGAATCATGGAGACTCGTCCTTTGAGTAAGACAAAGAGATGGAGATTAGTATCAATCGTAGAAAGAGCTAAGTAATTATGATACAGCAAGAATCAAGATTAACTATTGCTGATAATAGCGGTGGTAAAGAGGCATTGTGTATTCGTGTACTAGGTGGCACAAAGAAAAGATATGCCACTGTAGGCGATATCATTGTAGTTACAGTGAAGAGCGTAATTCCTTCAAGTGATATGAAGAAGGGTGCCGTTTCAAAGGCTATCGTTGTTCGCACAAAGAAGGAAGTTCGTAGAGCAGATGGCTCATACATCAGATTTGATGACAATGCATGTGTATTGTTGAATGGAGCTGGTGAAATGAGAGCGAGCCGTATCTTCGGCCCAGTTGCAAGAGAGTTGCGTGCTTCTAATATGAAGATTGTGTCATTGGCTCCTGAAGTTCTATAATTAAAAAGTAAGGTAATGAGTAAGTTACATATTAAGAAGGGCGACTTAGTTTACGTTCTTGCAGGTAAGGACAAAGGTAAGACAGGAAAGGTTCTTTCTGTATTGGTAGCTGCAAACCGTGCTATCGTTGAGGGTATTAACGTTGTTTCAAAGAACGTTAAGCCAAGTGCAAAGAATCCTCAGGGTGGTATCGTTAAGATGGAGGCTCCAATCCATGTTTCTAATTTGAATTTGGTAGACCCTAAGTCGGGTGACGCACCAAAGCCAACTCGTATTGGTATCAAGGTGGTTGACGGCAAGAAGGTTCGTGTCGCTAAAAAGTCAGGGGAGGTTATTAAATGAATACAGCTAGTTTAAAGCAAGATTACAAGCAGCGTATTGTCCCTGCTTTGAAGGAGAAGTTTGGTTACTCTACAGTAATGCAGGTTCCTGTTCTTGAGAAGATCGTTATCAATCAGGGTCTAGGAGAGGCAGTTGCTGATAAGAAGGTGATTGAGATCGCAATCAACGAGTTGACTGCAATCGCAGGTCAGAAGGCCGTTCAGACACTTTCTAAGAAGGATATCGCAAACTTTAAGGTAAGAAAGAAGATGCCTATCGGAGTTCGCGTCACTCTAAGAAGAGAGAAGATGTACGAGTTCTTGGAGCGCCTAATCAAGGTTGTTCTTCCTCGTATCCGTGACTTCAACGGTATCAACTCTAAGTTGGATGGTAGAGGTAATTACACTCTAGGTGTTACAGAGCAGATCATTTTCCCAGAGATCAACATCGATTCTATTTCGAAGCTTATGGGTATGAACATCACTTTCGTAACAACAGCTAAGACTGACGAAGAGGGTCTTGCCTTGTTAAAGGAATTTGGTTTACCATTTAAAAAGTAATTGGAATGGCAAAAGAATCAATGAAAGCACGCGAGGTAAAGCGTGCTCGCCTTTGCGCGAAGTATGCTGAGAAACGTGCTCAGTTGTTGAAGGAAGGAAAATACGATGAGTTGCAGAACCTTCCAAAGAATGCTTCGCCAGTAAGATTGCACAACAGATGCAAATTGACAGGTAGACCTAAGGGTTACATGCGTCAGTTTGGTATCTCGAGAATTCAGTTCAGAGAGATGGCATCTGCTGGTTTGATTCCAGGTGTAAAGAAAGCAAGTTGGTAATTATTAATTTTTAATTTAAATATTGTCAGGCATTTGTCTTGATTAATTTAATTTTATTATGACTGATCCAATAGCAGATTATCTAACGAGACTGCGCAATGCTATCAATGCAAAGCATCGCGTGTTAGAGGTTCCGTCTTCTAATCTAAAGAAGGAGATCACAAAGATCTTGATGGACAAGGGTTACATTTTGAACTACAAGTTTGTAGAGGAAGGTGTTAACAGAACAATCAAGATCGCGTTGAAGTACGATGCGGTTAACAAGGTTAACGCTATCAAGAACTTGAAGAGAGTTTCTACTCCAGGTTTGCGTAAGTATGTTGGTTACAAGGACATGCCAAAAGTTCTTAACGGACTAGGTATTGCGATTGTATCTACATCAAAAGGTGTTATGACAGATAAGGAGGCTCGCGACCTTAAGGTAGGTGGTGAGGTATTGTGTTACGTTTATTAATTAGGAGGAAAGAAGATGTCAAGAATAGGAAAGTTGCCTATCAGCATACCTTCAGGCGTTACTGTCTCAGTTAAGGATAACGTAGTCACAGTTAAGGGTCCTAAGGGTGAATTATCACAGTATGTAGATCCATCAATCGAGATGAAGGTTGAGGATGGTACAATTACTTTCGCAAGAAATTCGGAGGATGCTGAGTTCCGTTCAAAGCATGGTTTGTACCGTGCTCTAGTTAACAACATGGTAGTTGGTGTTTCTCAGGGTTACAAGAAGGAATTGGAGTTGGTCGGTGTAGGTTACCGTGTTTCTAACCAGGGTCAGGTTATCGAGTTCTCTCTAGGTTTTACACATGCAATTTTCTTGCAGTTGCCTGCTGAGATCAAGATCGAGACTAAGAGTGAGAAGAACCAGAATCCACTTGTTATTTTGGAGAGTTGCGACAAGCAGTTGCTAGGTCAGGTTTGTGCTAAGATTCGTTCATTCCGTAAGCCAGAGCCTTACAAGGGTAAGGGTATCAAGTTTGTTGGTGAGCAAATCAGAAGAAAGGCTGGTAAGTCTGCTGGTGCTAAGTAATTATAAATTCATGTTGTTATGACGGAAAAAAATCTAAGAAGAATTAAGATAAAGAAGAGCATCAGATCAAAGGTGTCTGGTACATCTTCAAAGCCGCGTATGACTGTCTTTAGAAGCAATAAGCAGATTTATGTTCAGGTAATCAACGACGAGACAGGTACAACTTTGGCTTCAGCGTCTTCATTGAAGATGACTGAGAAGTGTGCTAAGAAAGAGCAGGCAGCTAAGGTTGGCGAGGCTATTGCAAAGAAAGCTATCGAAGCCGGAATTTCGGAAGTGGTATTTGATAGAAACGGTTATTTGTATCACGGACGTATCAAGGAGTTGGCTGATGCAGCTCGTAATGGTGGTCTTAAATTTTAATAAACATGGTAGAAACGAAAAATGTTAAGCCTGTAAGCTCTGATGTAGAGTTGAAGGATAGACTCGTAGCTATAAACCGTGTAACTAAGGTTACCAAGGGAGGTCGTGCATTTAGTTTTGCTGCAATCGTAGTTGTTGGTAACGAGTCTGGTGTAGTAGGATATGGTCTTGGTAAGGCTAGTGAGGTTACTGCTGCAATTGCTAAAGGTGTAGAGGCTGCAAAGAAGAATATTGTAAAGGTTCCTGTATTGAAGGGTTCTATTCCTCACGAGCAGTCAGCTAAGTTCGGTGGTGCAGAGGTACTTTTGAGACCAGCATCTCACGGTACAGGAGTAAAGGCCGGTGGTGCCATGCGTGCTGTATTGGAGAGCGTTGGTATTACTGACGTCTTGGCTAAGTCAAAGGGTTCATCAAATCCACACAACCTAGTAAAGGCTACTATTAAGGCTCTTTCTGAGTTGAGAGATCCATTCACTGTGGCTCAGAACAGAGGTGTTTCAATGGAAAAGGTATTTAAAGGTTAATTCTTATGGCTACAATTAAAATTAAGCAAGTTAGAAGTAAGATTGGTTGTCCAAAGAACCAGAAGGCTACTTTGGCAGCTCTAGGTCTCAAGAAACTTAATGCAGTTGTTGAGCATGAGGATAATGCTTCCATTAGAGGAATGATCGAGGCCGTTAAACAATTAGTAGTTGTTGTTGAATAAAAAATTGAGTGTAATGGATTTAAGTAATTTAAAACCCGCTGCAGGTTCTGTTAAGACACGCAAGAGAATTGGACGTGGTCCAGGTTCAGGTCTTGGTGGAACTTCTACAAGAGGTCATAAGGGAGCTAAGTCTCGCTCTGGTTATTCAAAGAAAGTTGGTTTCGAGGGTGGTCAGATGCCTTTGCAGAGACGTCTTCCTAAGTATGGAGAAATGCATGTATGCAACCCTAATATCTACAAGGCAATCAATTTGTCAGATATTCAGGCATTGTGTGATGCAGCTAAGATTGACGTTGTTAACAAGGAGGCTCTATTGAACGCTGGTTTGGTAGGAAAGTCTGACAACGTTAAGATTTTGGGTAATGGAACACTTTCTGCTAAGGTTAAGGTAGAGGCTGCTGCATTCTCTAAGAGTGCTGTCGCTGCTATCGAGGCTGCAGGTGGTAGTGTTGAAATTAAGAAGTAATGAAGGCAATTCAAACGATAAAAAACATTTGGAAAATCGAGGATTTGAGAAATAAGATTCTTTTCACATTTCTCTTGATTCTTGTATATCGTTTTGGATCATTTATAGTTCTTCCGGGTGTAAATCCGGAAGGACTTAAACCTTTGGAGAACCAGACAAGTGAAGGTTTGATGTCTTTGCTTAACATGTTCTCTGGAGGAGCTTTCTCTAATGCTTCGATTTTTGCACTTGGAATCATGCCTTATATCTCGGCGTCTATCGTAGTCCAATTGCTTACAATCGCTTTGCCTTACTTCCAGAAAATCCAGAAGGATGGTGAGAGCGGACGTAAGAAGATTACGCAGTTGACGAGATATTTGACTGTTTTCATATTGTTGATACAGGGTCCATCTTATCTTATAAACCTATCAATGCAGGCGCCTGACGCTGTCCCTGGTGATTTCTTCTTCAAGATTTCTTCAGTGATCATCATGTGTGCAGGTAGTATGTTTGTGATGTGGCTAGGAGAGAGAATCACTGACAAAGGAATCGGTAATGGTATTTCAATCATTATCTTGATTGGTATCTTGGCAAGATTCCCAGATGCTATCGCAAAGGAGTTGGTTTCTGCAATTTCTGGTACATCAGGTGGTTTTATCATTCTATTGTTGGAGTTTGTCTTCTTGTTTGTTGTCATTATGGCTTCTATTGCATTGGTTCAGGCAGTACGTCGTATTCCTGTTCAGTATGCAAAGCAGACAGCTGCTATGGCTGCAAAATCTGGTTCGGCTGCAAGCAGAATCGGTGGTGTAAGACAGTATATTCCTTTGAAGGTTAATGCGGCTGGCGTAATGCCAATTATCTTTGCTCAGGCAATTATGTTCATTCCTCTATCTGTTCTTCCATTTGTTGCAAGTGATGAGACAGTTCAGACAGTCCAGAACTTTATGAATTTGAATAGCTGGCAGTACAATGTTGTATTTGCTTTCTTGATCATCGTGTTCACATATTTCTACACAGCGATCACTATTCAGCCAAATCAGATGGCAGAGGATTTGAAGAGAAATGATGGATTCATTCCAAAAGTAAAACCAGGAGCTGAAACAGCAGAGTATATTGATGACGTAATGTCGAAGATTACTCTACCAGGTGCAATATTCTTGGCAATCATCGCTGTTATGCCAGCTATCGTTTCAAGTTTGGTTGAGGTTAATCATCAGTTTGCACAGTTCTTCGGTGGAACATCGTTGCTAATCATGGTAGGTGTTGTGCTTGATACTCTACAGCAGGTAGAGGGTCATTTGTTGATGCACCACTACGATGGTCTAATGGAGAATGGTCCGATCAGAGGAAGAAGTGGTATCATGTCTACTAATAATGCTGAATAAATTTTTGTAATTTATGGCAAAGCAGGCAGCTATCGAACAAGACGGTGTGATTCTTGAAGCTTTATCGAACGCAATGTTCAAAGTAGAGCTTGAGAATGGTCACCAGTTGACAGCCCATATCTCAGGCAAGATGAGAATGCATTACATCAAAATCTTGCCAGGAGATAAGGTCAGAGTAGAAATTTCTCCTTACGATTTGTCGAAAGGAAGAATAGCGTTCAGATATAAATAAAAAAACAAATGAAAGTTAAAGCTTCTCTAAAAAAACGTACTCCAGAGTGCAAAATTGTGCGTAGAAAGGGTCGTTTGTACGTAATTAACAAAAAAAATCCTAAGTTTAAGTTGCGACAGGGTTGATTTTTTTTATTTTTGCAAAAAAAATAAGATTTTATGGCAGTTAGAATTGTCGGTGTGGATCTTCCACAGAACAAAAGAGGTGAGATTGGTCTTACTTACATTTTCGGAATTGGTCGTAGTAGTGCGACAAAAATTCTTAACGAGGCAGGTGTTGATGTAAACATCAAGGTTAAGGATTGGACAGATGATCAGGCAGCAAAAATTCGTGAGATTATTGGTGCAAACTACAAAGTAGAAGGTGATTTACGTTCAGAGGTTCAGCTAAACATCAAGAGATTGATGGATATTGGCTGTTATCGTGGTATTCGCCATCGTCTTGGTTTGCCATTGCGTGGTCAGAGCACTAAGAACAACGCTCGTACTAGAAAGGGTAAGAAGAAGACAGTTGCAAATAAGAAGAAAGCAACTAAGTAATTTAAGCTAAGTTAAAAATACAATGGCAAAAAAAACAGTAGCAACAAGAAAAAGGGTAGTAAAAGTTGATGCTAACGGTCAGTTGCATGTTCATAGCTCTTTTAACAACATCATCGTTACTTTGACAAACAACGAGGGTCAGGTTATCTCTTGGTCTTCAGCAGGTAAGATGGGTTTTAGAGGTTCTAAGAAGAATACTCCTTACGCAGCACAGATGGCAGCACAGGATTGTGCTAAAGTAGCATTTGACCTTGGTCTAAGAAAGGTTAAGGCATATGTTAAGGGTCCAGGTAATGGTAGAGAGTCTGCTATCAGAACTGTACACGGAGCTGGTATCGAGGTTACTGAGATCGTTGACGTAACACCACTACCACATAATGGTTGTCGACCACCTAAAAAGCGCAGAGTTTAATATTTTTTACTAATTGTTCTAATCTTTTGGTTTTGAATGATTGCAAAAAACCTCTCTGCAATCGCGGCTAGATATTAAGAGATTAGGGTACTAATTTTTAATAATAATGGCTAGATATATAGGTCCTAAAACTAGGATTTCTAGAAGATTTGGTGAAGCTATTTTCGGTCCAGATAAGGTATTGAGCAAGAGAACAAACCCTCCTGGACAGCACGGTGTAAACAGAAGAAAGAAGTCTTCTGAGTACGGTGTTCAGCTTAACGAAAAGCAGAAAGCAAAATACACTTACGGAGTGTTGGAGCGCCAGTTCCGCAACTTGTTTGACAAGGCTGCAAGAGCTAAAGGTATTACTGGTGAGATCCTACTTCAGCTTCTTGAGTGTAGACTTGATAACATTGTGTACCGTTTGGGTATTGCCCCAACAAGATCAGCTGCTCGTCAGCTAGTGTCACACAAGCACATTGTTGTAGACGGTCAGGTAGTTAATATCCCTTCATACTCAGTTAAGCCAGGTCAGATTATCGGTGTACGTGAGAAGGCTAAGTCTCTTGAGGTTATCGAGAACTCATTGTCTGGTTTCAATCACGCTAAGTACGCTTGGTTGGAGTGGGATAACGCTTCTATGTCAGGAAAGTATCTACACATTCCTGAGAGAGCAGACATTCCTGAGAATATCAAGGAACAGTTGATCGTCGAATTGTATTCAAAATAATAATTAACGCATGGCTATACTCGCATTTCAGAGACCGGATAAGGTTATAATGTTAGAGGCGGATAGCTTTCATGGAAAGTTTGAGTTCCGTCCGTTGGAGCCAGGTTACGGTATTACAGTAGGTAATGCTCTGCGTCGTATCTTGTTGTCTTCTCTTGAAGGATTTGCTATCACTTCAATTAAGATCGCAGGTGTTGACCACGAGTTTGACGTGATTCCTGGAGTAATTGAAGATGTTACTAACATCATTCTTAATCTTAAGCAAGTTCGCTTCAAGAAAAAAGTGGATGAGTTTGAAGAGGAGAAGATTTCAATTAACGTATCTGGAACTGAGGTATTCAAGGCCGGCGACATTTCTAAGCACCTTACAGGTTTTGAGGTTTTGAACCCAGACTTTGTGATCTGTCACATTGATCCTAAGGCTTCGTTCCAAATCGATTTGAAGATCGGTAAGGGTCGTGGTTATGTTCCTGCTGATGAAAACAAGGTTAGCGGCTCTGAGATTGGTGTAATTGCTATCGATTCTATTTATACTCCTATCAGAAACGTAAAGTACACTGTAGAGAATTATAGAGTTGAGCAAAAAACTGACTATGAGAAGTTAATTATTGAGATACAAACTGATGGTTCTATCCATCCTAAAGATGCTTTGAGAGAGGCAGCAAGAATCTTGATCTACCACTTCATGTTGTTCTCAGATGAGAAGATCACTCTTGATTCTTCTTCTGACAATGATAATGAGGAATTCGATGAAGAGGTTCTTCACATGCGCCAACTCCTAAAGACAAAGTTGGTCGATATGGACTTGTCTGTACGTGCTTTGAACTGTTTGAAGGCTGCAGACGTAGAGACTCTTGGCGAACTAGTTGTATTCAACAAGACAGATCTATTGAAGTTCCGCAACTTTGGTAAGAAGTCGTTGACTGAGCTTGATCAGTTGCTCGACAACTTGAACTTGTCATTTGGAATGGATATTTCAAAGTATAAATTAGATAAAGAATAAATCATGAGACATAATAAGAAATTCAACCACCTTGGTAGACAAAAAGCTCATAGAGATGCATTGCTATCTAATATGGCTTGCTCTTTGATTAAAGCAAAGAGAATCAACACTACTCTAGCTAAGGCTAAAGAGTTGAGAAAGTATGTTGAGCCTCTTTTGACTAAGGCAAAGGACGATTCTACTTCTTCTCGTCGTGTTGTATTTAGCTACCTACAGGATAAGGAAGTTGTTAAGGAAATGTTCCAGGAGGTTGCTCAGAAGATCGCTAACCGTCCAGGTGGATACACTCGTATCATCAAGACTGGTTTCCGTCTAGGTGACGCTGCTGAGATGTGCTTCATCGAGCTTGTTGACTACAACGAAAACATGCTTAAGGGTGACGCTGCTAAGAAGCCTGCTAAGACTCGTCGTTCTCGTAGCAAGAAAGCTGCTGCTGAGACTACTGAGGCTGTTGAGGTTGCTTCTGAAGCTCCAGCAACTGCAGAATAATCTGAAAAGATTTTCTCAATATAAGAGAGTTGTTTGCGTAAGCAAGCAACTCTTTTTTTTTATGTTTTACCTTGGATTATATTAGTACTGTTTAGTCAACTCTGTATCTTTCAGCTGCTAAAATCAATTCGTTGGCTATCCTCTGTTTTAGATGTTTGGGCTCAATGACTTTTATATGTGGACCATATCCAAGAATCTTACGTTCTAATTCGTGGTTGATTATAATTCTTAATCGAAAGATTTTGCTTCCGTCTACATTTTCCTTTTCTATCTCTTGTGTATGATGGAATGGCTTTGTCTCTACATACGGAGCTTGTTTTTCCGACACCCATAATATGACAGTCTCTACTTTAGAATCAAGGTCTCGAGTCACCCCAACCATTTCTCCCAAATATGTTTCCGGATCAAAGATGGTATTGTTTGTATATTGATGCTTGTCGTCTTTTTTGATAGCTATGATTCTGTCTAACGCTAATGTCATAATGATATTCTTTGTAGACATTCCAATTAAAAACCCTCTATTGTTGAATTCTTTAAGTATATAGGGCGAAATGTATAATCTCGATTCTCTTTTTGCTTTAAAAGATTTGTATTCGATTGCTAAAGCTTCTTTCTTTTTGATCGCTTCAAACAATGGCCCGAGAAAATTCAAACCTTTAAGCTTTTCGTTTGTCTCTATAAACACAACTTTTTGATTGTCTGTCTGACAGGCAATTTTGTCTTGCATACGTGTGAGAATATCCTCCTGCCCACTCATATTGGAGAATCCATTATAATGCTTTATGATTTCTAAAGCACTACTTAATTCATTTAGATCTTTTTGACTTAATGGAAGTTTTGTTATACTATAGTCTAGGTCTTCATATGTATAGTATTTCTTGTTTTTTACAATGATTGGAGCATTATAACCAAGTTTGTCACTACGCATTAATTCAATGTCACGTTGTATTGTCCTTGTACTGATTCCACAGATGCCTTCTTTTTCAAGCAATTCTTTTTCACATGCTTCACGTAGATCTTCCAAAGTCCATGTTCGTTGTCTTCTTTGTAAGCAATTGTCTATTATGCGAATGCGCATCAGTGTGTTTCTATTTATTGGCATAGTGCATAGTTTTTTACAAAAGTGCGAAAAATTATTTAAACTACGACATTAGATGGCGTAGTTGGCACGAATCTTTGCAGTGTAAAAATTAAAACATTGTTAAAGTATGATTCAGAGAGAAATTATGGGTACAAAGTTGACAGCAAAACTTTGGCTCGACGAGGTTGAAGATTCTTGTATGGAACAGATTGTCCGTCTTGCTTCTCTTCCATACGCTTTCCATCATATCGCAATAATGCCTGATGCTCATACAGGTGTCGGTATGCCAATTGGTGGAGTTTTGGCGACAAAAGGTGTTGTTGTGCCTAATGCGGTAGGTGTGGATATCGGTTGTGGCATGTGTGCTGTACGCACTACTCTTAAGGCAAGTGAGTTGGAACGAAAGGATATTACGTCTGTAATGAGCTATATACGTAAAAATATCCCACTTGGTTTTGACCATCGAAAGACTCCTATGGATGAAAGCCTTCTGCCTGAGGCGGATTTTGACAAGTTGCCTTATTTGAAGAGTATGAAAGCGGCGATGCTTTGTCAGTTAGGAACACTTGGTGGGGGCAATCATTTTATTGAAATTCAGAAAGATGTTGCGAATGATGACGTGTGGATTATGATACATTCTGGCAGCAGGAATGTAGGATTGAGTGTCGCAAAACAATATGCAAAGATAGCCGTAGAGTGGTGTGCTAAGTGGTATTCCGAAACTCAGCCTGGTTTGGAATTTCTTCCGATTGAGTTTGAAGAGGGAAAAAAGTATTTACGAGAAATGGAATACTGCAAACAATTTGCTTTGGCTAATCGTAAGGTGATGATGGACTTTATTATGGAAGGCTTCCGTCTAATCAAACCTGATGTGGAGTTTGGTGATCTCATTAATATTGCACATAATTATGCGGCATACGAGCATCATTTTGGAGAAAATGTGATTGTTCATCGAAAGGGTGCGACGCGTGCTAGAATGGGCGAAATAGGAATTATTCCAGGCTCTATGGGTACAAAGTCTTATATCGTGGAAGGCCTTGGAAATATTGAGTCTTTCGAGAGCTGTTCTCATGGTGCAGGCCGTCGTTTGAGTCGAGCAATGGCACGTGAAACTCTTTCATTGGAAGAGGAATGTCGTAAGATGGATGAAAGAGGAATTATACATGGTATGCGACGAGATGGTCTAGACGAGGCTCCTGGTGCATATAAGGATATCGATCGTGTAATGCAATTTGAGTCTGATTTGGTAAAACCTATTGTCGAACTATTGCCAATTGCCGTTATCAAAGGATAAGGTATTCGTTTATATAAAAAAGAAGACGTGAATGCTCGCGTCTTCTTTCTCTTTGATAATTAACTGCTTATGATTCTGCTAAAATTGATCGTTGTTATAGATACTCCTTCAAATTTCGCATTCTCAGCGAGTTAACTGTTGATTTTGAACTAAAAACACCTGTTTTATTCCTCTTTTTCTTTCTTTTTGAAGGTGTGTTTTACTCCAAATTGTGCTATTCCTTGTCCTCCAAAACCAAACTCTGCGAAGCCTCGCCAGTAGTGATTTCCGATTTCCAAACATACTGGTGATCCCTGGAAATATGCATGATGATATTTGCCTTCTGCATCTTCAAAATAATGTGAATAGAATTCTCTTTTTTCGAAGTTGAATCTTATACCTCCAGCTAATTTGCTATACATAGCAAAATGATTTTTCTTGAACCAGTAGAATGTTGCTTCCGGCATGACAAAGAGAATATATCTATCAAGTTCACCGATGTCGTGTCTGTAAAGAGCCCATTCTTTGCGTGGGTTCCCGTTGTAATCAATGCCATCTGTTGATTTGTATTTTTCTATGCCTTGAGACATTCTTAAATGATCATATCCAAGACAAACTCCAATGCCAAAATGTTTGCCTAAAGTGCATTCGTAGTGGATATTTAGATTGATTGGAAAGGACATTAGATGTTCTTCTGTGGTTTCGTAAGTGTCGTTAAGATATGGACTAGGTTGACACCAATCTCGGTCTGAGTGCTCATAGCTAAACTCATCTAAATATTCATAACTAAGTAATCCTCTGCCTATTGATAAACGATGTTCTGGCGAGGCAAAACAATATAAAGAAACTAAAAAGCAACAGATTGAAATAAGATTTCTTTTCATAAATTCTTCGATTTTAATGCTATACATAAATAAAAAAGGAGAACATTTCTGCTCTCCTTTTGTCGAGATGAAGGGATTCGAACCCCCGACCCTCTGGTCCCAAACCAGATGCGCTAACCGGACTGCGCTACATCTCGATTGCTAATTGATTGCTTTATTTCTCAATTGCGATGCAAAGGTAGCACTTATTTTTGTATCTGCAAATCTTTTGACTCTTTTTTTGAGAAAAAATATGTTTTTTTGCTTTTTTCTTCGATTTTTTTGTGGAAATGCTTGCGATTTCAAAATTAGTGTTTACTTTTGCAATCGTTTTGTTCCGGATTACATGACAGTGCAAATAATCGGAACGGATTAAACAGTATTTTTTGAATGAAATTTTAGTCGGGGAAATGGCGATTAGGTTCATAATTTTGGTTTTATTATTTATGTCGCAGTCCGCATTCGCTTATAAGTGGCAGAATGTCGACGGTGGTGTCTTTTATGTCTGTGGCAACAATGGTGTGCAAAAGCTTCAGATGGAGGATCATTCTGATGTTAAAAGTGTTGAATTTCAACAGAATGGGAATAAACTCCCGTCTTTTGCATATTCAATATCTGCTATCTATGCTGGAATGTCCATCGATGCGGTGATCACTCTTAAGGATGGTAACATAGTGACAGAAACAATCGAAATCAAGGATGAGCCGAGATGGACGCTTCGTGTAGACGAGGGTAAATCCCAACTTTGCAATGGTGATCCTGCTACTTTGAAAGCTGTAGTACGTCAGGGAACAAGAAAAATTCCAGCTGATTTATCATGGCAGAAAGACGGTGCGGAAGTTTCCACTGAAGAGTCTTTTTCAACTACGGTCGCAGGCTTGTACTCGTTGACTGCCACAGCCTATGGTTGCACTAAAACGGTTGACGCGTCTGTCATTCCGTCGCCTACCCCTTCTATTTCTGGAAATGATGGCCTTTGTCTTGGTGAGTCTCTTACTTTGACTGCTTCTGATATGGATTCATACGAATGGGTTGGCGGTGAGACTTCGAATTCAGCGACCTTTTCTGCAAGTGGTGACTATTATGTGGTCGGCACAAAAACGATCGGCAGGAATGTTTGTCGTGACACATTGCATTTCACCATCAAACCGAAGATGAGTGCGAACATCGAATTTGGGGGTGTCACAGCATTCTGTCCTGGCACCGTCGAAACGGAAATCTCAGCGGATCATGATTTGAAGGAATCTCAGATCGTTTCTTATGAGTGGAGCAGAGGTGGTGTCCCTTTTTCTAATGATAAGAAAATAACGGTTACGGAAGAGGATAGATATCGTGTGGCGGTGAAGACGGTGGATGGGTGCAAATCATCAAGCGAGGTTGTCATTACTTCTATTGATTCTGTGGCTGACGTGACAATTCCAAACCTTGTGTCTGAGATTTGCAGCGGCCACCAAACTACATTTTCTGCTGAAGGACCTGACCTTACCTTTTTTGAATGGAATGGATCCGGTATGAGTTTCGGTACAGGCGAAAGCCAATATGCTTTGTCTAAAGAAGGTGACTATAGTGTCGTTGGCTATACATCAAATGGTTGTAAAAGTAAAGAGTTTGTATTCCACATAACAGAAATTCAGAGCCCTACTATTTTTCTAGAATCTGTAATCCCTTGTGAAGGGGATAAGGAGGCCATTAGTTGTACTGTTACTCGGGGCTCTGAATTTTTTTGGATCTCCCCAGATTCTATTTTTGGAAACACGTCTACTACTATAAATATTTCCCATTCAGGTCGTTATCGTGCACAGGTGAAGGATCCTGTCACTGGATGTGTAAGTGAGGCATATACTGATGTGGAGTTTTTGCCTTATCCGGAGATTTCATTGATCGGAGATTTGTCGTTTTGCAAGAATGAAGGAAGCGTGTTGCAGGTCGAAGTGGATAATCGTTCCAACACAAAATATAGATATTCTTGGGTCGACGCGAATGGAAAGGTGATTGACTCGGATTCTCTGGCAGTGTTGAAGAAGAGCGGTGATTATCAGGTGGTGGTGTCCAACTCTCACAATTGTGAGACACGCAAGGATTTTTCTGTAGTGGTGAATTCTGCACCAAAGTTGAAAGGTGACACGTTGAAGCTTCTTTGCGAAAACTCCACAGTTACGCTCACTGTGAATGGTGCGGATCATTATCAGTGGAGCAAGTTGGGAAAGAAAGTCGGCTCTGACAGTAATAAGTACAGAGCCTCAAGTTCGGGTACTTTCATGGTTGTCGGAACGACAGCAAACGGATGCAGCGATACTGCCAAAGTGAAAGTGGAACTGGCAGTCAAACCGACTATTACGGATGTGGTGAAGCCTGCGTGCGGACCGACAGCGGGAATGATCGCTTTGGAGACGGATAAAAAATGTATGTTCAAATGGCCAGACGGCTCTTCCGACTCTACTTTTTCTTTTACTTCAGCAGAAACATATACTGTTGTGGTGACTGATAGTTTGTCTGGATGCCGTACAAACCATAAGGTGGAATCCGTGGTGAGGGATCTCCCAGTTGGTTCGATCACCTCTTCGAATTTAGAGGCGTGTGAAGGTGATAGTCTGACAATCGAAGCCTCATTTGTAGCTCAGGATGGAAGCGTCAGATATGCGTGGAATTGCACATCCGACACTTCACCGATGATAACTGTGAAGCAGAGTGGGAGAGTGGAGGTCACGGCAACAGACTCGTTTGGCTGTGTCGGCACAGCGGTTGCTGACGTGGTGATTCATGAACTGCCACAGTTTGAAATCCAATCAGCAGATGTTATCTGTGCGGATAGCACGGCTACACTTGTCGCACAGTCTGGATCAATGCTTTCCTACGTCTGGCAAAATGGCTATGCCGGAGATTCCATCGTCGTCGACACTGCCGGAACATATATGTGTACTGCAACAGACACGAATGGATGTGTCTCGTCAAAAACGAAATGCTTAATACTAAATAGTCCTAATATACAAATTTTCGGAAGGTCCGAGGTTTGTGTAGACTCTTTATCCTATTTATCAGTGAATGGTGATTTCCAACAGTTTTATTGGGACAATAAGGCTGTTGATACTCCATTCTATTATGCTCATGCTGGCTTGGTGACGGTGGTGGGATTAGATAGTTTCGGATGCAAGGCGTATGCGGAGATGACGGTGCGTGAGAGAAGAAAACCGTTGTTGTCAGCTCCAGACACAGTGTCATTTTGTGAACGTGACATAGCCGATATACAGTTTTTCTCAACAGATGCGGTCTCTTTTGCATGGGATGGTGAAAATTTGGCTGGGAACACTACGTCTACAGATGTAGAGGGAAATCATTTGGTTGTCGGTTATGATTCGGCTGGGTGTCCGTCAGATACATATATAGTGAATGTCCAAAAGGTTTCTTTACCTAAGTTGGAAATAGAAGGAAAGGGATATTTGTGTGGTATGAATGACAGTGCGACGCTTGTTGTAGACGTTGCGGAATGTGATCGTCTGCATTGGAACACTGGTGATACTGCCAGACAAATAGAGGTTTATCGTCCCGGAAAATATACGGTTGTCGGATATAATGGCTTATGTGTGTCTGACACTGCTGATTTTGAAGTGACAAGGGCAACTTTGCCAAAATTGGATTTTGCGGATGGCAAGACAAAGTCGTTTTGCAAAGGAGATTCTGTATCATTTGATGTGATACATTCTGAAGGTGTGAAGTTAAAATGGACAAAAAGTTTGATAAAAAACAACATTCATCTTGATAATGCGGAAAATTTTTATGTGGTGGAGGCGACGGACTCGTTAGGTTGTACGACTGTTGATTCAGTGTATGCCAAGGAGTCTCCGTCTCCATTTTTGTCCATTTCCGGAGATTCTTTTGTCTGTGAAAACGGAGAAATAGAACTGGTGGCGAATGGCACGGAATGTCGAAATATAATTTGGAGCGACGGTAGTGCTAAAAAAACAATGTCTGTGGATAGCACTGGTGTATATTGGGCTGTCGGTTATGATAATATGGGTTGTCGTTCTGATACAGTGTATCATTATGTGAAACAACGTAGAAATCCGATGGTGGAAATCTCGGGAATAACACAGATCGCTTCTTCTCAAACTGCAACTCTTACAGCAAATGTAATTAATTCGGATAGCTCTGATTATCGTTATTTGTGGATGCCGGATCGTCAAACTTCATCTCAAATCACAATAGATGGAAATGATATAAATATGTATGCAAACTATTCTGTTACAGTGTTTGACGAATACGGATGCTTTGATCATGCTGCAATTAGAGTGACCGCGTCAGAATTGTTTGTCGATGGTAAATTTGATATTTGTGAAGACGATTCGACTGAGATTACTGTGTTTGCTCCTGTTTCTAATTCGTTTGTTTGGAGTGACGGAAGTATAGGAAGAAAGGCTGTTTTTAGAGAGTCGGGAACTCATTATGTTGTGTCAACGTCGCCTGATGGAATCTCAGATACGGTTTGGTTTAATATAAATGTGCTCATTAAACCACATTTGAAGATTACAGGAAATAGGTGGATGTGTGAAGGAGACTCGTTGGTTTTGAAAGCATTGACTATAGGTGTTGCTTCCGATACCGCTAGAGACGAAACTATTTGTTTGCAATGGAGTAATGGAAAGGCGGATGATGAAATTTCGGTTTATAGTGGAGGAATATATTCCGTCGTGGCAACGGATAAATTCGGTTGTGAAAATGGGGATACAATCGAGGTTGAAGAATATGGTTTGCCGAAAATCACCATTGTTGGAGATGATACGTTAAGACGTGGGGAAACTGCGGTTCTGACTGCAACAGGAGGTAAGACGTATGGTTGGGGAACGGAGAAAAGGACAGTACCGTCTATTGAAATCACACACGGAGGACGCTATACAGTGATTGGTACTGATAGTGTAGGATGTTCAAATGTGGCGTCTAAGGATGTGGTGGAGATAGATGTTCCCGTTCCCCTTATTAACGAAAGTTTTGATGGCAGAGCTACGGTGTGTGAAGGAGACAGCGTACTGTTGATAGCTTCTGGTGGAGATTATTATATTTGGGATGATGGCAGAGGAAGACCTGAGATATATGCGAAAGAGAGCCGTATATATAAGGTGTCGGTTTGTCTCAACAATGGGGAATGCCGAAATGCTTCATTTGATGTCCGAGTGCTGCCGAGACCAAAAATAGATGTGATAGGAAAAATGCATATTTGCGACGGTGAAACGGCGGCACTGACTGTATTGCAGAAGTCTGGATCTAAACTTGTTGATTACAATTGGAGTAATGGGAAGAAAGACTCATCTGTGTATGTGACAGACACTTGCACATTGTTTGTGGTTGCGAAAGATGAGAATGGATGTGCAAGTAACATGGCTGAAACAGTTGTGCATAAGTATGATATGGACGATGTGATAATTGATGGAGATTTTGATATTTGTGAAGATTCGGGTGATGTGGCAATGGTGACTTTGCTGAAATCCAATGTAGTTAAATCTACGTGGATTGATGAAAGTAACGGAGATACATTATCTAATTCTAAAGAATTTGAGTTCGCCAAACACGGAAAATATTCAGTTTCTGTTGTTGATAAGAATGGTTGCAGAGGCCATAAACAGTTTGTAATCAATCAGAGAAGTTTGCCTAAAGTGGAAATCTTGGGAGCGGAAACTCCAGTCTGCAATAAACAATATGCAAGGTTGACTGCTATATCTGATTTGAAGTGCAAATACAGGTGGAGCACAGGAGAAGAAGGAGCGGAGATAGATGTGACACAAAGTGGGGAATATGAAGTAGTCGCAATAAACGAGTATGGATGCGTATCATCCGCGTCTACTGAATTGATATATAATGATATCCCGGATATGATAACGACAGGAAAATACCAAATATGTCCTGGCGAGAATGTCGTGATTGGGGTTGCAGGAGCGGATGAATATGTATGGAGTGACGGAAGTGACAAAGATGAATGTCTCTTCACGGAGGCAGGTAATGGATATGTTATAGGTAAGGATGGGTATGGTTGTCAAAAGCGGATTGATTTCAAAATTGAAGAATTGCCAGTGCCAACTGTTTCTATTTCAGCCACACCGGCTAAAATCAGACGTGGGGATTCAGAGATCAGTTTGTCGTTGGACAGTGAGGATGATTTGGATGAGTGTGTTTTCATTTGGCTGATGAGCGACGGAGGAACATCTTCGCAACAAAGTTTCAACTATACTTTTAATGTTGATGATGCTATGTCTTTTTCTGCGGTGGCAGTGGTAGAGACAAAAGATGGATGCAAATTGCGTCTTCACACAACAATAGAAACAGAGTTCGAAATTCCAAACACCTTTACTCCAAACGGGGATATGATAAATGATCACTTTATGAAGGGATATCATGTGGAGATAAAGGACAGGCATGGGATAATGCTTTATCAGGGAGCAGACGGATGGAATGGTGTGTTGCCTAACGGAAAAATTACCCCTGACACATATTATTATATTGTGACGGATTCAATAGGTCAGAAACATTATGGATATGTGACGGTTGCAATGTAAAGGGATTGGAATCACAACAATTTTTGATTTAGAAGAATGTCTGAAAGATAGTAATGAGCGAAGCGATAGTAACCCGTGACGCAGTCTCGGGGATCAAAGAAAAATAGAATGTCTGAAAGATAGTAATGAGCGAAGCGATAGTAACCCGTGACGCAGTCTCGGGGATCAAAGAAAAATAGAATGTCTGAAAGACAGTAATGAGTGAAGCGATAGTAACCCGTGACGCAGTCTCGGGGATCAAAGAAAAATAATAAACTGTCTGAAAGACAGTACTAAAAGAAAGGAGAAATATATGAGTCATATCAGTTTAACATATCATATTGTATGGCGTACAAAGTTTAGCCATCATACTATCAATGTGGAACATGAAAGAGATTTCTATGCATATGTATATGGATTTTGTAAAAGAAAGAAATGTACTCTTTATCGTATAAACTCAATGCCTGATCATGTACACATGTGTTTGGAATTAAACCCAACAATAGCATTGAGTGATTTTATGAAAACACTCAAACAAGAGACATCGAAATGGATGAAAGAGCATAGAGATTGGTTCCCATTGTTTGAAGCATGGGGTAATGGGTATGCTGCTTTTACTTACTCTGCTGATGCTAGAACAAATTTGATAAACTATATTCGCAATCAGAAGGAACATCATAGGAAGGTAGTTTTTCAAGAAGAATTTGGTAAACTATTGATAGAATTTAATTTAGATCCAAACTTTAATAGATTTCTTGATGATTGATATGGTATTGTCTTACAGACATGAGTCCCGACCTATAGCTCTTCCTGAGACTTCGTCAATACCTGAGACTTCGTCACAGGTTACTCTCGCTTCGCTCGGTATTGTCTTACAGACATGCGGTGATCCTGGTATACCTGAGACTTCACCACAAGACGAGCTCGCTTTACTTGGTAATACTTTTTGATGTATAGCCTTTATAATTAACTATATATGATCATTTAACAGATACAAAAAAATATGTTTAGATTATTTGGTGTGATTTTTTCATTATTTTATACTTTAATCATATCAGCACAAACAGATGCCAATGCCTTACATTTCTGGACGGACAGATCTCCGTTTTCTCCATCTTACCTTGTGCCGATGACACATGCTTCATTGCTCGGACGTATGCAACAGGTGGGGTACGAAGGTCAGCCATTGTCGTTTTGGGGATGTTTCAGTCAATATAAACCGAAATTGAGATCGTTGTTTGGAATCAAAACGCAGTTTGATCTGGCAGGTTATACATCTACGGTGAAGATTGACGGCAATTATATTTTCAGTCTCGGCTCAGATGATGATAGGGTAAATCTTGGTTTGGAAGGAGGTGCGGTGGTCCAGCAGAAGGATGTGAATAAGATTTCAGCCGACGATATGGACGACGCATCTCTGTATGACAGCAATGAGGTGAATCCAAATTTCAGTTTTGGGGTGGAGTGGGTACATAAACGACGGATTGTAGGCACAGAAGATGTCGAGACCACCGTCGGCATCTCAGCTAAAAATATGGAGGATTGGCTGACACGTCAGGATAGGAGAATCACCGTCAATGCTTTTTATCTTTATGGATCATACCGTAGACCGACGCTGAGAATGCTTCATTTATACACAGGTGGAATGGTGCAGTTGTATGATTCCGACCGTCTGCAGGGAGAAATTCACGTCGCACTGATTAAAGCGAAGAATAAGGAAGCCGACGCATGGGCTTGCGGCGTCAGTTGCCGACATAGTCTGATAGGTAATGGCTCCACCGATCTGATTATCAATGCTGGAGTGGCTCTTGGTGACCATCTGTATTTAGGATATAGTTTTGATTTGGTGGTGCATGGAGACTTCGCGTCGCCATTCTCATCTCATGAAATGATCCTGGAATATAAGTTTAAGGACAAGCGTTGTCATGCCGACAAATCAACATATTATTTGCTCGGAGGAAAATAACAAATTATATAGCGTCTACGACGTAGAAAATCGCAATCCGAATAATTATTTCTACCGATATGTAACGCCTACGGCATAATGTGTCGCATTTCAATTTCTACGACGTATGATTTCCCTAATTTATCATTTCTAATTTCGCATTTATAATTTTATTTCATTCCTCTTGCCTCTTTCACAACATCCCAAGCATGGTTGATCTGTTTCATTGATTCTGTGGCCTGGCGGATAGCTTCGTCGCCCAATGAGGAAACTTTATCAGGATGATACATTATCGCCAAAGCACGGTAGGCTTTTTTGACCTCCGCATCTGGGGTCGCCTCACTCACTCCAAGGATGTTGTAGGCATTATTCACAGAAACGTCGTTGGGCCTACGGCTCTCATTCTGGTTGCTATGATTGTCGTTTTCCTCCTTTGAATTTTTATGTTGCTCCTTATTATTGCTAGATTTGGAGGATGACTTTTTTGATTTAGACGAATTCGACTGTTTGTTATAATGCTTTTTCTTTTCTCTGTGCAGTACCTTGAAACGCATAAAAATGTTTTTGTATTCCGCACGTGAGAGGTTCAGTTTGTTTCTTAGAAGTCTGATAACGTAATCCTCTTTGTCGGAGAAATCATTGTCTGCATAACCCACTTCCAGCAACTCAATGATAAGCTCTGATTTGTCTGAAAAATCGAAATTTTCGTTGATGCGACGGTAGATCTCATTAATGTCGTAGCCACTTTCAAGGAGCGTTTGAAACTGTTTGAGTGCAGTTTTCTGTTCCTCTTCCGTCTTGTAAAGTTTACGTATTGTAGCCTTGACACGATCCAATTCACAATTCATGTTTCTGCTGTCAGCTTTCATCATTTCTGCCAGCAAAACCAGAATGCAATGGTTGAACTCAGATTTGTTTTTGAATTTATGTTCGTCTTTGTATTTTTTGTTGTCGTTATCCTCTTTATTGTCTTTTTTTTCGTCTTTGTTGTAGTAATGTTTCGAAGTGTTCTCGTTGAAATCTGAGGATTGGTATGGTTCTTCCTTGTAACATCCGTAATCGTTTTTCTCCTTGAAAATGGCTTTTATGCTTCTGTATTGTGTTTGTGTTATATTCAGTTTTCCTACAATGAACTCTAATATTGAACTCTCGACGCTGCGGAGATGGTTGTCTGCGTAAGCCACTTCCAACAATTCCATGATTATTTCGGATTTTGCGGCATAGTCGAATCCTTCGTTGATACGGTAGGAAATTTCGTCTAATTGAATGTCTGTTTTGCTAAGAATCGACTGGAATAATTTTAGAGCCGCTATCTGTTCACCTTCAGTCTTGTAATATCTGCGTATTGTAGACTTTACACTTTCCAACTCACAGTTCATGTTCCTTCCGTCGGCTTTCATCACCTCTGCCAGCAAAACAAGGACACAATATTTGAAGTCGGATTCGTAATTATACTTTGTGTTGTCTGGAGTCTTTATAATAGACTTTACTATAATGATTCCAAATATGATTATGATAATCAGCGGCATCCACGCCATGATAAAGGAGACGCTGTCAAGCAGAAATTTTTCAAACATGATTAATTATTTGTTTGTTACAAATATACAATAAAAATATTAACGCTAAATGCGGAATACGAACATATTGCTGTCATGAAACGTCTACGACGTAGATTCTCCTAATTTATCATTCCTAATTTCGCATTTCTAATTTTATCTCATTCCTCTTGCCTCTTTCACCAGTTCCCAGGCTTGGTTGATCTGTTTCATCGACTCCGTGGCTTGGCGGATAGCTTCGTCGCCCAAAGAAGAGACTTTATCCGGATGATATATTATTGCCAATGCTCTGTATGCTTTTTTGATCTCTGCGTCTGACGCGTTGCTGTCGACCTTGAGGATATCGTATGCGTCATCCACAGTAATCCCGTTGGATTTGTGACGTTTGTTGTTTTGGGATTTAGATTGGCCGCTGTCGCCACTTTGATTATCGCCTTGCTTTTTGTTTTGGTCGTATTCTCCTTGGTTATATTTCTTGCTGAATATGTTTTTGATGCTTTTGTATTCTTTTCTGGAAATATTCAGTTTGGTCAGTATGTTTTGAATGGTGGTATCTTCGATCTTTGTGAATTTGTTGTCAGCGTATGCCACCGCCAGCAACTCCATGATAAGTTCTGATTTTGCGACATAGTTGAACTGCTTGTTTATGTTGTTGTAGATGGTGCTTATTTTATGGTTGCTTTTATTGTTGAGTATAGATTGAAACTCTTTGAGCGCGGCTTTCTGTTCGTCTTCCGTCTTATAATATCTGCGGATTGTGGCTTTGACTCTGTCTAGCTCGCATACCATATTCTTCCCGTCTGCTTTCATCATCACAGCGAGTAAAACAAGAATGCAGATTCTGTAATCTATTTTGTCATTTTCGTCAGAATCTTGCTCGTAGTTGGCTTTTCTGTTTTTTTTCTTCTTGTTGTTATTCCTGTTGTTGGTCCTGTTGCTGCTGGTCCTCTCCCATTCGGTTTTGTCAGACTTACTATTATAATCATCGTAGTGGAAACGTCTGTCATTAGAACTTTCTTTTTTTTCGCTTTTTTTGTCTTCCTTGGAAAAAATCAGAAAAAATCCGAACCCAAACAATATCAATCCTACTAGTACACCCAAATCTTCACTGTAGGAAATAAAGAGAACTCCTACCAAAATGCAGGATATACCCCAAAGTAGGTTGAAAACAAATTCTGAATGTTTCATCTTCTTTCTAATTCTGATTATTATGTTTGGCGTTTACTTAATTCCTCTTGCCTCCTTCACGACGTTCCAGGCTTGGTTGATCTGCTTCATCGACTCCGTGGCTTGGCGGACAGCTTCGTCGCCCAATGACGATACTTTATCCGGATGATACATTATCGCCAGTGCTCTGTATGCTTTTTTGATCTCTTCGTCTGATGTATTCTCGCTCACTCCAAGAATATTGTAGGCTTCTTGTTCTTTAATGGTTATTACCCTTGTTGTTTGATCGTAGCTTTCATTTTGTTTTCCGTTTGATTTTTTTGACTGCTCTGTCTTCTTATATCTGTAGTATCCGTCTTGACGCTTCTTCATGAAAAGAGCGTAGATCCTTTGGTATTCCTGTGTGGAGATCCCCAACAGGTTTCTGATTTGTTTGATTACAGGTTTTTCCTTATCATTGAAATCGTCGTCGGCGTATGCCACCGCTAACAATTCCATGAACAACTCCGTCACACCTACATCGTCGAGTTGATCATTGATAAAGTTGCAGACATCATGTATGTTATTTCTTGTTTTTAGAATAAGTTGGAATTGTTTAAGAGCCGCTTTCTGTTCACTTTCACTTCTATAATATCTGCGGATTGTAGATTTTACACTATCCAATTCTCTGGATTTCAGTTTTCCGTCGGCTTTCATCACCTCTGCAAGCAACACAAGAAGATTGTATTTGAAGAGCTTCTCTTCTTCGTCTTCTTCTTCTTTGTTCGCATCGTTATTGAATGTGTCCTTTTCATTATTATCTGATTCCTTTTTCTCGTAAACCGCAAAAAGGACGATGCCAAATCCGACGATTGTGGCATAAATGCTATTAAAGAATAATCCTAATATAATTCCGAAAACACTTCCAAATATGAGAAATGCGATTAGCGATCTTTTTGTCATGACTCTGTATTTTGTTACAAATATATGTGGATTGTCGACATAAACGTCCACCTACGTAGATTTTTCCTAATTTATCATTTCTAATTTCGCATTTCTAATTTCATCTCATTCCTCGTGCCTCTTTCACCACATCCCATGCCATATTTATCTGTTTCATCGACTCTGTGGCTTGGCGGATCGCTTCGTCGCCCAACGAGGAGAATTTATCAGGATGATACATCATCGCCAACACACGGTATGCTTTCTTGATCTCCGCATCCGACGCATTGCCTTCCACTCCAAGAATGTCGTAAGCCTCACTCACTGAAATGCTTCCTGATCTGCTGCGATTAGAATTAGATTTTGATTTTCCACTGTCTTTATTCTTGTTTTCATTTTCCCAATTCTTGTTGTATTCGTTATAGTTTTCGTATTTATACTCTCCCTGCTTATACTTATTCATGAAGAGTATGTAGATACTTTTATATTCTTGCGACGTGATGTTGAGATTCTTTACTATTTTCTGAATTATTGTCTCTTCTGTGGTGTCAAAATGGTCGTCAGCGTAAGCCACTGCCAACAGCTCCATGATAAGCTCAGATTTGGCGGCGTAGTCGAATTGTAGATTGACGATGCGGCATATTTTGTTTAAGTAGGATTTTTTCTTGTCGTTGAGGATGGATTGGAACTGTTTGAGTGCGTTTTTTTGTTCTTCTTCTGTTAAATAGTATCTGCGGATAGTGGCTTTCACTCTGTCCAACTCACATTTTATCTGTTTCTCGTCAGCCTTCATCACCTCTGCGAGCAGATGGAGAATGGAATCTTTGTAATTCATTTTTGTTTCTTCCTGTTCGTACTTTATCTTAAAGAAATTCAGAATTTTTTCATATCCGTAAGATGAGATTCCCAGACAGTTGACAATTATTTGTATTTCACTTTCTTCACTGAATAACCCCTCCTTTGCAAAATTACTATCGGCATAGGCCACTTCCAGCAACTTTTCGATAAGTCTGGATTTATCAAAGTTGTCGTATCCGAAGTAATTGTCCTTGAAATGGTCGTTTATTGGACGACAAATTTCGCTTAGATTATACTTTTTATATTTGTCAATATCGTTTAGGATAGACTGGAATTGTTTGAGTGCGGCTTCTTGTTCTTTCCCCGTGACATAGTATTCGCGTATTGCCGACTTAACGACATCCAGCTCACATTTCATCTGTCTCCCGTCGGCACTCATCACTCTTGCGAGTAGGACAAGAATGCAGAATCTGTAGTCGGATAGATTTTCGTGGTCAGGGTCTTTTTTGTCTTCATCTTTGTTTTCATCGTCATCCCCAAAAGATATAATCAAAAAGGCCAATCCTGCAAATATAAAAAATCCTAATTCGATATTTAGGAAAGTGAACAATATTCCTACGAATATTATTAATATTGCAATAGCGCTACAACCTGGTTTGTGATCAATATCCATATTCGTACCGACATGTAAAGTCTATGGCATGATTTTGCATTCCGCATTTAGAATTCAGCATTTTATTTCATTCCTCTTGCTGATTTCACCACATCCCAAGCCTCGTTGATCTTCTTCATTGATTCTGTCGACTGGCGAACTGCCTCCTCACCCAAAGCCGCCGCATTGTCGGGATGGTATTTCATGGCCAGGACACGGTATGCCTTTTTGATTTCCGCATCAGACGCATTGCCTGCCACTCCGAGAATATCGTATGCCTCACTTACAGAAATGCTTCTGGATTTGCGGTAATTGTTGCTGTTTGAATTAGAGTTGGAATAACCGCTGTTTCTATTTGAGTTGCCACTACGGTTGCTATTGCTTGAGTCGTTGCTGCGATTATAACTGTTGTTGCTTGAACCGTTGCCGCTGTTGTTGGATTTGCTTTCGTTATTATTATTGTAGTAGGACGACTGTTGTGATCTCTCACCGTTATAGTATCCCTGCTTGTACTTTTTCATGAAGAGCATGTAGATACTTTTGTACTCCTGAGAAGTGATGTTCAGATTCTTTATTATTTTCTGAATGACAGGTTCTTCGGAGCTGTCGAAATGGTCGTCGGCATAGACAACAGCCAAAAGCTCCATTATGAGCTCGGATTTCGCAATGTAGTTAAGACGTTTATTGATGCTGCTACATATTGCTTCAATATTATGTTTGTGGTCGAGAATTGTCTGGAATTGTTTGAGTGCGGCTTTCTGCTCATCTTCATTCTTATAGTATCTGCGTATTGTGGCCTTCACTCTGTCTAATTCACAGCTCATCAGTTTACTGTCTGCCTTCATCACCTCACCGAGCAACACAAGAATGCAGTATTTGAAGTTGTTCTCGCCCATATCGGATTCGGCATCTGAGTCTGAATTATTGTTGTCTTGAGAGGCATTGTCGTCGGAAAAAATAATTTTTCCAATCACGAAGCCGATGACGGCACCCAACGGACCACCAAGGATAAAGCCTATACAACCAGCAAGAAATGTCTTTTTATTCATTGTTTACAATTTTGTTACAAATATACTATTTTTGTTAAAATCTGAAAATATCAAAGTTCATCAAAAAAAACTCTGTAAGGCTATATTTCTTAAGTTGTTGAAAAACAGCTATATTTGACATACCTTTAACATTTATTTGTTTTTGAAAGCAGAAAAAAATGAAATATTATAATCCATTTTGAACATTAAACACTATCTTTGAGCCCGAAGAAAAAAATAGAGTTATTTTTGAAAAAGTAAAAACGATATGAAAACAGTAATTAAAATATTCGCTGCATTGACTATGTTGTTCGCAACAAGCTCTTTTGCGGCAGCACAGAATTCCTTGGTAAAACACATTAATCAGGATGAGTTCCGTGCACAGATTTGCGATTTTGTCCAGAGCTCGACATGGCAGTACAAGGGCAAGAAACCATGTGTGATTGATTTTTACGCTACTTGGTGTGGACCATGCCGTACAATCTCTCCGTTTTTGGACAAGTTGTCGGTAAAGTATAAGGATCAGATCGATGTCTACAAGATTGATGTAGATAAGAACAGAGACTTGGCTCAGGCGTTTGGAGCGACAAGTATTCCTCTTTTGATCTTTGTCCCAGTGAATGGTGAGCCTCAGGCAAATAGAGGAGCGTTGCCGGAAGCTGAATTGGAAAATGCAATTAAAACGGTTTTGTTGAAGAAATGAAAGGTATAATTTTGGCGGGTGGCAGTGCTACTCGCCTTTTCCCATTATCTAAAGCCATAAGCAAGCAAATTATGCCTGTTTATGACAAACCGATGATTTATTATCCTCTGTCAACATTGATGTTGGCAGGAATCAAGGAAGTTTTGATTATCTCCACACCGAGAGATTTGCCGATGTTTGAGCAGTTGCTTGGAGACGGTAAGTCGCTCGGAATGCGTTTTGAATATAAGGTGCAGGAAAAACCTAATGGTTTGGCTCAGGCATTTGTCCTAGGTGAGGAATTTCTTGCGGGCGACGACGCCTGCCTGATTCTTGGTGACAATATGTTCTATGGTCAAAACTTTTCATCCATGCTTAAGAAAGCCGCACAGATCAAGTCTGGAGCGATGGTTTTCGGATACTATGTAAGAGATCCAAGAGCATACGGAGTGGTTGGTTTTGATGAAAACGGCAAAGTCACTTCGTTGGAAGAAAAACCTGCTCAACCTAAAAGTAATTATGCTGTGCCTGGATTGTATTTCTATGACAGCACCGTCTGCAAAAGAGCTAAAGAGCTTAAGCCAAGTGCGAGAGGTGAGTATGAGATCACAGATTTGAACAAGACTTACTTGCAGGAAGGAACTCTTAAAGTGGAACTCTTCGGACGTGGATTCGCATGGCTTGACACAGGTAACTGCGACTCTTTGCTGGAAGCTTCGAATTTTGTCGAGACCATCCAGAACCGTCAAGGTTTTTATGTGGCATGTATCGAAGAGATCGCATGGCGTAACGGTTGGATTTCGGATCAGCAGCTGTTGGATCTTGGAAACAGCTTGAAGCAGACAAAATACGGACAGTATATCATATCGTTGATTAACAATAATTTTGATTGATAAATAATTATGAACTATATTGAACAGTCGGTTAAAGGAGTGTTTGTAATAGAGCCTAAGGTGTTTGGTGACAGCAGAGGCTATTTCTATGAGTCGTTCAAACAAGCAGAATTTGACGAACATATCGGTCACCATGTAGAGTTTGTACAGGAAAATCAATCGAAATCGTCAAAAGGAGTGCTAAGAGGTCTTCATTATCAGAAGGGAGACGCATCGCAAGCCAAACTCGTGCGTGTTGTAAAGGGTGCGGTGCTTGATGTAGCGGTTGATATAAGAAAGTCTTCACCGACATTCGGAAAATACGTAGCTGTCGAGTTGAGCGAGGAAAACAACCGTCAACTTTTCATTCCACGTGGATTCGCCCATGGCTTCTTAGTGTTGAGCGATGAGGCTGTTTTCACTTATAAGGTGGACAATGTGTATGCTCCTCAGGCAGATGCGGGCATCATGTACAATGATCCACAGGTCGGAATCGAATGGCCTAAATTAGATTGTGAATTTTTATTGTCGGAAAAAGACACAAAGCATCCTTTGTTGAAGGACGCAGAGGTGTTCTAATATATTTGTATCGGGAATATGAATATTTTTGTAACAGGAGGAAACGGCCAGTTAGGCAACTCTTTCAGAAAGATATCTGTAAATTATCCACAGCATAGTTTCACTTTCACGGATATGCCGGAGGTGGATATCACGGATTTGGAATCCTTACGTACAATATTGAAAAACGCAAAAGCTGATGTCATCATCAACTGCGCCGCATATACAGACGTCAACAAGGCAGAATCGAATGAGGATATAGCTCATAAGATTAATGCAGTTGGCCCAGGCAATTTGGCTGTTGTTGCCAAAGAGATGGGGGCTAAATTTGTTCATGTCTCAACAGATTACGTCTTCAATGGCAAGGGAAACACACCGTTGAAGGAGAGTGACCCTACGTTTCCACTAGGAGCTTATGGAAGAACAAAATTGAGTGGAGAGACAATCGTCAAAGAGGTCGGTTGCGACGCTGCGATTGTCCGCACAGCATGGCTTTACAGCGAGTTCGGAAATAATTTTGTGAAGACGATGATCCGTTTGGGCAATGAGCGTGAAGACGTTTCTGTTGTCTACGATCAGGTAGGAACACCGACATACGCCACAGATTTGGCTGAGGCGATCATGCATTTGGTAAACAAAGGCATCAAGGGATGCGAGGTTTACCATTATACTAATGATGGAGTCGCAAGTTGGTTTGATTTCACAAAGGCGATCTTCAAATTGGCTGGTTGCAAGGCCAACCTTCATGCGATAGAGAGCTATGAGTACCCAACTCCAGCGGAGCGTCCTGCTTACAGCGTATTGAGCAAGAGAAAGATCGCTGAGGCTGGAGCGTCAGTTCCATATTGGACAGACTCTCTTGAGAAATGTATGAAAATTTTATTAGCAAAATAATCATGTTTAAGACGAACGAGTATTTCGACGGCAATGTAAAGAGCATTGCGTTGGAGAGTGCAGAAGGCCGTGCCACTATCGGTGTTATGGCAAAAGGAGAGTATGAGTTTGGCACATCAACAATTGAGATCATGACTGTGACATCAGGAAAGTTGGAAGTGTTGATGCCAGGAGAGACAGAGTGGAAGACATATAAGAAGTTTGAGACTTTTGTCGTTGAGAAAGGAGTAAAATTCCGTTGTAGAGCGACGGAAGACACGCCGTATTTGTGTTTGTATAAGTAAAATTAGTATCTTAAAGAGGGAAGACGCGAGAAATCGCGTCTTTTTTTGTTTTCCCAATGCCGACGGGGATTAAATTCATAATTCATAATGCATAATTCGTAATTGTTGGGAAAATCCACGCATCTGGTGAATCCAACCCTCTCGTAGAGACGCACGGACGTGCGTGTCATGATTAATTCATAATTCATAATTGTTGGGAAAATCCACGCATCTGGTGAATCCAATCCTCGTAGAGACGCACGGACGTGCGTGTCTTGGTCAATTCATAATTCATAATGCGTAATGCATAATTGTTGGGAAAATCCATGCATCTGGTGAATCCAACCCTCTCGTAGAGACGCACGGACGTGCGTGTCATGAACAATGCGAAATTCATAATGCATAATTCGTAATTGTTGGGATATTATCCATCGGTCGAAATTTTCACAGAGATACTGGGATTCCCCACATTACCCCGTTTAGGGGTTATATGATATGCCGAGGACCGATTTGTTTCGCATTTTCGTTTGTGATTTCGCATTGATGTGAGGATTTAATTCGCAAATCATAATGCATATGATATGATTTC
>JAEEMG010000011.1 GCA_016283095.1 Paludibacteraceae bacterium | reverse complement strand
TTGACACAGAAGGAGTAGATGATGATGTCCATCTGTCCGCCTTGGTAGCGTTCCACGGTGTCGACCACAATCCCGTCTGCCACTCCCGATTCTTCCAGTCTGTGGCGGATTTTTGCGATCTGACTACGGTAGCCTGTGATCACGCCTATCGTCATTTCGTCATCGGCAATGCCGTTCTTTTTTCTCAATTCCACACATGCTTTCACAATCTCTGTCACAATGTTAGCCTCGCTATCGTTGGTCTTGCCGCTATTGCTTCCTAAATCTCGTTCCGACGGAATATATGCCATTCTTCTGGTTGCCACCAGCGTCTCCCAACGATTGTCCTTGTCATAATCATTGTAGTAGTCGAATGTTTCGTTTTGCCAGTCTGCCACAGTGTGTAGTTCGCCGTTGTAGAATTGGTCATTCGGGAATTTGCATATTTCGTTGTGCATTCTTCCCTGACCTCTCAGAGTGTCCCAAGCACAATTGTTGCCTGAGTCTCTGTTTAATCGGAACAACCTTTCAAACAGCGAGTTGCGACGGTCTGTCAGTCCGATGCCGCGAAGATCCTCGTCTTCCACTTTCGACTCATTTTCTGATTGAGCCACCACTGCAGGAAGTTGTTTGTGGTCGCCTATCATGATGAATTTCTTGATGCCGTATTCGCCGAGTCGAGTCTGCTCGGATAGCAAACCTATGATTTGAGGCTCAAGGATCTGTGACGCTTCATCGATGATGGCGACGTCGAAATTGATGATGTTGAATATCTCTTTGTTTGACAACATGGCTGTCGTTGTGCCGACAAAAACTTTGTGGCTGCGGATTTCTGCGGTCACTTCCTGAGGTGTTGTCATCTTTTTGATTCGTTCAGACAAAATGTTTGGCAGGAATCGTTTGTCAGCGTTCAGCCTACTGCCGATTCTGACGAAATCTATGTTTTTCTCGCTTCTGTTCAATGAGTTGCAGATCTCATCCACAGCACGGTTGGTGTAAGCCATCAGCAGGATATTCCCGTCGTCTTCATAAAATTCCTCCACCATTGATTTGAGTGCGAAGGATGTTTTGCCTGTACCTGGAGGACCTGCAAGAAGAAAGTAGCTGTCTGTCGACTTCGCTTTCTCCACAATACGGTTGATATCCTCGTTGGCGTATGTACCATGGCGGTGGGTGTTTGTCGGTTTGGGCAGCGTCTCTCCAAGAAGCAGACGTTTCCTTTCCGGCTTTGTGCTGATGAATGTGAAAAGACCAGAGTAAAGGTTGGCAAAACTTGATTCTATGAAGTCTCTTTCGATAGCGAACTCCATGTCGCTGCGTAGTACGTTAGGATTGCGTTGAGTCTGACGCATATTGATACGTAGCGTGTTGTTGTTGATCTCAGCGATTGTGCCACGAAGTACTAATTTGTTGGTTGCCAAGTCGGTATCATTCCGTCTTTCATAAATGACAACGATATCTCCCACACGGAAAGACGCTGTGTATTCGTCGTTTGGTGTGCGGTCGAATACAACATATGGCTCTGCGGAATCGATTGCGATTTCTCTTGGACGAAGGTCAAAGATTATGTTTCCTGACTCTTTTTTCTCTTCCAGCGACTCTCTCCAGCATGAAGCAAAACCGTAATGGTTGCGACGTGTGCCGCTACCTCCAGTCTTGGCATAATCCTGCTCTTTCGCGATGAATCCGAGCATAGCGTAGAAATATTTCTGTTCCAATGGAGAAGAAGAGTCTATTGTGTGACGGAATTCCTCAATTCTTGGCACGATGAATCCGCTTACTATTCGTTCGCTTCTTACTTTATCATAGTTTGGAATCATATATTGAGGCGTGATCCACGACACTATGCGTCTCACTTCATCTATGGTTTTGGCATTGGCAAGCAGATGCTCGTAGCAGACGATGCGATTGCGTAGATTGAGAGCCTCCGATATGTTTTTAAGTGTACATTTCGCATAACGGAGGTTGGCTCGCTTCTCATACGGATATTTAGTGTAAAAAATGTAGGTTTTCAGTTCATTGAACGGAATTTGCAGCACACGTTGCACTATAGCTTGGTATAGAAAAGCCTGAGTGATATGGTTGTCTGCGATAAGATCTAATTGGGATTCAGGAAACTTGCTTTTCCCGCTTTTCATTTCCACCACGGCATAGTTCCCTCTTGCCTGATGCAGCAGGTCGAGACGTCCAGACAAACCGAGTTGTTCACAGAAGAAAGTAGGCTCAAGCAGCACATTTTCTGTGGAGATGCCGACTTCTGGAAATACCGATTCCACAACGTTCTTTATGTTGTTGTAATGAGTCTCCGCGTCTGAAATCCATGAATCATAATCATCTTTGTTTTGTAATTCTTCACAGGTGCTGATGGATAGCGACGATTCAAGGAAAGCTTCATTCATAAGTGTCTTGAAATCGATGTTGCTTTTGTCGTGAGCGTGGATAAGACGGTCGTGGAAATAGTTGGCTATATTTCCGAGAAGCATTGCTTTCGACGTCTTTGCTCGCATCAGTTTTTTGAACAGATGCTCAAGAGGGTTCGGGCCGCATGGAGTGACGCAGTCGGCTATCGAGCTACACTCCATGAGATAGTCAGGGTTGATGATTATGAATCTTGGGCAAAGGTCTCCGTTAGGTTCGACGGTGCTGTCTATAAGCCCTATGATACAGCCGTTCCATACCATGTTTGGTGTGATTGCGAAATCGCTGTTCTGACCTATCACGTTGATTTTCACCTTCACTTGTGTATATTCTTCCGCGTCTTCCTTGTAGCCTGTGATAAATTCGTAGTCGCATGCTGTAGCCACTATGCGCATATAGTTGATGCGTTCGGTACGACGATATTCATCTGTAGTCCATGAACCGCTCACTACTTCCAGATCCCTCTTTTGAGACTCCGAAATCTGTTCTCCGTATAGTAGGGATATGAAAAGAGCCAGAGTAATGTAGTCTTCTCTGTATTGTTCGGTAGAGATGACGGCATTGTTGCGCATAGAGTTAATCGCGTCGGCACGGAATTTCAGAATTCTCTTGCGCATTGCGATATGCACATTGTATTTGTCTAAAAGGAACGTCAGTCTGGCATATTCTGTTGCGAAACGAATATTGTCGTCCGCAGTCAGTTCTTTGCAGATAGATTCGAAAATGTAAAACAGGTTTTTGTATTTTTTTGATACTATATCTGTGGATTTTTCGATTTCCTCTATTTTATATATGTATGAGTTGTTCATAGTGTTAAAAAACCTTTTTTTCTATCTTAAAAAACCTTACAAAGGTAAGATATTATTTTCACTTCATTATATTTGCATAAAAGATAAACGGAACCGATATGGCGATGTTGATTATTGTTAATGATAAAATTGATACGACCATGAAAAATAAATTGTTTTTAATAGTTTTAAGCATTGTAGCAATGCTAGCTATGTCAGAATTAACTTACGCACAGCGTTCACGTAGTGGAGGCGCTCCTCAGCATTCATCTGCTCCAGCCAACAATAATCGTGGTGGACATTCATCTGCAGCACCAGCACCATCTAACAGAGGAGGTGGCAATCATGCGGCAGCTCCATCTCATGGTGGCGGACATCGTCCATCGGCACCTGCGAGAGTAGAACATGGATCACGTCCTGTTCATCATGCTCCAGCAGCTCATCATCACGGACCAGCTCCAGCTCCGCACCATCATCACGGACCAGCTCCAGCTCCGCACCATCATCACCATGCTCCAGCTCCGTATCATCACCACCACCATGCTCCAGCTCCGGTAGCACATCACCATGCACCTGCGCACCATCATCGTGTGATCCATCGTCCACATCCAGTGTACTATCAGCGTCCAGTAGTTGTACACTCATTCTTGGTTGGCGATTACACTTATTACTATGGTAATGGCGTGTACTATGTATACGATCCAGTATATGGATATGAGGAGGTTGCATTCCCTGAGAATGTATTCTTCACAACACTTCCTTACGGAGCTCGTCTGTCTCGCGTGAATGGAACAACTTATTATGAAGCAGGAGGAATGTGGTTCTTGCCAGTGGCAGAGGGCTACATGATGGTAGAGCGTCCGATTGCAAGAGCTCAGATAACTATTCCTGTTCCATCACTACGTTTCTATGCCTCATTTAACTAACTCAGAACAACGATATTTTAATTTCTTGTGAGGAGTCAGCCAAGTAAATCTTGGCTGACTTTTTTTGTTCTTCGTTGTTTATGTAGAAATGTCAGAAGTCAGTCGGCAAAATCGCGTCTTCATAATGCTCCACATACATCCCTTTGTTGTCGAATCCGCTTTGCATCACAATTATGATGACATCCAGACGGAAATTTGAGTTGACCTGCATCTTTCGGAGGTACATGGTCACTGCGTTCACAAAATTCCTGATTTTGCTTTTGCTCATGCTGGTACGGGGGTCGATGTAGTCGGAATAACGTGTTTTGACTTCTACAAAGACGAGTGTATCTCCGTCTAAAGCAACAATATCAAGTTCGTTGTTGCCGCATCTCCAATTTCTTGTGATGATTTGATAACCTTTCCCTTCAAGGAATTCCACGGCAAAGTTTTCACCGTTTTTACCTAATTCGTTGTGTTCTGCCATAATCCTATTAATTATAATTGACGGTGCAAAAGTAATCATATTTTTTATGTTGAAAAAAATCAGCATCCTTTTTTATGACAAAAAAGTGAATTTTGATAAATTTGCATAGGTAAATAATTTGAAGATGCAAAAGAACGGAATTCAACAGGAAATATTCAAGCATTGCGGAAAGGAGAATATCAAGATAGAAAATGATGGTATTTTATATGGATTGTGGAATGTCTGCGATATTCCTGTGATGTCGACGCCGGAGAGATTGCCTCTTTTCTTCTATGGATTCTGCATATCAGGTGAGGCGGATCTGGAAATAGACATGAAACCATGTAAATTTTCAAAAGGGGATATTGTGCGAATAAGGATGGGGCAGACGTTGCTTGTGAAATCTGTCAGTGAGGATTTCAATTCTGTGCTGTTCTTTTTCGACAGACGAGTGATCTCAGGATTTGTGTCTGGTCTGAAAGTGCCTTTAGGCAATACCAATCCGATATTCAAGACGTCGGAGGAGTTGTATGGGTCGATGCTTGTGTATCTTAACTTTGTCAAGAGCAGGCTTGATTTGTGCAAGACGGAGAAGAGCGCGTATTTGAGAGCGACATGTGAGTTTCTGATGAAGGCTATGCTTTGTGAGGTGTTGAATGAGGTTTCGAAATCGTGTGTGGCGCAGGAGAAGGGCTCACGCACACAGGAGATATTCCTCAAGTTTTCTTCGATGGTGAAAGAGAATTTCAAGACGACGCGAAATGTGAAATACTACGCTGACCAGTTATGCATCACTCCTAAGTATCTGTGTAAGATTGTGTCGGAATGTGTCGGCTCGTCGCCCAGCCAATTCATAGATTCATTGGTGATGAATGAGGCGAAACAGATGCTCCGCACGAGCAATCTTTCAATCCAGCAGATATCAGAAACGTTGAATTTCCCAAACCAAAGTTTTTTCGGCAGATTCTTCAAGACCCATGCTGGTATTTCTCCTGGCGCATATAGAAATGAGAAATGCTGAATGCAAAATTAAATAATCATGGCATTAGAAAAATCTGATATAAAGACATGTCTCGGATCTTTGAAGGTGAGAGACTATAAACTCAAACATAACGTTTCTAGTTATGATTTTAAAAAGTTGAATAAAGAGACAGGAGACAGATATCATATTACGATAAATTATGATAAGGCATATAATGGATATCAATTTTATGAGCCTGTCTCATTTGTGTTATTTAGCGAGATAGAGGATATTTTACGTCCATTATATAAGAAATATAATTTATATGGAGAATTATTTGATGGAGAAGTGACACATACGGTATGTGATGTGCCTATTAATTATTCATCTATGAACCATGATTATTTTCGTATCAATAAGACAATCGAATCCGTTGAAGCATTTGAGCCATTAAGGCAAGAAATGCAGCGGATTATAGATGATTACAGTTTGCCGTTCATAGACAAATATAGCAATTTGGAAAATGTGGCGGATGAGATTAGTAGATTAAAGCTTGAAGATGTTTGTCGTTTTGTAAACTCATTAGGGGCACCCCGTATAAGAGCCGCTTTGATTTTGAAAATGACAAGACATTTAAGTTACAAGAGGAGACTTAATGAATTTTATGATTCGCTATGTAAATTTTATATTTGCATAAAAAAGGAATATGGGGAGAATGAAAGGTATGTAAAATCCTATCAAAATATGATTTTGGCGATGAATGAATTCTTCTGTGAGGATTTGGAGAGTTTAGGCTTTAGGTTTGATCATATATGGGAGAAGTAAGATTGGTTTCATAAAACCGACAGAGTTTCGCTCTGCAAAATACAATCGGTTTGGAGTTAACCAGAGGTTATGTGTTCCCTTCGGGAACGGTAGGGGCAATCCCTTGTGGTTGCCCATGTAAGTACACCTTGTGGTTGCCCCAATAAGAATCCCGTTGTTGGAAAGTTCAGACTATAAATTGAACATATCAGGAATGAAAGAATTTTAACATCCATTAAGAGTTCAAAAAAATATTATTGATTTTATTTGCAGTGAAATCAAAAAAGCACTAATATTGCATTGTATTTATAAACTAAAACAAAAAAAGAATTATGGCATACGTAATTGGTGAAGACTGCGTAGCATGTGGTACATGCGCAGGCGAGTGCCCAGTAGGAGCAATCTCTGAGGGCGATATCTACAAAATTGATGCAGATGCATGCACAGAGTGTGGAACTTGTGCAGGAGTTTGTCCTTCAGAGGCTATCACTTTGGGATAAGGATATTGAGGTCCAGTCTTGAGTTCAAGGCTGGACTTTTTGTTTGTTTAGTCTAAACTACTTAAAAAAAATGTGAGATTTATTTGACGATAATAAAACAAAAATATAATTTTGTCGTCGCAATCAGGAAAGAGCAACAATAGAGATTGCTTATTCTCAATAAAATTCCATAGCAAGTCGTATTTATTAAGGTGTATTACACATCGGGAGTGTGTCACAGACTTTTGTTATATGCATAAGGGAAATCCTGATTATTTAGTCTATACAATTATTCGGAAAAAAAGAAAATGATATACAGCTTTGCTGTGTCTCGTTCAACAGAGTATAAGTCAATAATATATACATGACAGAAGCAGAATTGAAGGCAAAGAAATTGCCCGAATTGCAGACTATCGCAAGATCAATAGGTATTCATCGTCCGGATTCATATCGAAAAGAGCAGCTGATAAACGCAATTATGGGTCAATCTCAATCGCCAAATGAAGATTCGGAGCCAGAGACTCAGACTGTAATAGAAGAGCCTAAAATAGAGAAGGAAGAGCCTCAGGCAACTGAAATGAAACAGGAAACAGGAAAGGTTGTAGTTGATTCCGTTACCAGCGGTAGAGCTGGCCTTTCTACAAGCAGTAATAATAACGCGGCGGCCGCAGTTGCCAGAATGATTCTTGAAAAAAAGAAATTGGCTAAACAAAAGGCTGCGGAAAACTCTGGTGTCGCAGAACCATTCGTCTACCAAAAACAGGAAATCGAAGAGATGTTCCGTCAAAAACAACTTGAGGAAGAGCGTAGACGTGAGGAAGAGGAAACTCAAAGAAGATTAGCAGAAGAGGAAGCTATCAGAGCCAGAGAAGAGGCTGCCAGAATAAAGGCTGAAGAAGAACGTGCGAGAATTGAGGCTGAAAGAGCCGCTGAAGAGGCAAAAAAGCAAAAACAATATGATTTCGAAGGTGTAATCAAGGGTAGTGGAGTGCTTGAAATTATCCAGCCTGATGGTTACGGATTCCTTCGTTCTCCTGATTATAATTATCTAAGTTCACCTGACGATATCTATGTCTCTTCCAATCAGATTAAACTGATGGGATTGAAGACGGGAGATGTTGTGACTGGTGACATCAGACCTCCACGTGACGGAGAAAAATATTTCCCTCTTACACGTGTGGATACAATCAACAATTGTCCTCCGGAGCATGTGAGAGACCGTGTGCCTTTTGACCATCTGACTCCTTTGTTCGCAAATGAGAAATTCAATTTGACTGGAGACCCTAAGACTTGCAACACTTCTGTAAGAATCGTCGATCTGTTCAGCCCAATCGGAAAAGGTCAGCGTGGATTGATCGTTGCCCAGCCAAAGACTGGTAAGACAATACTATTGCAGGATATCGCAAACGCAATCGCGGCCAACCACCCAGAGGTGTATATGATGGTTCTCCTTATTGACGAGCGTCCTGAGGAGGTTACCGATATGCAGAGAAGCGTAAACGCTGAGGTTATCGCGTCTACATTTGATGAGCCTGCAGAGCGTCATGTGAAGGTTGCAAGCATCGTGTTGGAGAAGGCGAAAAGAATGGTGGAATGCGGACATGATGTGGTGATCCTTTTGGATTCTATCACACGTCTTGCCAGAGCTTACAACACTGTATCTCCTGCTTCTGGTAAGGTGTTGAGTGGTGGTGTGGACGCAAACGCATTGCAGAAACCAAAGAGATTCTTCGGTGCTGCTCGTAATATTGAAAATGGTGGTAGCTTGACTATCATTGCCACAGCTCTTACTGATACTGGTTCGAAGATGGATGATGTCATCTTTGAGGAGTTCAAGGGAACAGGTAATATGGAGCTTCAGCTCGACCGTCGTCTTGCCAACAAGAGAATATTCCCAGCTGTCGACATCATGGCAAGTAGTACTCGTCGTGATGATCTGCTTCAGGATAAGATCACTCTTCAGAGAATGTGGATTTTGAGAAAGCACTATTCAGACATGACTCCTATCGAGGCTATGACTGAGGTGAAAGAAAACCTTGAAAGAAGCAGAACAAACGAGGAGTATTTGGCTTCAATGAACCAATAATAAAATGAAATAATACAAGCAGAGAGACTTCGGTTTCTCTGCCTTTTTTGTTTATGAGAATGAAGAATTTAGAAAAACTACTGTTGTGTCTTCTATCTTATTTCTGTTTTACAGCCTGTGATGAAATAGACGAGGGTATGGATGATACTCGTTCGACTGCAGAAAACACTATTATCATGTTTTTCCCATGGTCGAACAATCTGAAACCTTGTTTTATTCAGAATATTAGTGATTTCAAGCAAGTTCTTCAGCAGAAGGGAATGGATAATGAACGCTATGTCGTATGTATAGAGTCTTCTCATGGAAAAGTAGATATCATTGAGTTGAAGAAAACTAATGGCTCTTTTGTTGAGGATACTTTGGACAGTTATTCGGATCCAAGATTCACGACGAGCGAAGGTATAACACATCTTCTTGACAGAGTATATCCTAAATTCCCATCCAACACTTATTCGATGACTGTCGGATGCCATGGGACAGGTTGGGTGCCAGCAGGTTCTTTCTCTACACGTTCAGCCAATGTCAGTTCGGATGAAACGTCTGTGCCGGAGACGAGGTTTATTGGAGGCACCACGATGGAATCTCAGATAGAAATCTCTACTTTTAAGGAAGGAATAAAAAATTCAAAGATCAGGAAGTTTGAGATGATCCTGTTTGATAATTGCTATATGGCAAATGTCGAGGTGGCGTACGAGTTGAAGGATGTGTGCAAACATATCGTGGCATATCCTACAGAGGTTATGGCATACGGTTTCCCATACCAGATAAGTGGAAATTATTTGATAGGAGGAGTCGATTATGAGAATATTTGCGAGTCGTTCTACAGATTCTATGTCAATTATGAAAGACCATGTGGCACAATTTCGACAATCAATTGTGATGCTCTCGACTCTCTTGCCCGATTCATGAAAAAGGTCAATCTTTCTCTTGATGCGACGGTGCATGTAGACGCTTCATCATTACAACGTTTGGATGGCTATACACCTACCGTATTTGTTGATTTTGAGGATTATGTGTGTCATCTGACAGAAGACGCAAGCATGTTGAGTGAGTTCGACAACTTGATGAGTGTTTTGATTCCGTATAAGAAAAATACCCCTACTTATTATACAACGATGGGAGGGGAGATGCCGATTGTGAAATATTCTGGAATCACAACGTCAGAGCCAAGTGAACATCCTTTAATGTCTGCGTATAAGAAGACGAGTTGGTATATGGCTACCCATGAGAATTGATAATTACCATCAGTGGTAAACGTCTTATTTCTTTGTCTTCTTTTTCGGATAAGGCAACACTTCTACAAGCTTTCTCACCACACGTTTCGCATCGTCTCCATGTTCGATGTCGAGTATGTAATGCTCTTTTGCTCCATCGTATGGACAGCCACATTCCGCGTCACTCATCAAATCCTCAATAGCTGCATGCTTCTTTACATAGCAGATGTTGTCGCATGCTAAGACGACCGGTTTCTCATCGATATAGATACACCAGTCTCCGAACATTTTGCGTGTGCGTATTTCTCCGATGCCGTTAAGCTGGGAACATACGAAATCGATATAATCCAATGTGCAGGCCATTTTTATTTTTTTTATGATCGTTGAGGACCCTAGTTTACGACAAATGCTCAGCCTCTTTATTTGAATCTTCTGATTCTCCTGATTTTGGCAGATCTTGATTATTGTTTTGTTTTTCCAATGCTTCTACATCATCAGACTTCACTGGCATCAGACTTTCTCTGTCTCCTTTGTCTGTTTTTTGATAGATTACCCACATTATTCCGGCAAATAGCACGGTCGCAAGGATTACAGGGACGAAATCTTCTTTGCCTAATGTTTCTGTTGGGGCATCTTCGATCGGAATGTTGTAGATTGTGCAGATGCGATATGCTAATACAGCCAACGCATTATTGGTGAAGTGCACTAACATATTTAGTTTGATGCTTCCGCTGAGATAGTATAGCATGCCAAGGAATACAGAAAGCAGGAATCGTGGAATGAATCCGTAGAATTGGAAGTGTAGGGCACTGAATAAGACGGATGTGATTACGATAGCCCAAAATGGAGAAAACTTTTCGTGCAATGTCCTCTGCAATGCTCCGCGAAACATCAGCTCTTCACCGATTGCGGGTGCGGCGGCTATCACAATCAAATTGATTATAAATGTTAGTCCAGAATCTGTTTTCAGAAGCTCCAAAGTCATTTCTTTTGCCAAATCTTCCATTTTCTTAAGTAGATCCTCGATCTCTTTAAGGCAATCTGGCAAAGTCATCTGCTCGTTAATTAATGTTGTATAGTTGACGATTGGAGTGATTGATAATAGTGCCACAAATGCCAATATATATAGAATAGAATCATTCTTTTTGTTTAGCTTGAAGTATTCTCTGAATGAGCATTGTGGTTTGGCCGTGAGATAGAAGAAAACGCATGGGGTTCCGACAAAAACAATCATAGACGCGACGAATTGTGTCAAACGTAAAGAATTCGCATGGGAAAGGAGTTTTGCCCCGACCACGTCGCAGCCTAATCCGACTACATTACCTATAACATCCAACAGTATGAAAATGCCGAGCAACAATAGTATTTTTTTGCCTGTTGTATAGTTGGCAAACATTCCTTTGATAAATTTATTCATTGTCGTATCCTTCTAAATTATCGTTTAATATTTTTTCGATCATGTCAAGAGCCACACCGCTTTCATATCCGCGAGAAGCGGCAAACCTGAATAGTTTTGCCTTTGCATCGTAGCGGTTCTGGAATTTGATTGTTTTTAGTTTCGACGTGAGTGCGGCCATCATTGTCTCCTCGTATGCGTCATCTGGGATTTCTTCCAGCGCATCTTTGATATAGTCGGATGGGATCCTTTTCATTTTGAGAGCATACTCTATTTTCTTGCGTCCCCATTTGGCAAATTTGTATTTGTCTTTTGCGAAGAACTTGGAATATCTGGCTTCGTCGATGAATCTTTCGGTTTCCAGGTAAGTCAGTATAGAAGTTATGTCTTCAGAAGAGACCCCGTGTTGTTTTAGCTTTTCAGCGATGTCGCACTTGCATTTTTCCGATTCCGCGCACAACATCGACATCTTAGCCAAAGCCTCGTCTTTGCTCCATATTTTTAATTTCGTCTCTCCGATCATATCTTTTTGCCAATCACGAAACGTTCACGGTCAAAACAATCTTTTATCACTGCGACGTCGCAGAATCCCGTTTCGCTCATCATCTTCTCTACGTCGTGGACATATGCCACATTGGTTTCGAATAGTAGAGCACCGTCGCTTTCAAGATTATTGATTGCAAATTTAGCGATTTTATTGTAAAATAACAACGGGTCGTCTTGTGGAACGAATAGTGCAAGATGAGGCTCGAAGTCGAGTACGTTTGTACGCATCTCCGTTTTCTCGTCAGGACATATATATGGAGGGTTGCTTACAATCACGTTGAATGGAGCGCAGCCAGATAAGAAAGAGTTGGATAGAGCATCGTCGCAGATGAAATTCACGTCGGCTCCATTATTCTTAGCATTTGTCGACGCTACTTCAAGAGCATCTTTGCTGACATCCACCGCTGTGACTTCTGCGTTGGGAATCCTTTTCTTTACAGCGACCGCAATAGCTCCTGATCCAGTGCCGATATCCAACACTCTCATTTCGCATTTTGCATTTTGCATTTTTAATTTATCAATCTCATCCACCAAAGCCACAGTTTCCGGGCGAGGAATCAACACTCTGGAATCAACAGCGAATCTCATCCCGTCGAACCATTCAAAACCTAATACATACTGCATTGGCTCGCCTTTTTTGAGACGGGAAAGAAGCATATCACATTGTCTGATAATTTCATCGGAAGCCTTGTCGGACAACGACAATATTATCTGGCTTCGTGATTTTTCGGATATATGAGAAACACATTCGTAGAAAATTTCATTGATTTCAGAAGTTTCGTATAAATTGGAAAGAGCTGTGATGAAATTATTCTTTATCTGTTTCATAAAAAAAGTTAAATAAAACGTACATTTCGTAAAAAATCTAATTATATTTGCATATCCAATAGTGCTGAATGCATTATTGATTTGCGATTTTGTGGCAAAGATAAAGTAAAAAGTTATTCTTAATGAATAAAAATAAACTTATCACATTTATACTGAATGACATTTCCGAACTTGATATGCTAACGAAATGCATGGAAAGTATGGAAACGATTCCGTACGCAATGCACGATCTCGCCCTTCAAAAGGTAAGAAACATATTGTCGGAGTTTGAGCAGCTAAGCGTAGAAAGCAAAGAGGCGGCTCTTGAGAAGTCTGAAGAGAAGACTGTGGCGGCAGAACCGGTAAGGGAGGCTAGTCAGAAAGTTGAACCGAAAGACGTAAAGACGATAGAGAAGGTGGAATCGGAAGTCGAAAAGGAAAATGTTGTCGAGGAAACGCAGAGCAAGCAAGATCAGAAAGTCAACGTTGAAGAAGAGTTGGTTAGTCCGAGAAAAAACGCTACTATTGAGGTTGACGTTTCTGCTATAGATACTGTTAAAGTTGTTGTGAAAGAGCCAGAGCCGAAAGTGGTTGAGGAATTGAGTCAGCCGGCGACTGAGGCTCAGAAAGAAGTAGTCAAAACAGTTGAGACAGAGAATCCCGCACCATCGAAAAGTGTAGAGAAAAAAGTGGCTGAACAGCCTAAGGTTGCAATTAGCAATCCTGTAATCACTAATGAGAGATTCAATGGCGGCCGTAGATTGGAGAGCAGATTTGTGACTGATCTGCGTAAATCACTTAATCTTAACGATAGAATCCGTTATCAGAAGGAGTTGTTCGGTGGTGATATGACGTTGTTGAATACTACAATTGATAAATTGAATTCAATGTCGTCATTGCAGGAGGCTGAGGTTTATGTCGCTGAAAATTTCAATTGGGACACGACAGAAGGCGCAGCATTTGAATTTATGGAGTTGTTGGAAGCAAGGTTCACTAACTAGTGTTATGGCAAAACTGTACATAGTTCCGACTCCGGTCGGCAATCTTGAAGACATGACATTCAGGGCAATCAGAGTGTTGAAGGAGGCTGATTTGATATTGGCTGAAGACACTCGTACATCCAGTGTCTTGCTAAAACATTTTGAGATAGAAAACAAGATGATGTCTCACCACAAGTTTAATGAGCATCAGACTTGTGATTCAGTTGTGACGAGGATAAAGTCGGGTGAGAATGTGGCATTGATAAGTGATGCCGGCACACCTGGAATATCGGATCCTGGTTTTATGTTATCGAGAGCATGTGCTGAGGCTGGAGTAGAGGTGGAATGCCTTCCTGGAGCGACAGCGTTTGTGCCGGCGATTGTGGATTCAGGATTACCTACAGACAGATTCTGTTTTGAAGGTTTTTTGCCTCAGAAGAAGGGCCGTCAGACTCGTTTGAAAGAGATTGTTGAGGAGGAGCGCACGTCTATCATATATGAGTCTCCATACAGAGTCGTCAAGACATTGTCGCAGATAGAGGAGCTTGCGGGACCAGACAGAGTGGTGTCTGTATCACGTGAGATTTCAAAGAAGTTTGAGCAGACTGTTAGAGGAAGCGTATCTGAGGTCAAAGCACATTTTGAAGCGAATGAACCAAAAGGAGAGTTTGTGATTGTCATTTCTGGAAAAGAGAAGGAGAAGGCAAGCAAAAAGAAATATGATGATGACGAGGATTGATTCGTTACGATGGTATTATCAAGAATAAATTAAATAAAAATATATAAAATGAAAAAAGCAATTTTATTCGCAAGCGTAGCGCTAGTAGCTGCTACATCTTGCAACCCATGGCAGGGAGAGATTGATCAGGCTAACAAGACTTCAGATTCTTTGAGAACAGTGTTGGCTGAGGAGCGTCAGATTTCACAGCAGATGTCTGATTTGTTCGAGGAGGTTAACGCTAACATGAAGCAGATCAAGGAGGTTGAGCTTGGTGTTCTTAACGACAAAGGTCAGGAAGGTGGTACAAACAAGGCTACTATCCAGGAGGATTTCAAACTAATCTCTGAGCGTATCCAGCAGAGCAACCAGAAGATCAACGAGTTGGAGGAGAAATTGGCTAAGTCTAACGGTCAGCTTAACGGTCTTCGTGGTACAATCGGTAAGTTGAAGAAGCAGTTGGCTGAGAGCCAGGCTGAGATGGCTAAGCTTAAGGAGGAACTTGAGGCTAAGAACATCAAGATCGCTGACCTTGAGAGCGCAAACCTCGCTGCTAACGCACGTATCGACTCGGTTAACAATGTATCTGCACAGCAGGCTGCTGCTATCGCTGCTCAGGATGCAGAGTTGAACGCAGTATACTACTTGGCTGCAGATAAGGCTACTTTGAAGAACAAGGGTCTTTTGGAGAGAGCTCTTAAGAAGGGTGGTGACATCAGAACTTCTGACTTTACTAAGGTTGACAAGAGAGATTTCACTGAGCTAGATCTTAAGACTAAGAAGGCAGTTATCCTTTCTCGTCACCCATTGACTTCTTACACTCTTCTTCCAAAGAGTGCTGAGGACAAGACTTTGATCTTGAAGATCAAGGATTACAACAGATTCTGGTCTACTTCAGACTACTTGATCATCCAGACTAAGTAATTTTAGTTTAGATCTCATATAATCCCGGCAATGCAAATTGTCGGGATTTTTTGTTTCTTATGTGTCCGTCAAAATGCCTTGCTTGATAACTGAAAAAATACTACCTTTGAGCAAATTAAAACAATTGATTATGAGCGACGCATACGGCAAAGTTTTGACCGCATATTTCAATGGAGACAAGAAGACTCGAATCAAAGTTGAAAGCAATGTGGTGGAGACGGAATATTGGAATATTAAGGAATTCTTCCATACGTGGGAGCAGATGAGTGAGATAGAGCATCGTGCATTGAAACTGTGTGAAGGACGAACATTGGATGTCGGTGCCGGGTCTGGCAGCCATACGCTTTGGCTGCAGGATAAAGGTGTGGATGTTGAGGCGATTGATGTTTCTGCCGGAGCCGTCGATGTGATGAAGCAAAGGGGAGTCAAGAATGCCCAGATACGTGATTTTTATGATATCGTCGGAGAAAAATACGACACGTTGCTGATGCTGATGAATGGAGTTGGAATCGCAAAGACGATGAAGAACCTTCCGTCTTTCCTGAATCATTGCAAGAGTATACTTGCCGACGGTGGTAAAATCGTGATGGACAGCTCCGATCTGATTTATCTTTACACGGATGAAGACGGTAATGTTGATCCAGGAATAGATGATGAGCCTTATTACGGAGAGATTGATTATGCTATCACTTACCGTGGAGAGAAGGACGAACCGTTTGAATGGCTGTTTGTGGATTTCAACCGTCTTAACGCTGTTTGTCAGATGTGTGGACTGAAAGCGGAGAAGGTTTATGAGAATGATCACTATCAATATCTTGTGGTGATTCGCAATGCGTGATTTTCGTGATGTGTAGCTTCTCTCAAGATTAGAACAATATGTTTTGGATGTAAAAGTGCCGATTTTGTTTAATGGATTAAATAAAATCGGTCTTTTTTTGTTTAGTCCATTAAAGAAAATGTTAAATTTGTGCCTGTGTTAATACAATATGTATGGATAAGCAGGTTTTAAAACAGATTATAAAAGATAATCAATCGGAGATAGAAAGATATGAGATAATCTCAAGAAATCTTGATTTAGATGAATTCCCTTGTGTTGTAATAGTAGGAGTCAGACGTTCTGGAAAATCATACACGTTATTCCAAAAAATGCAACAGTTGTTAAAAGAAGGCCATAAATGGGATGAAATGTTGTATGTTAATTTTGAGGATGAGCGTATGGCGGACTTTTCTACTGAGGATTTTAATAAACTGTTGGAATGTCATGGGGAAATGTATGGAACTCGTCCGATGTTGTTTCTTGATGAGATACAAAATATAGATCATTGGGAAAAATTTGCTCGACGCATGGCGGACACAGGTCATACTGTATATTTAACAGGCTCAAATGCGAAAATGTTATCCGGAGAAATCAATACCACATTAGGAGGACGTTATCTTGTAAAAGAGATATATCCATATAGCTTTAAGGAGTTCTTAAATGCTCATCATATTCCTGCCGGACAAATGGATATAATCGGCACTGAACAACGTATAAATCTGATGCGGCATTACGAAGAATATATGCATGATGGTGGTTTGCCTGCAGCCGCACTTCTTCCTGTCAGAACAAATTATTTGAATAGTGTTTATCAGAAAATTTATCTGGGAGACATTATTGCACGAAATAAGATCACTAATGTGGCTGGTATGCGAGTTTTGGTTCGAAAGATGGCTGAGAGTGTATGTCGCCCAATCAGTTATAATAGAATCAACAGTCTGATGTCAAGCGTTGGAGGAAAATTGAGTCTTGCCACTACAATCAAATACATTGAGTATTGTGAAGACGCTTGGTTGTTACTTCGACTTAAGAATTATGTGAGTTGTTTGGCCGATAAGGAAAGCAATTGTAAATATTATTTCATCGATAATGGAATCTTTCGATTGTTTCTTATAGATAAAGACTCGATGTTGCTTGAGAATATGGTGGCTCTACACTTGTTTAGAAAGTATGGCCACGATATGGAGAACGATCAGGTTTACTTTTATAATGATGGGTTTGAAGTTGATTTTTATATACCCGAAGAAGAATTGGCAATACAGGTAAGTTATTCATTACGAGATGATGAAACGCGTCGTCGTGAATTGGATGCATTGAAAAAACTGCCAAATCGTTTATCTTGTAGACGACGATTGGTTTTGACATATGATGAAGAGGGACAAATAGAGGATTCGCATGGAGTAGTGGAGATTGTGCCGTGCTGGAAATATTTTTTAGGGTTGTAGTATAATTTAAAATCTTCCTTATTTGTTTGCCCTTTGATTGTCATTGCCTATCTTTGTATGGACAATAAAAGTGTATCAACAAATGAAAAAAAATATCGCAATTGTAGCAGGTGGCGACCAGTCGGAAGTGGTTGTGTCACTGAAAAGTGCTAAGGGTATCTACTCTTTCATGGACAAAGAGAAGTATAATGTATATATTGTGACAATCATTGGCACAGAGTGGAATTTGGAGGTTAATGACGCAAAATATCCAATCGACAAAAATGATTTTTCAGCTGATATAGATGGATTGAAAATCAAATTCGATTACGCCTACATCACTATCCATGGCACACCAGGAGAGGATGGTAAATTGCAGGGTTATTTTGAGTTGATGAAGATCCCATACTCTTCATGTGGAGTACTTGCTTCTGCATTGACATACAACAAGTTCACTTGCAACACATACTTGAAGAATTTTGGTATACCTGTCGCTAAATCATTGCGTTTGAGAAGTGAGAGCGACTACACAGATAAAGAGATTGTTGAAACTGTCGGTTTGCCATGTTTTGTCAAGCCAAATGATGGAGGAAGCAGTTTCGGTGTGACAAAAGTAAAGACAATCGAGCAGGTAAAACCGGCAGTGAAGAAAGCTTTCGCAGAAGGATCTGAGACAGTGATTGAGAGTTTCATGCAGGGAACAGAGATCACATGTGGAATCTATAAGGCAGGTGGAAAAACTACCGTCTTCCCAATTACAGAGGTCGTCAGCGAGAATGAGTTTTTTGATTACGACGCTAAGTATAAAGGACAGGTTAAGGAAATCACTCCAGCCAGAATTTCAGAGGAAATCGCTGCAGTTGTCCGTAAGCAGACAGAAAGAATCTATAATGTGCTTGATGCTCATGGAATCATCCGTGTGGATTATATCATTTCAGCAGACGGTACTGTGAACCTTCTAGAAGTCAATACAACTCCAGGAATGACACCTACAAGTTTCATTCCTCAGCAGGTGGCTGCGGCAGGTTTGGAGATGAAGAACGTGTTGTCGAACATTATAGAAAATCAGTATAAATAATGGCATTATATCTAAAGTTGATTATCGACGCACTTACACATGTGCGTTATCCGGGCACAGGTAAGGATATTGTGTCGTCGGAGATGGTGGAGGACAACATCCGAATAGACGGAAACAAAGTGTCGTTCTCATTGATATTTGAGAAAGAGAATGATCCGTTTGCGAGATCGTTGGTGAAAGCATGTGAGACAGCAATCTTGACATATGTCGGCAAGGAGGTTGAAATCGCAGGCAATATCACCTGTAAATATAAGACGGCGATACCAAAGAAAGATCCGGACAATCCGTTGCCAGGAGTGAAGAATATCATAGCCGTTTCGTCAGGAAAGGGTGGAGTAGGAAAGAGCACCGTCTCTGCTAATCTTGCAGTTTCTCTTGCAAAGATGGGTTATAAAGTCGGTTTGCTCGACGCAGATATATTCGGACCTTCGATGCCAAAAATGTTCGGACTAGAGGATGCCCGTCCTATTTTGGAAGAAAAAAATGAGCAGGGACGTGAGTTAATCCGTCCTGAGGAGCGATATGGAGTCAAATTGTTGTCAATCGGATTTTTTGTCAATCCTAACGATGCTGTGTTGTGGAGAGGCGGAATGGCAAGCAATGCGTTGAAACAGCTTATTACAGATGCCAATTGGGGTGAGTTGGATTATTTTGTGTTGGATTTGCCTCCAGGCACAAGTGATATCCATCTGACATTGGTGCAGACTCTAGCGTTGACTGGAGCTATTGTGGTCAGCACACCGCAGGAGGTGGCATTGGCAGACGCGAAGAAAGGAATCAGCATGTTTGTTGGAGAGAAGGTCAATGTTCCGATCATCGGGTTGGTGGAGAATATGGCATGGTTTACTCCGGCAGAATTACCAAACAACAAGTATTATATCTTCGGTAAGGAAGGATGCAAAAAGTTGGCTGAGGATATGAACGTTGAGTTGCTAGGACAGATTCCTATTGTACAGTCGATATGTGAGTGTGGAGACAATGGAGCCCCAGCTGCGTTGAAAGACGATACGATCACGTCTCAGGCATTCATGGATTTGGCATCGAGAGTTGTAGCAAAAGTTGATGAAATCAATGCATCTGGAATCAAAACAAAGCGTGTGATTACACATAAATAGCAATTGCCATTGTTTTTTTCAAAAAAAGATTTATCTTTGGAGTGTTGATAGAAAGCAACATAGTATAAATTTATAAAGGGTAAAAAATGAAAAGACTAAGAAATTATTTCGTTATGTTGACAGTTGCCATCTTGGCACTGTTCGGTACATCATGTTCTGGTGATACTGGAGATGAGGAATTAGGTCCATTTGTGGAGTATACAGAGGCAAAAACGTTTTATGACACTTATACTTCTTACACAGGAGCAAAGGCATTGATTGATACTCGTGAGAGATCAAAGTATGATGCAGGCCATTTGAATGGAGCTGAGAACTTCCCTGCTGACATTTATAATACAGCGGAGGATGATGCACAGTGGTGTAAGGATATTTTGGCATCTTTCCCAACAAACACATGCTTGTTCTTCTACGGAACAACATCATTCCAGATGACAAAGGCTGTTGCAGGTCGTGCTTCTAGAATCGGTTACGGAAAAGAGAACTCACGTATCTTCTCTAAGGGTTATGATGAGTTGAAGACTGTTTGGAAGTAAGATTTTATCTTAGAATATCAAAAGGGAGGCAGGTAAGCTTCCCTTTCTTTGTTTATAATAAATGTCAATTATCTAAATTAATGAAAATGAAAAAGTCAAGAATTTGTTTTGTGTCGTTGATATCTGTTGTCATGTCTGTGCTTTGTTTTTCGTGTAAAGAAGAAGTTGATTGTGAAGGGTGTGGCTCCATGGACTTTGTAGAATATACAGAAGCAAAAACATTTTATGATTCGTATGTGTCTTATACAGGACTAAAGGCGCTGATAGACACTCGTGAGAAATCAAAGTATGATGCAGGTCATTTGGAAGGAGCGGTGAATTTGCCTGCAGACAATGTTAATACTGCAAATGACAATGCACAGTGGTGTCAGGATCTTTTGGCATCTTTCCCAACAAATACATGTTTGTTCTTCTACGGAACAACATCATTCCAGATGACAAAGGCTGTTGCAGGTCGTGCGTCAAGACTTGGATACGGAACGGAGAACTCACGAATCTTCTCTAGGGGGTACGATGAGTTGAAGGCAATTTGGAAGTAAGAAATACATCTTAAATCAAAGGGAGGCAGAGATGCTCCTCTTTTTTGTTTGTGATAAAACCAATTGTCAAAAAAATGGACGTTGGATATAACAGCCAACGTCCGGAGTATGAAAAAAATACGTTATAAATATTTAAGATTGTCTATGCCACGTCTTAGCTAAGCATTTCCTTTGTGCTCGTGCTCAAAATACTCGGCAAGTTCCCTTTCTACAACTTTTGAGCCATAAACTTCGTCGTGCTGACTCATATCTAGTCCCATCTCCTCGCTTTCTTCACTCACACGCATCGGAATCATCTTGTTTGTCAACCAATAAAGACCGTAGCTGACTACGAAAGAGTAGACGATCACACCTGCCATAACCATGCAGTGGTTGCCAAAATACTGAAGATGAGTCAACTCTGCTTTCACTGCAGGATCTTCATAGTTGTAGACGAAGATTCCTGTCATCAAAGTTCCGACGATACCTCCTACACCGTGAGTAGGGAATACATCCAAAGCGTCGTCAAGGTTGGATTTCTTGTTTTTGAAGTAGACTGCGAAATTGCAGATCAGCGTTGTCACGAATGATATGAATACGCTCTCTCCGACTGATACCCATCCGGCAGACGGTGTGATTGCCACCAAACCAACTACTGCACCGACTGCTGCACCGACTGCAGATGGTTTTCTTCCACGTAGACAGTCGAACACGATCCAAGTGATCATTGCTACTGCGGACGCAGTGTTGGTGTTCAAGAATGCCTTGATAGCCATTCCGTCGGCAGCCAAAGAAGATCCTGCATTGAATCCAAACCATCCAAGCCACAACATAGCGGCTCCAAGAAGAATGAACGGAACGTTTGCAGGAAGGTGATCTCCTGCTTCTTTTCTTTTGCCCAAGAACATAGCACCTGCCAATGCGGCTATACCAGAGGATGCGTGTACGACAATACCGCCGGCGAAGTCTTTTACATGTATGCTAGCAAACAATCCTTGTGGATGCCATGTGCAGTGAGCCAACGGACAGTATACAAATACAAAGAAGAAGATCATGAAGAACAAGTAGCCTGAGAAACGCACTCTCTCTGCGAATGAACCTGTGATTAGAGATGGTGTGATGATCGCAAATTTCATTTGGAACAGTGCAAAAAGAGCAATTGGAATTGACAAACCTTCAACGAAGTTCGTGTCAGAACAAGCTCCTCCTACATTGTTGAAGAATAAGTATGAAAGTGGATTTCCTATAATTCCTCCTAAATCATGGCCGAAGCAAAGGCTGAAACCAAATACTACCCAAAGCACGCTGATTATACCCATTGCGATGAAACTTTGTAGCATTGTGGAGATGACATTTTTTTCTCGAACCATACCACCATAGAAGAATGACAGACCAGGTGTCATCATCAAAACAAAGATTGTGGCTGTGATCAACCATGCCACATTAGCAAGTAGTTGAGCGTCTTCGCTCAGTTCAATGTTGAATCCGAAATCCACGTCTCCGGGAACGAATAGTCCGCAAATGCTTATTATAAGCATAAAAGCGAACATGATAATCCATCTTTTCTGCATAATTTTAATTTTGTCAGTTTTATGTGAGTTTTTATTTCTATTTTTCTGAAATGTCTTCTTTTTCCGATTCCAAAGTTATACTTTTTGTGCATACGCTTGCATTTTGATAAATCATAGCTTGATGGGTTTGTGGTGTTTTGTTATAATGTGTAAGCGAGATGGTGCGTAAAATGAAAAAATGTTATGGATATTGGTTTGTTTGATTATGATTTGTAATGACGCAATTTTGCTTTTAGTGGCATGATTTCGCTACTTTGTTTTTGTTTTTCTATTTTCTTTCTGTAGTTTGTCGTAAAAAATAGGATTAGGTTATAATGTTTTGCTGACATTTTGTTTATATTTGTAGAAAATAATATAAAAATGGGATTTTTCAATAAGATTTTCGGAAATAAAGAGCAGGCGAAAGCAAAGGATGAGTCAAAGTCCGTTCCTGTAAAAGAAGAGGAGAATGTTAAGCCAGAATCAAATAATGAGCTAGATCATAAATTTAATCCAGCGGACAAGTTTGATCCTACCAAAGTGAATAGCGCAGCTGCCGCAAATGTTAATAATGCGGAGCCAGTAGGAAAAGTGGATGAATCACAGTTCCGATTCAGGAGCAATGATCCTGCTCAGAATATTCAGCAGGGACAGCAGCAGATGCAGTTGAATCTCAATATGAACATGGGAACACCTGTGGACAGCGATGATAAACGCACAGAGTTGCTGCAACAGTGTTTTAAGGGTCCTGAGGGCTTGAAACTGTTTGCGGGAAATACACTTCAGGAGAATCTGTTCGTGATGTCATACATGCAGAATGTTATGATACCGAAGGCTCGTGATATGAAGAAGGAGCAGGATGTGAGAGTTTTCAATAATCTTCTTGCGATCAACTCCAAGATTTTGGTTGCCAAGATTGCCGCACAGGAGAAGGTTTGGATTACAATCTGTAAGACTACCGGTTATCCATATGAGTTGCAGCATGGAGCATTATTCCTTCTTTCTGACGAAAACAGAGAGGCTTTCATAAAGAAAATGGAAGAGGGTCATTACGACGTGGATATCATGCCAGTCAAGAAAGAGGAGTTGCACTTGTGTATGGATGCTCTTCGTAAGGATGGATATTTGGCTGTCTTTGTTGCGGATGGTATCAGACCAGCTGTAGGTATTCCTATGCAGGAGTGGCCAACTGCAAAAAAAGAGGGTGAAAATGCTATTCAAAACCCACGTCTCCAGATTGCAATGACTGCATTCTTCCAGGAAATGCGCAGAGAGAATATTGAGGAGGGTGCAAACAAGGATATGCACAACAGAATGTGCGCATACCTTGAGCATGAGATGATGGCTGCTATTGTATCGTCTACTTACTTGATTCCTACTCGTAAGGATGAAAAAGGCAATACAATATATCCTGTAATGAATGGCAGCGACAAGACTTCTGCATTGGCTGTTTATACAGATATTGTTGAGCAGTCTAAGGAGTTTGGCGCGGATTGGATGACAACAACTCTTTCTTATGACAAAGTAGTGGAGATGGTGGAGTCGATGAATGCAGATGCGTTTATTGTCAATAGCAAAGGTGTTTGTTTGACGGTAAACAAGAAGATAATGGAGCATTTGGCTGTTGTGAAGAAAGAATTGAGAGAGGAGTATGAGAAACAGCAGGCTCAAGCTCAACAAGAAAAAGATGACAATGAGACTGCCGAGAATAAAGAGGCATAATTTAAATACGATAGAATAACAAAAGGCGAGCCAATTAGGCTCGCCTTTTGTCGTTTTATAATATATATGGTCATTTCAATACATAACTCATGAATGCGAATTTGGTGCCACATGGACTCCATGAGTTGACATTCAATGATCCTTGTCCACCAAACAATTTTACAAGTGTCTGGATGTTGTTTCCGTCGTTATCCATCATTCGTATCTCCACGTTTTTATTGGCAGGATGGTCTCCCGGAGCAACGTCTCCCTCATAATATGAGATGAAAATCACTTTTTTGCCATCAGGAGAAAGATGAGCGAACCAGTCGTTCATGCCGTCATCTGTCATCTGAGTCTGCTCGGATCCGTCAGCTTTCATTCTCCATATATGCATTAATCCGCTTCTGACGGAGTTGAACCAGATATAATTGCCGCAAGGGCTGTATTCAGGTCCGTCGTCAAGTCCGGGAGTTTCTGTCAGTTGAGTCTCCAATCCTCCATTTACAGGGATTGTATAAATGTCGTACTGTCCATTTCTTTCTGCACAATAGGCTAGGGTAGAACCGTCGGGGCTCCATCCGTGGAGATAGCTTGGCGCCATTGGTGTCACCAGAGTAGGAGAACCTCCTTCAATAGGGAATGTGTAGATACGGCTCTCTCCATCTTCACGGGTGTGGTGGCTCACTGCCACACGTTTGCCATCAGGGGAAAGCACATGGTCGTTGTTGCAGTGTCTGCAATATTGGCTGTCGATCATAGACGAGGCTTTTGTTTCGATGTTGAAACGGTAAAGCCTGCCAAGACTGTTGTAGACGAGATGTTTTCCATTGTTTTCCCAGTTTGGGGCTTCCGCAAGTGCATCAATTATAGCGACTGTTTCGTATTCTCCAGTCTTCAGATCGAAAATGTTAAGGATGCTTTTGACGTTGCGGTTTTCAATAGGTTTTTGAATTTTAAGTGTTTTCATAAAAATGTCTGTTTGCTGATAAAGAGTTAATTAAAAAGCCAAACTGTTTTTTTCAGTTTGGCTTTTATTTTGTAGAAGTCTTTGTTATTTTACACGCTTTGCTATGTCAGCAGCTATAGCTTCGAATTCCTCTTTGCTAAGTTCTTTCTTAGGGTTTGAGAAAAGCATGTCTTTTTCGCTGTTCATTGGCACAAGATGGATATGTACGTGAGGCACTTCCATACCTAGAACAGTCACGCCAACTCGTTTGCAGTTTGTGCTCTCTTTGATAGCTGCAGCGATTTTTTTAGCTGTCATCATCAATCCAGCATAAGTGGCGTCATCAAGATTGAAGATGTAGTCATCTTCTTTTTTTGGAATTACCAAAGTGTGTCCCTTTTGTAGAGGGTTGATGTCAAGGAACGCAAAGTAGTTTTCATCCTCGTATATTTTGTAGCAAGGAATCTCGCCCTTGATGATTCTAGTGAAAATAGTAGCCATTAGATAGAGATGCTAAGGATTTCGAACGACATTTTTGCGGCAGGAGTCACCACTTCGACGATATCTCCAACTTTCTTTCCAAGTAGCGCCTTTGCGATAGGAGTAGTTGTAGAGATCTTGAATTCCTTTAGATTAGCCTCGTTTTCCGACACGATAGTGTAGCTCATCTTGGCATTTGTCTTAGTGTTCTTGATTTCAACCTTATTAAGGATATGTACAGTCTCAGTGTCTATTTTCGACATGTCAATCACCTTAGAGTTCAAGATTTTCTCTTTAAGCATAGAGATCTCTCCTTCAAGTAGACCTTGCGCCTCTTTAGCGGCGTCGTACTCGGCATTTTCGCTTAGGTCGCCTTTTTCTCTTGCCTCAGCAATTTGAGCTGAAATTCTTGGACGCTCCACTGTTTCAAGGCGGTGCAGCTCCTCTTGCATTTTCTGCAAGCCCTCTTTACTAACGTAAGATACAGCCATAATTTTATTTTGATTTGGTATTATTTTTAAGTTTATAAAAACACAATAAAAAAGAATCTCGACATTCCGTCGAAACTCTCATTGGTTCAATTCTTACAGGTGCAAAGATACCCTACTTTTTTGATATTCCCAAACTATTTGAGGAAAACAAAATAAAAAACAGACGGAGCAAAAAGTTGCTCCGTCTGAGATATTGTGAATAAAGAATTCTTACTTCTTTGCTAAGAATGCCTTTACGTCGTCGTTGTGAACCATAGTCTCCTCGAATACGTAAGCACCGTTCTTTGGCGACTTAACCATCTTGATGACCTTTGCGTATGAACGACCTTCACCTGTCTGCAATGATGCAACCGCTTTCTTTGCCATAGTAGCTTATTATTTAATTTCTTTGTGAATAGTATAACGCTTAAGAATAGGATTGTATTTCTTCAACTCCAAACGCTCTGGAGTGTTCTTTCTATTCTTTGTAGTAATGTAACGAGATGTTCCTGGCATTCCGCTATCTTTGTGCTCAGTACACTCCAAAATTACCTGTACTCTATTCTCTTTACTTTTCTTTGCCATCGTTAGACCTCCCGATTAAAATAGACCTTTCTGAGCTGCCTCTACAAGGGCGGCATCAATACCTTTCTTGTTAATTGTACGCAATGCTTTTGCAGACACCTTAAGCTCAATCCAGCAGCCCTGCTCTGGCCAGTAGAACTTCTTTGTCTTCAAATTTACGTTGAACAATCTCTTTGTTCTTCTCTTTGAGTGAGATACGTTGTTACCGTTCTGCGCTTGCTTTCCGGTAAGCTGACAAACCTTAGACATTTTTGTTTAACTTTTTTGTTATTGCTTACAGAATATATTCAAGGAGGAGTGTCTGAATCTTTCTCTCGAAAGTAGCGTAACTATCAGAGTCCACCAAAGAAACAATTCATTTTTTAATCCATTTGCGTTTTGCCCTCACGTATAGGCTATTCCACAAATTCGGTGCAAAAATATAAAAAAGTTTTTAACAAACAATCTCTAAAAGCATAAAAATGGCTGTTTTTGTGGCTTTTTCTATTATTTCTTCTCTGCTTCCGTCAAAATTCCACTTTTTGCTCACGACCTTTTCCCCGTCGCTCACTGCCATCCATACGGTACCGACTGGTTTTTCTTCACTTCCACCTCCTGGACCAGCGATTCCGGA
>JAEEMG010000001.1 GCA_016283095.1 Paludibacteraceae bacterium | reverse complement strand
GTTTTTGGCTTTCTCTGAAAAATCCGGATAGTCTTTGTTCCCGGCATACACTCGTGAAGCCAATGCCATGGTGGCTGCAAAATTGTATGCGCAATCGATGGACTTTCCAATCATGTATCGGTCGGCTTTGTCATCAGCAGGCATGACAAAGCTTGGAAATCTCAATGGGGTCACTTTGTTGTAGACACCACCGTCATTCGGATCCTGCATCGTCAGCATCCATTTCAATTCATACATCACCTCGTCAAGAATGTCGGGGGTTGAATTGTTGCTTTCTGGAATGTTGAAACTCAAGGTGTCGTATTGCTTATGTTCTGTAATATAAGATGTTAGCAAAGTGTGGACAGTGATGGCCGCATTGGTTGTGTACTTGGCATACTCTCCCGCGTCGTACCATCCTCCATGGCTATTGAGCTCTGTGTCTGCCGGACGCTTTGCTGAAGTCAGAGATGCGTGTAGATAGACGGTGCTGTCGATATGTCCTGCCTTTCTTGCGTAGTTGATTCCTTTCCACGTGGCGTATTCAGGAAGAATGTCCATGCCACTGCGCCAGAAATAAAAACCTTTCGCGGTGGCTGTCAGCAGGTCGTCGTAAATCTTGCCGTTCTCTTTGATTTCGAATGTCTCGCTTTTGTCTTTGCCTATTTTTATAAAGTATTTGCCTGGCTTTTTCAGACTGGTGAAATCAGCCCATGAGATGGTCTCGTTGCTCTCTCTCCAAAATTTGCCTGTGGAGACGGTGCCTTTCATCACATCGTTGTGGCTCACCGCGTCTTTCACGAAGAAAGTCTTTTCGGTGAGGTTGGCTACAAGAGCCTGTTTTGTGGCTGTTGAGGGATAGCCTATTTGGTTGACGTATATGAAATTCTGGCTCATCAGCGTCGCACTGATGAGAGACATTAATACTGATACTATGATACTAATTCCGTGTTTCATTTTAATTTTGCATTTAGCATTTACCCATACATCATCTCCAGATATTCATCTATGTCAATGTGTCTGCCTCCCATTGATTTCAAATGTGGGGTTTCAAACTGGCAGTCGATGAATTTGTACTTTTTCTCCTGCTGACACATGTATATCAACGCTATTTTCGAACCGCTTGGCTCGATGGAAAACATGCTTTCTCCAAGAAAACAGTTATTGATTTCTAATCCGTACAGACCGCCGACAAGTTCTTCGTTTTTATTCCACACCTCATAGCTATGCGCGTATCCTAGTTGGTTGAGGCGTGTGAATGTGTTGATTATCTCTTTGCCGAGCCATGCACCGTCTTGCTTGTTCCGGGAATTTGATTCAGCGCATTTTTTTATGACTGCATCAAAATCTTTGTCTTTGGTGACGGTGTATATCTGTTTGTTGAGCAGGGATTTCATAGAATGGGATATGTGGATCTCGTCCGGGAAAATCACGAATCGGTCGAGTGGGCAATACCAGTCGATTCCATATTTCAGGTTTTCGACGGCGGTCCACGGCAGCGCTCCTTGGCTATATGCACTCAACACGAATCCCGGATTCAGGTTTCCTCCTATTGCATAAAGTCCGTCGGGACTTCTGTTCTCATCTGGAATGAGAAACGGATGGGGAAAATCTGTGGCGTTTTCGGGCAGTTGAATCACCTGGTAAGGAGTGCCTTTTATTTGATAGACCCAATATTCCTGCTCAATTTCTGAATTCATTTCTTCTCAATTACAAGTTTCTTCTCTGCATCGACGGTGATTACCGCGTCTCCACCTTTTTTCAAGCAGCCGAACAGCAGTTCTCGAGTCAACAGTGGCTTCAACTCTGCAGTGATGACACGGTCTATCTCACGTCCGCCAAACTTGACAGAGAATCCCTTGTCGAGAAGAACTTCCCTTGCGGAGTCGGACAATGAAAGGATGACTTCTTTTGCCTTCAATTTGTCTGTCAACTCTTTGACCTTCTTGTCAAGAATCAGACTCGCCATTTCTCTTGTCATTCCGTTGAAGAGGTTGATGGCTGTAAGACGGTTCAAGAATTCAGGTTTGAATGCTTTGTTCACACCTTTCATGATTGCGTCTCCTTCATTCAGATTCTCCACGAATCCGACAGTCGATTGTTTGGCATTTTCCACACCTGCGTTTGAAGTCATGATCAGGATGACGTGGCGGAAATCGGCTTTTTGTCCACGGCTGTCAGTCAGTGTGGCGTAGTCCATAACCTGCAGGAAGATATTGAACACTTTTGGATGTGCTTTCTCAATCTCGTCTATCAGCAGAACGCAGTGAGGAGTCTTGCGGATGGCGTTTGTTAGCAAACCTCCGTCTTCCGAACCGACATATCCACGTGAAGATCCGATAAGGTTTGATGTCTTGTACTCTTCTGAATACTCACTCATGTCAAAGCGGACCAGCGGGATGTTGAGCTCTTTAGCCAAGACTTTAGCCACCTCTGTCTTTCCGACACCTGTCGGGCCGACAAACAGCAGGTTCGCCATTGGTTTTGTGTCGTCAGCAAGTCCTGCGGATGCGGTAAGTACAGCCTCCGATAAAAGTTCAATGGCCTTGTCCTGACCATAGATTTTATCTTTGATTCGGTCACTTAGATTCATGAGTTTGGCAGTGTCATCATCGTCGTCGGCAAGAGAGTCGATCTTGCAGATCTTAGCCAACATTGCAGCCACTTCTGGCTTGTCAACTATCTGTTTGCCATCTTCCGATGGATGAAGTTCTCTCCACGCTCCCGCGTCGTCGATAAGAGACAGAGCCTTTTCTGGCATGAATCTGTTTGTGATATATTTTTTCGCACCGAAGATGGCATATTTGATAGCCTCGTCGGTGTATTCAATATTATGAAACTCTTCGTAATCGTCGAGTCTTCCTTCGATGATTTTTCTGTTCTCCTCATCGTTCGGCTCATTCACTTCGATTGTCTCAAAGTGAGAATGGAATTGACGGTTGCCGACGGAAGCTTTTTCCAATTCCTGTGCGGAAGATGTTCCGATGATATGGATATTGTAGTTGTCGACGTGTTGCAAAAGAATCGACACCATGTTGCCCATGCTCTTGTCTGATTCGGCAGGAGTCATAGTGTGAATGTTGTCGACGCAGATGATCTTGCGTTTGTCGTCGGTAAGCATAGAAAGGACCTCTTTCATTTTGCCCTCCACCTCACCATACATTGTGCTTCCTGCAATCAGCGATGGGATGTTCAGCTCATATACCATAGTGTCTTTCAGACGTTCAGGCACGTCGCCATGGTTGATGGCTGTCACAAGACCATGTATGATAGCTGTTTTTCCGACGCCGCTCTCTCCTACGAAAATCACATTGTTCCTGTTCTTACGGCAAAGAATCTGCATCGCACGGTTCAGCTCATCCTCACGTCCGATTAGATTGAATTTGTTTTTCTCCACCAAAGTGTTCAGACAAGTGATATACTCAGATTCAGGAGCAGAGTTGTTGCCTCGCTTTGTCTTTATATCTTCAATGGCATCAATGATGATTTTGCCATTTTTCATGAAACTCTCTATGTTGTCAGGAGATATCTCGTAGATTTTGCTCTCGGTGTTAGCGATGCTTTTTGTCTCGTAGTCATCCTCTGTACGGTATTTCTCAAACGAGTTGCACAGACTGCGTTCCAAATCATTTTGAATGTTTTCAGGGATGATTTCAGACTCATCCTCTGTTTTCCATGGACATGGAGCGTCGAAAGACTCGTCGTCTTCAAGGAAATCCTGATATGAGAATTCCGACAATTCGCATGCGTCCTGGTATGTTGATTTGTAGTACTTATCCAAGAAGAAGAAAACGGCCATACGTTTGTGGACGTTGAGCGACGATTTTTCTCCCAGGTCTGGCGGCAGTTTGCAACCAGCCTCGATAAGACCGATCACCATGTGGGGCACACCGACAACGAGTAGGGTAGCCTCGTTGTCTTCAAGACTAGTCTGCTCGTATTTTTTATATTTTTCATCATTAGCGTAGTTCTTCAAATTCAGTTTGAACGCACTTTCGCTGATGTTGTTTTTCTGTTCAAGCTCATACACCAATGCTTTTGCGTATTCAAGAGCGTGTTCTAGATTGTAAGACGGAATAGGTCCTGCATAGTCAATGAAGTCTGGAACCACTTCTGCGTATTTGTCAAGATATTCGCGCATTTTCTGCTCTCCATATTTGCCGTATGTCAGATAGAATGGCACTTGGCGAGTGAGTGCAAGCATCACATGCTCAGGCATTAGAAATTGATGACGGTGACGGGTTGCGAACTCTTGTGCAAAGCATAGTGCTCTACAAAGCATTTCAGTTACGAATCGTACATTTAGCATTTTGCTGCTCCTAATAAATTATTATATCAATTGTGTGAATATAGTTCTATCCTTAATGGAAAATTCTCAGCTCTTGCCATTCTGTCGGCAAGTGCCTTTTTGGATTTTGCGATGTCGATGGTGTAGGTGCCAGCCACAGCAGAACCCTCCTCGTCAACTTTGAATGTTAATTTCACAGCTTTCTCTTTCGGCAAGAAGAAAACAGTCATTAACACTTTGATCACAAATTCCACAGTAGTGACATCGTCGTTGAAGAACACGACGTCGACCATCTCTTCAGTATCATTTTCCGGGATTTCGAATCCAAGCGATTTACCTTTGCTTTTTCCTTTTTTTTCTCCTATTGTAGCCACGTTTTTGATTATTCAGCGGTTAATACATAGTTTCCGTTTTTGAATACATAATACTCATGCATCCATTCGATAGTTGTAGTCTCAACGCAATCCTCATCTTCCTCCACATGTTCAAGAAGATAATCGTCGAGCTCTTCTCCAGAGAGACTGTTTTTGCTTAGTTTCTCAGTTTCAAGTTTTTTTGCGATTGAATCAACGTTGACACTGTCTATATTGTTCATTTTGTCGTGCATGTAAAGGTTGTTCATGCTGCCCTGAGTCACCACGTCGCCATCTTTGTATTTGACGACAGCTTTAGAGACTATTTTAGCCTCTTGCCCTGTAGACGGTACATCTTTGAGGGCGGTAGAATCAGCTTTTGTTGAGTCGGCGCCGGCGTGGTTGATGAAGTTTTTCACCGATACCACACGGTTCTTGATGATAAGGTCGCGATAGGTGTTGCCCTTTTTTTTCTTCCTGCTCATGACAACGATTTTATTTTCTGTGAAGTGGTCGCCTTCGCAGTTCTGCAGGTTCCACTGGTCGTTGACGCTGGAAATCAAGAGATTGTCGAGCACCTTCAACAGTTTGTTCTTGTCTGGAGCATAAAGAGTCATGTATTCGTTTTTGGAAATATAGACGTCAGAGCCGATACTGTCTGTCATACGTATTCCGAAAGCCATCACATTATCGTTGAGTTTGAACTTAGCGAAGTCGAAGCGGCGGGAAGTGTATTTCCTTTTTCTGCCTACATCAATCTTGCTGTCGTCTTTCACGTAGCATACGACACTTCCGTCGGCACATTTTACTTTCGCCACATAGAGATCATACACATTGCGTGCTGAATCCACTTTGACTGGGATAGCGACGATGGCGTGGGTTGAGTCGTAAGGAATGACAGAATCCATAACTAAAGATTTGAGAATCAAGCTGTCTTTGATTCCCATGGCATCTAGTGTCATCTGGGATATTGTCGCCGCAAACGCCGAAACGTATCCTATGGCGGCGAGCAAAATTGTAAATATATATCTTGTCATTGTATTCTTCATTTTGATTAATCGTGCTAATTTAGTCAAAAATTGGTTGTCGTTTGCAATCAATAGCTTGAAAAATTCGGTGAATTGTAAAAAAATAAAAAAAAGCGGAGAAAAAACTCCGCTTTTGATGTCTCGTATAGGTTTATGTTATTTGTTCTCTTCCATTTTAGCCTCCACGGTAAGTGTTGCGTGGGGAACGATTCTCAAACGTTCTTTCGGAATCAGTTTGCCTGTCTTTCTGCAGATGCCGTAGGTTTTGTTCTCGATTCTTACCAATGCGGCCTCAAGGCATTTGATGTAGACCATCTCTTTTTGGGCAAGCAGTCCGTTGAGCTCTTTGCTCAATGTTGTGGCACCTTCTTCAAGCACTTTGAATGTTGGGGCAGTGTTGCTTAAGTCGTTGCCATCAGCGTTTGTCACACTTGCTTTCAACTCCTCATATATCTTTCTCGACTTTTCAAGTCGCTCAAGGATTATTTGCTTGAATTCCTCCAATTCTTCGTCGGAGTATCTAACTTTCTCTGTCATAATTCTTGTGTTTTTCAAATGGTTTCGCAAATATAATATTAAGTGGTTATTTACGTATTCTTAAATTAAAAAAAACGAGTTGATAAATTGTTGTTGTATAACATAGTTTGCGTATTTTGTTGTGTTTTAGTTAGTTGTATTGGAAGTTTTGGGTTCATATTATAGATTTGATTAGTATATATTGCTCTGCTTATGGTTTACATTATTATGTAGCTAATTCCTGTTGTGTGTGGTGTTAATAAATAAAAATCCTGATTCGTTCGATATCTCGTATGAATCAGGATTATGGTCTGTCAGATTTTTCTTGTCGTCCCATGATTAGATGCGGTTAGGCTGATTATGATTATTATTTTTGTTTAGTTTTTTACAATCGTTTACTGAAAATGCGATTTTTACTGCTGATGCTACACAAAGTAGCGCTAATGTTATTCCCATAGTTGTAATTTTTAATTGTTAGTAAACTCTTGTTTTTTGTTTTGTCAGATTTTGTTAAGAGTGAAGAGATTTCTCAACTACCCAAACTTTTGCTGCGAAAGCAACTGCCAAACATGCGATCATAAATGTAACCATAGCTGTAAGTTTTAATTGTTAATAAACTAATTTGTTCAGTCCGTCAAAACGGTTTTAAGCGTGAAGTGAATCTTTAACGACCCAAATCTTTGCTATTACTGCGATTGCCAAAATTGAAAGTACCATAGTCGTAAATTTTAATTGTTATTACTTTGTTTCTTTCTTTACACTTGCAAAATTACAACAAATTTTCATTCTGCAAAAGAAAATGTGATTTTTTTTGACAAAATGCTTGATTTTTTTTGTTTGTTGTATTTTGTTTGTTTTGTATAATATGCATTAATGTTATGTAAATTGTTGGATTATAAGTATATATGTTTTGTATATTAATTTGTGGTTATTGTATATTTTGTGGGGTTTATGATTTAACTTACTGAAATATAGTATTATGTATTTTGTATATTATTACATTTATATAAAGTGTCATATTTCTACTGTTTTATCTTAATGTTTGACATTTTGTTATGTTTGTTATGATATTTTGATTCAAAAATATACATAATGAGTGCATATATGTGAAAAATATGCGTGTTCGTTTTCTTTTTGTTACTAATAAATGTTGATTATTTGTTGGTTTTATACTTGAAAAAGTAAAAATTGATTATTTTTGCTATGGTTTTTATGACTTGCATATTTATGGATACTCTAATCTTTTATATATCGCTACCTATTGTTTATATCCTTCACGACCTAGAGGAACTGTTGATGCGTAAGAGATGGGAAAAAGAACATTTTGATGAAATGTTAGTAAAATGTCCTGTTTTCACATCATTGGTTACGACGATCAAGAATCTTAGTCAGATAAAATATACAATAGTGATTCTTGAACAGCTTTTGTTCCTTATAATAGTTGTGATTATGGCTGTTTATAGCGATCCTGTGCCGATGTATGCGTTGATTTGGGGATTTGGAATACATTCGGTGTTGCAACATATATTGGCTGGAATTATATTCCGCACATATTTTCCTGGACTAGTCACTTCTGTTTTGCTTTTGCCATATTTTTTGTATGTATACAGCGAATTGCTAAATAGATATAGTATCTTTGAGAATATTGTTATGGCCGTTTGTGGCTTGAGTGTGATAATCCTTAATCTGTTTTTGATGTATTGGTTGATGAAGAAATTTGGAGATCTTTAGTAGACAAATTTTATTATATATTGTGAAAAAGACGGGATTTCTCCCGTCTTTTTATATTTTATTTAATTCTCCTGTTTCACTATCCATAATATATCCGCGTACAATGATGTCTTTGGGTACAAGCGGATGATTTTTCACAAGGTCAACAGTTTCCAGTACGGCGGCTTCTGTGTCATCAAAACCATGTAGCCAGGAATCAAGGTCGATGCCGCAATGTTTCATCAGGTTGATATGCTCGTCGTCGATACCGCGTTCACGCATCAGGCGCTGCATCTCCTGGCTGTCCATGCCTTGCACTCCACATCCGGTGTGGCCGATAATCATTATTTCGTTCACTCCAAGTTCGTAGATTGCGACAAGAAGAGACCTGACGGTAGAGTCAAAAGGATTAGTGATGGTGCCTCCCGCATTTTTTATGATCTTCACGTCTCCGTTCTTGATTCCAAGTGCGGCAGGCAGAAGTTCCACCAGGCGAGTGTCCATACATGTTACAATAGCGATTTTCTTGTCGGGATATTTGCTGGTCTTAAACTGTTCATAAGCTTTCGTTTCTACGAATCGCTTATTATATTCAAGCATCTGTTCGATCATGATGATTCATTATATTAGTTGATATGATATTTGTAGACTTAAGAACTGTAGCAAAAATAAACAAAATAATTAAATATTATAAGTTACTTTGCTTTGATAGAATGAATGTTGTATTCAGATGTTTTCAATTGTTCAACGATTGCTGCCGTATTTAAGTATATGTTCATTTTTGTTATTTTTGTGACATAAATGGTATAAAAGCGGTTTCTTGTGATTATGATATGGAAATAATATATAAAGACATACATGAGTTTAGGAAGGAAGATCTGGAATCTTTGTTCCTTTCTGTAGAGTGGTCGTCTGGCCATTATCCAGAAAAATTGGTGGTGGCAATGCGGAATTTTGAGACTGTCTATACAGCATGGGATGGCGACCATCTTGTCGGACTGATATGTGCGATGGACGATGGTGTCATGACTGCTTATGTCCATTATCTGCTGGTCAGACCTACATATCATCATCAAGGAATCGGCCGTCGTTTGGTGGATATGATGAAGAATCATTATAAGGATTATTTGCGTATCGTCCTCGTCGCATATAATGAGGAACTTGATTTTTACGAATCATGTGGTTTCAAGAAAGCAGACGATGCAAGTCCGATGTTTATAACCAGTCTGTGGACGTGATAAATGTGTTAATATTGTGAGATCTATGAAAAAAAGAATTTTAGTTACATATAAATTATTGGAAGAGAGCTTTGCTGAGGCTCCTGATAATTATGAGTTCATTTTGCCGACAACTGCTTCTTTCACAAAGGAGGAGATAGTAGAGCGTTTGCCGGAATGTGACGGATTGCTGTCGATGTTTAATTTCCCTATAGATAAGGATATCATCGACGCTGGGGGCTCTCGTCTGAAGATCATCTCAAATTTTGGTGTCGGTTTCAACAACGTCGACATAGATTATGCTCAATCTAAGGGGATTGTTGTGACTAATACTCCGGATCCCGTGGTCGAGCCGACAGCGGAATTGGCATTCGCACTCATGTCTGCACTTTCCCGTAGGATCACGGAATGTAGCCGCAAACTTCATTATGGTGATGACATCCGTTGGGGAGTGATGGAGAATTTGGGGACTGGTCTGTATAATAAGGTGCTTGGAATCATCGGTATGGGACGCATCGGCCAGGCTGTGGCAAAAAGGGCTGTCGTGTCTGGGATGAAAATACTATATTATAATAGGCACCGTCTGCCTGAAGATATCGAGAAGAGATACTCGGCTGAATATGTTTCTCTGGACACACTTTTGTCTCAATCCGATTATATCTCTTTGCATACTCCATTGGATGAATCCACTTATCATTTGATTGATGCTGAGGCTATGTCAAAGATGAAAAATGGCGTTTTCATCGTGAATACAGCCCGCGGCCCTGTTGTGGATGAGTCCGCATTGGTGGCATCTTTGGATAGTGGTAAGATAGGCGGGGCTGGATTGGATGTCTTTGAAAAAGAGCCACAGATTCATGAAGGATTGTTGGGCAGGGATAATGTTGTTGTCGTGCCTCATATCGGTACGGCGACGGTGGAGGCTAGAATCGCTATGGGCAGATATGCGGTGAAAAACATCACTCTTTTCTTCGACGGGAAGGACGTTCTCAGCAGAGTTTGTTGAAATCTGAGGTACGAAACACTGAATGCAAAGTGCTGAATCATGAATTTTTAATTTGGTATTTTGCATTCCTTTTTTTTAAAATCCTCCATTCCACCGTGTATTTATATGTAACATCGAAGGTGGTGATTTATACCAAAATTAATAAATGATAAGAATTTACCGTTAATTGAGAATCTATTTCGTTGGAACTACCAATATATTTGCTATGATTGCAAACGCAAACGGGATGATAAGTGGCGATTGCAATTCGATTAGACTAATTTTTATGTGAACAAACAAAAGGTAGTTATCATGAAAACACATTTACTTTACAAATTAACTTTATCAACACTTGCATTGATGGGCGTCGCATCATCCGCTGCACAGGATTGCACTGTGAACCTGTCAAGTGTCAAGCAGAAAATACAGGGATTTGGAGGTATCAACCATCCTTGTTGGCAGGGCTATGATCTTACTGACAATGACATAGACAAACTTTTCGGCGTCGGTGAGAACAAGCTTGGACTTTCAGTAATGCGTATTTGGGTTGCGGAAAGTGAGAACAATTGGAGCAGGGAACTTGCTACATGTAAGAAGGTTCAGAAAATGGGAGTCAAGCTATTTGCTACTCCTTGGAACACTCCTTCTGCAGATATGTGTACTAAGACAACTGCTTTTTGTAACAATAACTCTTGTCAGTATCGTGCTAATGAGAAGCAGATCAACACAAGTGCTTTTGAAAGATATACTAACCATTTGGTTAAGTTCAACAATTATATGTATGAGAATGGTGTAAGCCTTTACGCCATGAGTTATGCTAACGAGCCTGATTACGGACATGACTGGACATGGTGGAGCACAGATCAGGTATATGAATATGCGAAGAATTATGCTGGTAAACTTCGTGTTAATGGCACAAAGGTGATCACTGCTGAGAGTTTCGCATATAGCAAAGGAATGTACGACAAGATTCTTAATGATGCTAATGCTCTTAAGAATATAGATATATTGGGAACTCACTTCTATGCAAGTGGAGCTTCCACTAGTGACAACTTTTTCAAATACTCTCTTGGCGATCAGAAGATTGCTGCTGATCCTGACAAGGAGTTGTGGATGACGGAATATTACACGTCTTCTAACGCTACAAGCGGATCTCCTTGCCGTGCCAATGTTTGGCCTGAGGCTTTGGAAGTGGCTTATTCAATCCATCGTGGTATGGCATTATCTAATATGAGTGCGTACGTATGGTGGTATTTGAAGAGAAACTATTCTCTGATCAACAACGGAGATACTAATAATGATAACGCTAAGGATGGTCAGATCACAAAGCGTGGTTGGCTTTTCGGTCAGTATGCAAGATTCATCCGCCCTGGATATTATCGTGTAGATTGTACTGTCAATCCAACATATAATGTGTATACATCTGCCTACAAGAATGGTGATGATGTTGTGATTGTCGCTGTCAACATGAGCACAGAGGCTAAGACAATCAATATCTCGGTCCCAGGCACAAAGGTTCAGCAGTGGAATGTATGGATCACAGACCAGACTAGAAATATGAAGCAACTTGATGCTATCAACAAGAGTTCTTCATTCTCTGTCACTCTTCCTGCTAAGAGTTGTGTGACATACGTAGGTGAGGGTAGTGGTAAGATAAGCTTGGATATCGCAGCTGAGAAGCTTGTCATTGAAGAGGGTGACAGCGTGTTGATCACACCTACTTATAAGAGTGAGTCTGAAATCAAGAATATCAAATTCTTCGAGGGTTCAGAGCTGGTTAAAGACAAGTGGGTGGCTCCGTTCTCATTCTATTATGGAGCTGACGCATCTCTAGGAAAGCACACTATCAACGCTATCGCTTACGATGCTAATGGAGAGTCTGGTGAGTCTGCTCCTATCACAATCGAGGTTGTAAAAAAGGCGGCTCCTTTTGGTGGTGTTGCTGCTAAGATTCCTGGAATCATTGAGGCTGAGAATTTCAATGAAGGAGCATCTGGCATTTCATTCTATGATGCGAAGGAGGAGAATAAAGGAGATGCCACTTACAGATCTGATTCCAATGTAGACGTGTATGTTTGCGACGGTGGTTATGCAGTAGGTTACTGTGAGGCAGGCGAGTGGTTGAAATACACTGTTGAAGTGGAGAAAGATGATGGATATATCTTGTCGGCAAATGTTTCTGATGAAGGAGGCGAGTCTACATTCTCTGTAATGTTTGACGGAGATGAGTCGACAAAGGTTGTGTTTGATACTGAAGATACTGGAGCTTGGACAACTTATAAGGAGTTGGCGTCTGATAAGGTTGTCAAACTTTCAGCTGGCAAGCATGAGATGCTTGTTTCAATCGAATCTTCATGGGTGAATATTGACTGGATCAAAGTTAAAAGCTCAGATCCATCAAGAATCGATGATGTTGTTGCTGAGATTCCTTCTGGCGAGTACAGTGTATGTGACGCTAATGGTAAGGTTCTTGGTAATGTCTCAATCAGCACAAAAGCTGACTTTGAAGCGAAATTTGCAGAGCCTGGAATTTATATCCTCGTCTCAGCAAACGGAAAATCAATCAAATATGTAAAATAACAATAATACACAAATATCATGAGAACACTTTACAAATCAGTTGTTGTGTCTGCTATTGGCGCAATGCTTTCAGTATCGGCTGTTGCTCAATCACTTCCAGGTGTTAAAAGCACTATCAGTGTGAACGGTAAAAACCGTACAATTGATGTGTATGCACCAAGCGGAATGGGGGAGAATAGACCGATGGTGATTTCTGCCCATGGTATGGGACAGGATATCGCTTATCAGAAAGAGAACTCACGTTGGGACCAGGTTGCTGACACTGCGAAATTCCTTGTGGTTTATCCTCAGTCGGATGGCTCTACTTGGGATTTGTCTGCTAGTGGTGCGGATATAGCTTTTATCAAGGCTATCATCAAGGAGATGAGTTCTAAATATAAGATCGATTTGGACCGTGTATATATGTCTGGTTTCTCTATGGGAGGTATGCTTACATATTCTGTGGCTAACTGCATGGCAGACCAGATTGCAGCTTGTGCTCCAGTGTCAGGTTATCCTATTGGAGATCTTACTGCAAAACCTTCACGTCCAATGCCAATCATCCATACTAATGGTGATAAGGATGACGTGGTTCACTATGAGCCTTGGAAGGGTAATTTCAACGGAATGTATCAGGAGCAGCAGGGGGCTTATGCACAGGCTGAGGCTTGGGCAAAAGCAAATCAGTGTGATGGAACTCCTGTTGAGTCTGTGATCGACGGTGCTGCTACTCGTTATCTATGGAAGAATGGTAAGTGTGGTGTTGAGGTTTGTTTGAACAAAGTCTATGGAAAAGGACACTGGCCTTCAAACGACAAGTACCACTCAGTACGTGAAATCTGGAAGTTTATCAGCCGATTCTCATTGAACTGTGGAGAAGTTGGTAATGGCGGAAGTAGTAATGGTGGTGGATCAACTGTTCCTCCTGTCAATGAGGAGGCGGGCCCATATAATGGCTCACCTGCGTCTATCCCTGGCACTATTGAGGCAGAAGAGTATGATTTCGGTGGACAGGGTGTCGCTTACAACGATAAGGATGAGGAAAACCGTGGAGAGGCATTCCGTAATGATGGTATCGACATCTACAAAGGTGGAACAGGATTCGTTATCGGTTACAACCAGAGCGGTGAATGGATGAACTATACTGTTGATGTGAAAGAGACTTCAAGATATACAGTCACTGTTTCTGCAGCAACAGATAATGCGTCTGCTTCATTCCAATTGTTGATCGATGGTAAGGAGATCACTGGTGAGATCGCTGCTCCTAACACAGGAGACTTCTCAAAATTCTCTACTGTTATCGCTCGTACAAAGGAGATTTCAGCAGGTAAGCACACTCTTCAGCTAAAGATTACAAGCGACTGGGTTGATATTGATAACATGAAGTTTGAGAAATATGAGTCGAATGGTGCTGAACCATACGATGCAAACGGTTGTGTGATCGGAGACCGTGACAATGCTGAATTGGCTTCTATTTTCTCAACAATCAGCCTAAGCAATGTCAATCCAAAGGTTAAGCCTACTACTAACCATAACCCAATCATGACTCAGCGTTATGGTGCTGACCCATGTGCGATGGTTTACGGTGACTCTGTGTACATCTATATGACACATGATATCTATGAGTATAAGAATGGAAGTATCACTACTAACGGATACTCAAAAATTACAGAGATCGTTTGTGTTTCTTCTGCAGACCTTGTGAACTGGACAGACCACGGACCAATGAAGGTCGCTGGTTCTGGCGGTATCTCTAAGGCTGGTAACTCATGGGCTCCTACTGCATGTCATGTGACAATGAATGGTAAGGAACGTTTCTTCCTATACTTCGCAAATGGTGGTAATGGTATTTATGTTGTCGCTTCTGACACTCCTTACGGTCCATGGGAAGACGTTAAGAATGGTCAGGGACTAATCACTCGTTCTATGCCAAACTGTAATGTTGAATGGTTGTTCGACCCTGCTGTCCTTGTAGATGACGACGGTACTGGTTACATCTATTTCGGTGGTGGTGTGCCTCAGGGTAAGAATGCTGATCCTGGAACAGCTCGTATCGCAAAGCTTGGAAAAGACTTCATCAGTATTGATGGTTCAGCTCAGTCTTTGAATCCTCCTTATCTATTTGAGGATGCCGGTATCAATAAGATTGGTAAAAACTACGTTTACTCATATTGTACTAACTGGAACACTGGTGGAAACAACATCGGTATCAGCAACGCTGTTATCTCTACTATGATTTCAACAAATCCAATGACTGGATTCAAGTACGACCGCAAGGTGTTTGATAATCCATCTAAGTGGTTAGGCTCAAATGGTAACAACCACCATTCTTTCTTTAAGTTTAAGAATAAATGGTACATCACATACCACAGCCAGTGGATCCAGAATCAGATTGGTGTTGAGGGTGGATATCGTTGTTCACACGTCGACTATGCTAATGTGGATGAGTCGGCAGGAAAGATTATGGGTGTAGACGCTGGTACTACTAAGGGTGTTAGTCAGGTTGAGCCAGTAGACGGTACTAAGACAATCCAGGCTGAGTGTTTTGCATGGCAGAATGGAATTGAGTCCAACTACGTAGGAAAGACTACAAATATGGCTGTAAGTGGAAAGAATGGTTCTTGGATCGGACTATGTGGTGTAAAGGCTCAGGGAGTTAACAAGTTTAAGGCTCGCGTCTCTGCTCCATGTGGTGGTGCTATCAGAATCTCAACTGGTTCGGCTGGCGGTCCTGTAATCGGATATTTGAATGTGGAGTCTAACTCTTCATTTGAGGAGTTTGAGTGTAAATTGACTTCTGATATCCCTACAGCAACAGACTTGTTCTTCACATTCAGTGGTGAGTTGAAGTTCGATTCTTGGAGCATGTATTACGATGATCCTGCAGATGATGAGATTATTGACGCAGTTTCCAATTCACTTATATTGGAGCCTAATCCTGCAAAGGATGTGGTTAAAGTAAGAGGTTTGGTAGACGGTGATATTGTTACAATCACATCAATGAATGGTGTAGTTGTGAAGGCATTCGTTGCTGAGTCTGATGATGCTGAGGTTGTAGTGTCGGATCTTGCATCTGGTATCTACGTCGTATCAAACGGCTCAAATTCAGTAAAACTAATCAAAGAATAATCAAAACAATAATAGTGGCGATGGTAGTGATACCGTCGTCACTTATTTATATATCTATAGATATGTTTTGATTTTAATTTTATATATTTGCTTCTAAACTTAAAACACACAAATGACATGAAAACTTTACTAAAAAACATTACAATTGCGGCATCTATAGTCACATCGTCGACTGTCTTTGCCCAGAACACAATTTACGTCTGCAAAAAAGACGGAAGTTATGTTGAGTATGCTATAAGTGATATCGACAGCATCTCTTTGATTAAGCCTGCGTTGCAGGAGCAACCACCTGTAAAGGAAAAATCTTTTTTTTTGTATGGTGACAATGTTGATGATAATGGTCCTCTTGCATTTAATTGGGACGAGAATGTAGGACCAAGCGGTAATGGTGTCGTCGCTTATCCAAAAGAGTTGTCTAACGATCCTAATGTGCTTCATCCTGTTGCCATTTTCTGTCCTGGTGGTGGTGAGACTCCAAATTCTCAGCCTACTATTCCAAAGCGTTTGGCTTCTATGGGATTTGTAGTATACTCTCAGCCTTCTACTTGGGATGGCAATGATGCTAAGAAAGCTTTCGACTGGCTGGAGCAGATGAACAATGATCCAAGTGCAAGATTCTATGGCAAACTGAATATGGAACGTGTGGCTATCTGTGGACACTCTCAGGGTGGAGTGATGGCAGAGGATTGTGCGAACAAAGATAGTCGTGTGGCGGTGTTGATGCTTCTTAATAGCGGTAGCTTCTCTCACGACGGTGCAACCAATCTTACAATCCCTACTGGTTTTATCACTGGACATACTGATATGGCTTACGACAACGCGGTAGGTGATTACGGTAATTCCGCCAACAAGGCTCCAATGTGGCTTGGTATCAAGGGTAATGAAGGTCACGGTTACGGACCATGGGGCGGTTCAAACTGCTGTGTCGCTTGGATCAGATGGCACTTGTGCGGAGAGACAAAGTGGCAGAAAGAGTTTATGGAAGGCGGCGGTAAATTCAACAGAGCCGGTGGTTGGGAAGTTAGTACCAAGAACTGGTAATCAATCAGTGATTTAGCTAGTTTTATCTTGATAATTATTAAAATGTAGGTGTCACTTCGTCATTTGAAGTGACACTTTTTTTGTGATTATCGGATCGCCTGCCAAATGAATTTATATTGGACAACAATAATTAAAAATGCTGAATAACTATAGATATCTATTTGTATAAACTGTGTAAAACAAGTAATTTTGTGATAAATATCAAAAGTTGTTGGGAATATGAACATGCTCGACTATCTTGAGTGGCGTGGAGATTTGCCGTTTGAAAGGGATCCGTTTAATGAAGTGGATGCCCTTATCTTATCGTTGATCTCTTATTATGAGTTTGAACGGTTCTATCAGGTTGTTACCGATGTCCGTGGTTATACTCTTGATGAGTATGTCAAACTGCATGAAGATAATGCACAGATTTTTGGCGAGATAGACAAAGTTATTGATATTGAGAATGATATTGTTCCCAGAAAAACGGCGCCGTTTGTTTTATGTAAAGCTGTTAAGACGGAGAGGTTTGCGAATATACGTATCGTCGATTTCAGAAATATTTTTGATGAGGAAAGAGTTATACAGTTCGCTGCTGTCACATTCGAATTGTCTGATGGTATAAGAGTTGTGGCATACCGAGGCACAGATTCATCGATAATCGGATGGAAAGAGGATTGTATGCTTTCTTATCTAAGAGAGATACCGGGTCAGGCAGAGGCTGTAAGGTATATCAACGAATCTGAAATAGGAAGAAAATACTATATAGTAGGCCATTCAAAAGGAGGAAATGAGGCTTTGTATGCATTTATCAAGATGAAAGAGGAACATGTTGATGATGTGATTGCCGTTTATAATTTTGATGGTCCTGGTTTCCTTGAAAAAATTCAGGAAACTCCACGTTATTTGGCGACAAAGGAAAAAATACATACATTCGTACCATCATCTTCAATAGTGGGGATGCTTTTGGAACATGTGAAGGATTATGTTGCCGTCAAGAGTATGGGTTATGGAATAAAGCAGCATAATCCGTTGTTTTGGGAAGTGTGCCGAGCTAATTTGGTTTCTGAAGTTGACAATGTGTGGGTCAGAGACGTGGCAGACCATACTTTCTCTGAATTTTTGAAAGAGATGACATTGGAGGAACGTAAGTTTGTGACGGAGAATGTCTTTTCTATTGTCAGCAGTTGTGGAGCCAAGAGTTTTGCGGAACTTTATGAGCATCCTATCAGAAACACGAAGATTATTGTGGCTACTTATTCTAAATTACCTGAAGAGCACAAAGATAAATTGATCAAAGCATCCAAATTACTTGGTTTTTCGTGGGCATCTAGTTATCGTTTCGGGCTTGGAGAGGTGAAACCGACCGATAAACAACCGTTTTTGAAGCCATTCTTTAGTTTTGGAAAGAAAAAATAATTAAAACTTTATAATATGGGATTATTGGATATGGTGCTCGGCAATTCCTCAGAAGTGTCGCAGCAGGAAATAGAAAAACATTTTGACGGAGTTTTGTTTAATGGAGAGACTGTGGAGAAAGGATACAAGGTGATTCGTGATATTTGGTTGTTCACGTCGCACCGTCTAATTATCCTAGACATTCAGGGGATCACAGGAAAGAAAAAGGAATTTCATTCTGTCCCGTACAAGTCAATCCGCCAATTTTCTGTTGAGACGGCAGGGACGTTCGACGATGATTGTGAGATGAAACTGTATGTGGCTGGTATGTCGATGCCATTTTCGTATGAATTCAAGAAAGGTATTGATGTGATTGGTATCCAACGACAATTAGCGGAGCATATCTGCAGATAAAAAAACGAAAAAAGACGGGATTCCCGTCTTTTTTATTTAATGTTCCTCCAATTTTCTGTTTATTTCTTCAAGATTTTTGTTTGCTATTTTGACAGCTCCTTCGTAAATCTCCTTAAACTCAAGTGGACGTCTTGCATAATAGGCGACTGCGGAATCGAACTCTGCCGCAGTAACTCCATGCTTGTTGAGAAAGTCCACGTAAACAAGGTTCATGTCGAGATTTTTAACCTCCCTTAACTCATGCCTTGACGCACAGTCGAGCAAATAGTATTCAGCCACCATTTCGGTCATTTTCTGCTTTTCTATAGGAGCTTTCTCTTTGCAGGAAGAAAAAAATGATATTGTTAATAGTGCGATCACTGTCGCCAATATGATATTAATCTTTTTCATCGCTCGCTATCTTTAACTTATTTAGATTCAGTTTCGACGGGATTGTTAGAGTCTTCTTGGTCTTTTTTCTTTTTGTCTTCGTCTTCACCCATGAATCTCGACAATTCCTTATGCTCAAACACAAGTACGCAGAACACGCCTGTGCAGACAGCACTGTCGGCTATATTGAATACGGGGCGAAAGAAAATCTCACCTCCGAAGAAAGGTATCCATTCCGGCAGACGGAATAGTGGGAAATAGAGCATGTCCACTACTTTGCCATAAAGCCATGTTGAATATCCACCGGCTGCTGGCATGAATTCCGCCACTTGATGGTGGCTGTCGCTGAATAAGACCCCATAAAATATGCAGTCAATGATGTTGCCGAGTGCTCCTGCCGTAATCAGCACCATACATACGATAAATCCTGTTTTGTATCCCTCTTTGATAAGTTTGTTAATTATGTATAGCAGTCCGCCGACGGCAATGATTCTGAACAAAGTCAGGAATATTTTATTGCCCATCTCGATGCTGAATGCCATCCCGTTATTTTCTTGGAAATTTATTTGGAACCAGTCTGTTATCCAAATGCTTGATCCCAAAGACATGTGAGTCTTCACCCAAATCTTTGATACTTGGTCTATTATAATGACTGCTATGAAAATTGCGATGTAAAGAAATCGCTTGTCTTTTAGAATATTGTTCATTAATAATTGTAATTTTTTGCAAAAATAGGAGAATTTCTTGTATTTTTGCACATTGATTGATGCAAATGTGTGGATTTCTACTTTGATGTTTTTTTCATTCGCTCGCTTAGTCTTGTAATGTTAGGTCCGATTTGGAAAAAAATGTTTTTGCTATTATTATGAGTAAAACCTTATGAACCCACATTTTTGGCACACTTTTTGATGAAAACTTTAAGGGAAAAATATACAAGAAAAAAATGAGCTCTATTAACATTAGACTGAAATCACTTTTAGTGTTTTTGGCATTTTCTTTTGTCCAGTTTTCTTTATCGGCGAAAGATGTTATTTATGTAAAGTCAGGGTCCAGTGGAGATGGAAGTTCCTGGACGAAAGCGTTTGGTGATATTCAGCAAGCAGTGGATGCGGCTGCTAAAAAAAGTGCTGATGTATGGGTTGCCAAAGGAGTCTACAAAAGTGATTCCTCTGCTGTTGTTTTCTTAAAACCAGGAGTTAGTCTTTATGGTGGTTTTGTCGGTAATGAGACCACGTTAGCAGCAAGAGATACAGCAAAGAATCCTACAATTTTGGATGGAAATGGAAAAATCAGAGTAATATATCAGAATGATGATTTTGCAGACACGTCTTCTGTAGTCGTTGATGGATTCGTGATACAGAATGGATATGCGGATTATGGTGGTGGTGCATATTTGAGAAAAAATACTACAATCAACAACTGTATTTTACGAAACAACGTTGCTAAAAATTATGGCTTAGCAGTATATGCGTCTTATGGAAAAATTAAGAATAGCATAATTTGTAATAATAGTTCAAATAACGCGTATAGAACGATATATCTGTATCATTCAGAAATGGATAGTTGTGTTGTTAAAAACAATACAACATATTATGGCTCTGGTGTATATGCGGAAGCGTATTCCAGTGTGTCAAATACAAAAATAGATTCGAATAAGAATACATATTATTATAATGATTCTCCTGTGTATTTGTACAATAATTCAAAGTTGATTAATTGTGAAGTCACAAACAATTATGGACGTAATGGAGGTGTCTATGCTTATGAAAAATGTGAGGTCAAGAATTGTTTGATCTCTAACAATATAAGTTCGTCAAATAGCGTTATACATATTCAGTATAACTCTAAAATAGAGGATTCGGAAATATTCGATAATGAAGGAATTAACTACGAAATCGTATATGTTAATAATTCTTCATCAATGAGCCGTTGTAAGGTATTCAACAATGTAGTTGATAATAACCATAACATTGTGAATATACTTAACTCATCGACTCTTTCAAATTCGTTAGTATATGGCAATAAGAATTCAAAAGCATCTTCTCTGCCATTCCGTTTTAATAATTCAAAAATAATAAATTCGACTTTTGCTGATAATGAGACGGGTGCATCATATGCGGTTGAATTGTATAACTCTTCAGTGACAAATTCAATCATAGTCGGTACTGAGTTTGTAAAATCATTTCAAGGCTATTTTAGCTTGAGTGGATCAAATAGTATCTCATATTCTATGATTGAGGGAGGTTTTGCAGGAGACTGTAATATTACAGGTTCGAAGCGTTTCGCAGCGTTTACAAATCCAGAAAAGGGAGATTATTCTCTATCTGAAAAATCATATTGTATTAATAGAGGTAAGAATGTTGATGACACAATAGATTTGTTAGGCAAATCCAGAACCCAGAATGGAGCTGTAGATATGGGAGCTATCGAGTCTCAATATAAGATAGCGAATGTCCCAACTTTAGGTAATGTCATTTATGTAAAGAATGGTTCGAATGGTGATGGCTCAAGTTGGAAGTCTGCATTCGGAGATATCAGTGAGGCCGTAAAAATAGCAGCATGTGATGGCAAGAAACATCAGATATGGGTTGCCGCAGGAACATATTATGGAGACACAACGTCTGGAATTTCTGTAATATGTCTTGAGAAAGGAGTTAGCTTGTATGGCGGATTCGCAGGAACGGAGACATCGCTTGCCGCACGAGACATTGCGAATAACCCTACAATATTGGACGGAAAGAATGTAAGACGTGTCATAACCCAGAATTATGGATTTGCAGATTCAATGGCTGTAGTAGTTGACGGATTCACAATCCAGAACGGAAAAGCGGCAGAAGGAGGAGGATTGAACATCAACACAAACACCACAGTCAACAACTGTATCATCAAAGCGAACCAGGCTTCAAGCCGAGCTTCCGCGATATATGCCACAAACGCGACAATCAAGAACACACAGATTGTAGGCAACTCATCTTTGAGTGGGCAGTATTACACAGTTCAGTTGAAACACAGTGTGATGGACAGTTGTGTTTTGAAGAACAACAAATCATACTATCAAAGTGGAATATGTGCAGAGAGCGGATCCAAAGTGACGAACTGTGAGATATCAGGCAACAGTTCAGAAAGAAGCAGTGAAGGATCATATTTCAATGCAACCGAGGTGACCAACTGTAAGTTTGTGAACACTAACGGATCAGGTTCATGTGTAGATCTAAGAAACGGAACTGTCATGAGAGGATGTCTGTTTGAAGGAAACACAAACGTAAGCACAAATATTATAGAAGCAAGCGACGATAATGTCCTAATCGAGGCTTGTATGGTTCGTAATAATACGTCAAACAGTTCTTCGGCTTTGGTATATCTTTCATACAGCAAGATCAACAGATGTCAGATATCAGGCAATACAGTATCATCGAACATATTAGTGGCATATAATTCAAAGGCAAGAATCTCAAACTGTCTGATATGCGACAACACATGTGTCAGCGATTACAGAACCGTCTATATGAATGGAGGCGTGTCGATGATCAACAGTACGGTGGTACGCAATGTGACAAAGAATCCTAATGTCATCTATATGTACAACAGTACATTGAAGAACTCGATAATAGTAGGAAACAAGACAGCAGCCAATTACAGCAATATTCTGGCAAAGGAAGGAACAAACACGATCCATAACAATATGTTCGAAGGAACATTTATAGATGGCAACATGGACGGATCGATGATGTATGCCGCGTTTACTGATGCGGAGAACGGCGATTACTCATTGTCAGCAAATTCATACTGTATCAATGCTGGAGAGGAAGTGGTAGACTCACTTGACTTGTTAGGAAAGGCAAGAAAGCAGGGTGGCGCTGTGGATATGGGAGCAATCGAGTCTGCCCATACAAAATCACCGGTGTTGAAAAGCGGAGATATTATATATGTGAAGGCTGGTTCAACCGGAGATGGAACAAGCTGGACATCAGCGTTCGGCGATATCCAGCAGGCTATTTTTGCAGCGTCGGCAGACGGCAAGAAACATCAGATATGGGTTGCGACCGGTACGTATTACGGTGACACAACCCTTTCAACTGTTGTAAACCTTGCATCTGGCATAAGCTTGTATGGAGGATTCTCAGGAAATGAGAAATCTTTAGCAGCAAGAGACACAGCGAATAATCCAACAATCATAGATGGAAAGAATGTAAGACGTGTCATTACCCAGAATTATGGATTTGTGGATTCGATGGCAGTTGTTGTTGACGGATTCACGATCCAGAATGGAAAAGCGGCAGAAGGAGGAGGATTGAACATCAACACAAACACCACAGTCAACAACTGTATCATCAAGAACAATAAGGCATCAAACAGTGGATCTGCGATATATGCGGTCAAATCTACAATAAAGAACAGTCAGATTATAGACAACACATATTCGAATTCACTTGATAATACAGTCTATCTTAGCAATTCCGTTATGGATAGTTGTGTGGTGAAGAACAACAAGTCTTATTATTATGGTTCGATTCATGCTGAGAACAATTCCACGATTTCAAACTGCGAGATTGAAGGTAATGTTTCAGCTTATGATACTAAGGGACACCGAGG